>JAUSQD010000139.1 GCA_030652695.1 Actinomycetota bacterium
GATCCGCCAACATGATCATCCCTGCGCAGGATCCGAACATCGGCATGCCAGCTCTCCGAGCCTGCTGAAGAGGCTCCATGAGCCCATCGTGCATCGCAAGCTTGGACATCGTGGTCGACTCACCGCCTGGGATCACCAGTGCCTGCACTGCTGCCAAGTCGGCCAGGCTCGACACTGGCTGAACCGAGGCACCAGCAGCCTCCAGGGCCAGCAGATGTTCGCGGATATCACCTTGCAAAGCGAGCACCCCGATGCGTGGGGCAATACTCACCAGCCTCGGTCCTCCAGGCGATGATGCACAGGAATGTCGGCAACATTGATGCCCACCATTGCTTCACCCAAGCCACGTGACACTTCAGCGATGACATCAGGGTCGTTGAAGTGTCGGGTTGCACGAACGATTGCAGTGGCTCTCTTCAACGCATCCTCTGGAGTCGCCTGACCGCTGCCACTCTTGAAAATGCCTGAGCCGACAAAGACTCCATCAGCCCCCAGCTGCATCATCATTGCCGCATCAGCAGGAGTGGCGATGCCCCCAGCGGTGAACAGCACCACGGGCAACGATCCCCGCTTGGCAACATCGGCGACGAGGTCGTAAGGGGCCTGCAGTTCTTTCGCAGCGACATACAGCTCGTCTGGAGCCATGGAGCTCAAGCGATTGATCTCAGCTCGAATCGTGCGCATGTGGGTGACGGCGTTGGACACATCACCGGTGCCAGCCTCGCCCTTTGAGCGAATCATTGCTGCGCCCTCATTGATACGACGAAGCGCTTCACCGAGATTCGTGGCACCACAGACGAAAGGAACGGTGAACTTCCACTTGTCGATGTGATTGGTGTAATCGGCGGGAGTGAGCACTTCGGATTCGTCGATGTAGTCGACCCCGAGTGACTGAATGACCTGCGCTTCAACGAAGTGGCCAATGCGAGCCTTTGCCATGACCGGTATCGACACCATCTCGATGATGCCTTGAATCATGTCGGGATCGGACATGCGCGAAACGCCGCCCTGCGCGCGAATATCTGCGGGCACGCGCTCCAGAGCCATCACGGCCACTGCGCCTGCATCTTCAGCGATCTTGGCCTGCGCCGGAGTGACGACATCCATGATGACTCCGCCCTTGAGCATCTCGGCCATGCCGCGCTTGACGCGATCAGTACCGACTAAAGGCTCAGCAGACACATGCACCATCCTCTTTACACAGCTGGAATCCCAGCTTTCACGAACCACCATCGTAGAGCCGACAGATCTGACCCATCATGTGCAGTCGTCAGGACTCGGTGAATCCCAGCCCTTGAGGCTGCCGATCATCCATTTCCCAGGTGGTGGGCACTGGTGTGTGGCCCGCGAGCCGAAACCATCGCACGAGGCGATGCTCGTGAATCGCGCTGCAGGCCAACACTGCGTCGTTGAGGAATCGGCGGCAGAGTTCCACGCGACGAATCGAAGATGAGAGTTCATCCAGCAGATCCGCTGCCAAAGGGTCCTCGCGCAGCAGATTGACCTCGTCCACATCATCCAGCGCCTGCATCAGCACCTCGGACAACGCTGATTCAGCAGCGATGCGTTGAAGCACGTCACCGTCGATTGACTGGCGAGCGTCGTGAGCCGTCTCGGCGATGAGTTCGCTGGATGCCGGATCAAGCACCTCAGCGACTGACAACTCGATGGCAATCGATGAGCGGCGAAGCAGCTGGGCATCCAGCGCGAATGTCGAGGTCTCGATGCGGCGATGCAGTCGGTCCAGGCGTCCGGCAGTCGTGCTGAGATACCAGGCAAACAGCACGATGACGACAACAGCCAGAGCGATCAGCCACCAGTTCACGTCAGCGTCCTCCCTGCCCGAGTCCACTGCTGAAGCGCCCCATGATCTGTCCGCGGAGATCCTCTGTTACGCGCTCACCGGAAGCAGTGACGCTGTCATAGACCGCGAGCACATCGTCCACCACAACACCCCAGTCAAACCTGCGCACTCGCTCTGATCCGGCAGCAACGAGTCGTTGACGTTCCTGCGGATCGGCCAGCAGCGCAACTGCTGCATCAGCCAAGGCCTGGGGATCTTCGTTAGGAAACAGCCGGCCGGCCCTGCCATTGCTGAGTACGCGAGCAAAGGCCGGCAGGTCTGCGGCGAGGACAGCAGTGCCTGCAGCCATGGCTTCAATCAACACGATCCCAAAGGACTCTGCGCCAGTGTTGGGAGCCACGTACACGTCAGCTGAGTACAGGGCTTGAGCTTTCTCCTGCTCAGTGACAAGTCCCAGCAATGTGACGTGATCGCGAATCTCAGGTGCCATGTCGTCCTGAATGTCTTCCAGATCTCCGGGACCCGCCACATAGAGATGCACGTGAGGATCTGCCGCGATGATCGCCGGCATTGCCTCAAGCAGAACCGAAAGACCCTTGCGCGGCTCATCGAGGCGGCCAAGGAAAAGCAGCGAGTGACCTGGGTTGTTCATCGCCGGATGAAAGCCCGGGTGAGCAAATGCCTGCACGCGCACACCATTGGGAATCAAGACAGCGTCGCCTCCGACATGTGCCACCAAAGTTCGCCGGGCATCCTCGCTCACGGCGATGCGACCGCTGATCTTCTCCATTGCCGTTTGAGCAAGACGATTGACGCTCGCCAGGATCCTGGAGTGCGGATTGGATGAGTGCCACGTTGCAACGATGGGGCCATCGGCCACCCAGATGCACAAGAGTGAAAGTCCAGGTGCGACTGGCTCATGTACATGAATCAAGTCGAAGTTGCCGTTCTGAATCCACCTCCGGGCCTGCCGGGTGGCGCGCAGGCCGAAGTTCAACCGTGCAACCGACCCGTTGTAGCGCACGGCGATGGGCTTTCCACCGTTGGTGACTTCATCGGCGAGTGCGCTGTCGTCATCAAGCGGAGCGAGAATGTCGACAAAGTGCCCACGCTCGCGCAATTCAGCCGCGAGATCTGCAACGTGCGAGCGAACTCCCCCGGGCACATCCCACGCGTACGGGCACACCATGCCGATCCGCAATGCCGAACTCACAGCCAGACTCGCTGCATCATGTGCCAGTCCTGTGGGTGCTCATAGATGGCCTGGCCCAGACTCACGGCCAATTTCTGAGTCATGGCTGGGATTTGAGTCGAGCGATCCTCGCCAGGTGTTGCCACAATTGGCTCGTACACATGCCCTCGAAGTCTGGGTCCGTCATACCAGAGTCCGATGGGCAGCACTGGCGCCCCGGTGAGCACACTGAGCAGAGCGGGACCAGCCGGTAGCGTTGCCCTTCCGCCAAGGAAGTCCACTTCCACGCCATTGCCACCAAGGTCGCGATCCCCCAGCAGGGCGACCATCCCGCCGCGCTGAAGTGTGCGGGCCAATGAGCGCACCACATCGGCTTCACCCAAGGGCAACACGTCAATGCCCAGGGTTCGTCGATATTCCAGGAACTGCGTGAACAGCCCCTCGGGCTTGAGTCGCTCGGCCACCGTCGCAAGACCGCCATACCTATCCGCGGCCCAGGCCCCAGCAGAATCCCAGTTGGCCAAATGGCCAGGCACCATGATCACACCGGTGCCGCTGGCAACCGCCTGGTCCAGCATTTCAGTGTTGTCCAGATAGAAGCGCTCTCGAATCTGCTCGATCGTCCACGACGGCAGTCTGAACGCCTCCATCCAATATCGCATGTAGCTGTTGATGCCGGCGCGCGTGATCTGCTCCAACTGCTCGGCTGAATAGTCCGGCCGAACTCGAGCCAGATTCTTGCGAAGGCGATCCACACTGGCGCCATTGCGCCGGTAGATCTGATCTGCAGCAATCATGAAGATCGAGCGCACACTGGATTCTGGAAGGTGCCGACTTCCGTACCAGGCAAGCCGAAAGGCCTCTTCAGTCGCACGATCGCGCAGCACCGAGCGATCGATCATGATCGCAATTGTCCGCGCACGTGCACGATCCGCTGAACGATCGTCATCACACCCAGTCCACCGATCAGCCACAAGGCCACCGGCAGGACGTATGGCACGCCGAAACCGGTGAGGAATGCGGCCAACAGCACAATGATGAGTCGCTCAGCTCGCTCGGCAATCCCCACATTGGCGGTTGCACCCACCGCTTCAGCACGAGCCTTGGCGTACGAGGTCACCTGGCCGGTCATCAGAGCAAGACTGGCTGCAAGCCCCACACCGACTTGATCGTTCAGCAGCGCCCACCAGATGAATGAGGCAAAGATCGCTCCGTCAGCAACGCGATCAAGAGTCGCATCCAGAAAGTTGCCCCAAGGTCCGCTCGTGCCTGCAAGCCTGGCCATCGTTCCATCGAGGAGGTCGGTCAGCGTGAAGGTCGTGATGAGCAGTGAGCCAAGAATGAAGTGGCCATGCGGAAAGCAGATCAGTGCTGAAAGCACCACTCCCACAGTGCCAAGAACGGTGATGGCATCCGGAGAGACCTTGATGCGCAGCAGGAACTTGGCCGGCGGTAGAAGAACGGCAGTGATGACCTGGCGCGCACCGGGGTTGTTCAGCATGCTTCTCCTGCTGTTGATCGGCGCGAACGCCCGATGCTATCGGCAATCGTGCCCGTGCCAGCCGATCGTGCGTTGCTCCGTGTGAGCGGGCTTTGGAGTCTGGGATGATCAGCATCCATTGAAAGGCGAAATATGACGCTCGGCCCGGCCCAAGCCTTCACAGTTGAGGCGATCCGAAACGTGGTGCTTCTGGGCCCCTCCGGGTCAGGAAAGACCACCCTGACTGAACAGCTGATCGCGATTTCCGGCGCGGCCGCCGAGCCTGGGAGTGTCGACGCGGGCACCTCGATCATGGATTCGGATCCTCTGGCTCGCCTGGAGAAGCGTTCAATCGATCTCGGCGTGGCATCTATCGAGTACCAAGACTCACTCATCAATCTCATCGACACACCCGGCTATGTCGATTTCCTGGGAGAAGTACGGGCCGGGCTTCGAGCAGCAGATGGTGCGCTCTTCGTCATCTCTGCGGTCGATGGAATCGACGCACCTACCCGCGCCCTCTGGGATGAGTGCGAAGCGATGCATCTGCCGCGCGGAGTGGTGATCACGAACTTGGATGACGATGACTCTGATTTCGATGAGGCCGTAGCCATCTGCCATCGGATGTTCTCTGGAGGCCGTGATGTGCGCCCATTGCATCTGCCAGTTCTCGATGATGATGGCTCCTTCATTGGCGTGCTGGATTTGATCACCAACCGCATCCACGAGTGGAGTGACACCCAACGACGTGAGCGCCCAGCCGAGGCCGCGCACTTGGAAATGACGTCGACTGCACGGTCTGAACTCGTTGAGGGCATTGCCGCTGAATCCGAGGACGAACATCTGATCGATCTGCTGATCGACGGAAACGAGATCAGTGCGGATTTGCTCACCAAAGACCTCGCGGCAGCTGTCCGTCGCGGGCACTTCCATCCCGTCTTGGCGTTCTCGGGTGCCAATGGCTACGGGGGCGAAATTATCCTCGACTTGATAGCCCGGGCCTTTCCATCACCGCGCGATCGCGGACTGCCACTCATTACCTCAGCACAGGGAAAACCCATTGCGCCGCTGAGTGCCGACGCAGAGGGACCACTGTGCGCGGAGGTGATCAAGACTTGCTCAGATCCGCTGATCGGACGTTCATCAATCGTGCGCGTGTTCTCGGGCAGACTTCCCACTGACGCTCAGTTGCATATCGCGGGACATTTCAGCGATCGCCCCGACCGACACGATCATGATCTCACTGAGCACGACGGGGTCCTCAGCTTGGCAATCGGCAGCCTTCGCCGACCCATCGACAGTGCAGTCGCCGGCAGCATCGTGACGGTCACTCAACTGAATCGGGCAGAGACTGGGGACACGATTTCATTCACCTCACACCCATTGCTCGTCGAGCCATGGTTGATGCCTGAAGCCAATCTTCCGATCGCCGTTGCAGCTGTTGAGACAGCGGATGAGGATCGACTCCCATCTGCATTGGAACGGTTGATCGCCGAAGACCCCAGCCTGAAATTCACCACGATGCAAGGACAGTTCACACTGTGGTGCTTGGGTGAATCCCATGCCGAGCTCGCAGTTCAGCGACTGCGCCTTCGCTTTGGCATCGAGGTTGCTGCTGAGGAACTGCGAATCTCGATGCGCGAATCCATCAGCGGCAAGGCCATCGGAATGGGAGAGTGCTTGGGCGAGCAGGGGCAGGTCCTGGCACGGTGTTCGATTGAAATTGCTGAGCACTCAAGGGCGGCCGGAATTGAGATAGACCACTCCCCCGTGATCGAAACGCGAACACCGGAGCTTCTCGCCGCAGCCGAACGCGGGATTCGCCAGCAGCTGGCTCGGGGATCTCTCGCCGGGTACCCCACCACCGATGTGCGCGTGACCATCGCCGATATCAGCACCGATAACGAGCACGACTGCGAACAATCGGTCACATCCGCGGCCGCTCAAGCTGTGGTCCAAGCCCAAGCCAACGCCAATCGACATCTGCTGGAGCCGCATGAGACTGTGACGGTCATCGCCCCTGAAGAGTTTGTCGATGCAATCACCAATGATCTGCGCTCCAAGCGAGGAACTATTGATTCCAAGGAGATTCACGCGGACGGATCGATGACGCTTGTAGCGACCGCCCCGGCTGCTGAGCTCTTCCGCTTCGCGATCGACATCCGTTCCCTGACACATGGCGCCGGAGCCTTCACCCGAGAGGCCGCTGGCTTTGCTCGAGTCCCAAAAAGCAGTGGCATCACACTGTTGCCAGTGGTCGACTAGATCCAGGCCTCAGCAAGCAGTTCGCGAGTTTGTTCAAGCAATTGGGGCATGACTTTTGTACCAGCGATGACCGGCATGAAATTGGTGTCCCCGCCCCAGCGAGGCACGACATGCTGGTGCAGATGGGCCGCAATGCCGGCTCCTGACACCTCACCTTGATTCATGCCAATATTGAAGCCCTGAGCATTGGATACCGTCCGCAACACGGACATCGCCCGTTGAGTGAACCATCCCATCTCCGCGACTTCATCAACTGTGAGATCGGTGTAGTCGGCTACATGGCGAAACGGGCAGACCATCAGGTGGCCAGAGTTGTAGGGGTACAGATTGAGCAGTGCGTACACCGACTCCCCACGGGCGATGATGAGTCCCGAAGAGTCGTCCAGCTGAGGCGAACGGCAGAAAGGGCAATCGTGTCCCTCATTGCCATGAGTCGGCTTGCCTTCGCCTTTGATGTAACTGAGTCGATGCGGGGTCCACAGTCGATCCCATGCGTTCGCCATCCCTAGACCTGTACGCGCGTCTGAACGGCCGCGACGATTTCGGCGACTGCGTCGTCTATGGCAATGCCGTTCTTCTGGGTGCCATCGCGGTAGCGGAAGGAGACGGCCCCTACAGCAATGTCCTCGTCGCCGGCGATCAGCATGTAGGGAATCTTCTGGCGCTGAGCTGTGCGGATCTTTTTCTGCATGCGGTCATCTGAGGTGTCCACTTCCACGCGGATGCCCTGAGCCTTCAGTCGCGCAGCGACTTCAGTGAGGTAGTCAATGTGCTCGTCGGTGATCGGAATGCCGATGACCTGAACCGGAGCCAGCCATGGCGGAAAGGCTCCCGCATAGTGCTCGAGCAGGACCGCGAAGAAGCGCTCAATGGAGCCGAACAGTGCGCGGTGAATCATCACCGGTCTTTGGCGGGTGCCATCTGAGGCCTGGTACTGCAGATCAAAGAGCTCTGGGAGATTGAAATCCAGCTGAATGGTCGACATCTGCCATGTGCGGCCGATTGCATCCTTGGCTTGTACAGAGATCTTTGGCCCGTAAAAAGCCGCGCCACCTTCGTCCAACACCAGATCCAGACCCTGCTTGCTCGCTGCCAGACTCAAGACCTCGGTGGCCTCGGCCCAGACTTCATCGGAACCAACGGACTTCTCTGGATCGCGCGTGGACAGTTCCAGATAGAAATCGTTCAGCCCGTAGTCGCGCAGGAGATCTAGCACGAAGGTCAAGAGTGAGTCCAGCTCACCGGCCATCTGTTCCTTGGTGCAGTAGATGTGCGCGTCATCCTGAGTGAAGCCACGTGCACGCGTCAGGCCTTGCACAACTCCGGACTTCTCATAGCGATACACGGTGCCAAATTCGAATAAGCGCAAGGGCAATTCACGATACGAACGTCCACGGGCATCGAAGATGAGATTGTGCATGGGGCAGTTCATCGGCTTGAGGTAATAGTCCTGCCCTTGGCGACGAATCTTGCCTTCATCATCGAACTCTGCATCCAGATGCATGGGCGGGTACATGCCTTCGGCATACCAGTCCAGATGCTGGGACTTTTCAAATAGCGCGCCCTTGGTGATGTGTGGGCTGTTGACGAACTCATAGCCCGCTGCGTCATGACGCAGCCGGGAGTAGTCCTCCATCACGCGACGAATGACACCGCCTTTGGGATGGAAAACCGCCAAGCCCGAACCGATCTCCTCAGGGAAGGAGAACAGGTCCAGTTCAGCGCCCAGCCTGCGATGGTCGCGACGCTCAGCTTCCTCCAGGAAGGTCAGATAGGCCTTCAGGTCATCCTTGGATGGCCAGGCAGTTCCGTAGATTCTCTGCAGCTGCTCGTTCCTCTGATCGCCAAGCCAATAGGCAGCAGCGGTACGCATCAACTTGATGGCATTGGTTGGGATGTAGCGAGTGTCGGGCACATGAGGCCCACGACACAGATCCCCCCAGCAGCGCTCTCCAGTTTTGATGTTGACGTTGTCATAGATGGTGAGCTCCTTGCCGCCCACCTCCATGACCTCTGCACCTCCTGCACTGCCAATCAGTCGCAATTTGTACGGCTCACCAGCAAGCTCGGCGAGTGCCTGGTCATCTGACACCACTCGACGCTCAAAGCGCTGACCACTCTTCAGAATGACTGTCATTCTCTTTTCGAGTTCGGTCAGATCCTCGGGTGTGAACGGTCGAGCTACGTCGAAGTCGTAATAGAAGCCATCCTGGATGGGCGGCCCAATGCCCAACTTGGCCTCTGGGAAGGTGTCTTGCACTGCTTGAGCCAGCACGTGCGCAGCTGAGTGACGCAACACCGCCAAGCCTTCAGGGCTGTCAACTGTGATGGCCTCAACCACATCGCCGTCGACTACTGCTGTTGAGAGATCGCGGATCTCCCCATTGATTCGAGCAACGACAACTGAGCGATCCCCGCCCACGAGGTCGAAGGCGGTCTGTGCCACAAGTTCTCCTTATATCTCTACACCACAACGC
>JAUSQD010000155.1 GCA_030652695.1 Actinomycetota bacterium
TCATCAAGACGAATTTGAGGACCTGTGCCGCCTGCTCAAGCATGAACATCTCATCACTGACAGTCGCTTCGACTCCACGATGAATCGCATGAAGAACTCTGGTGAATTGATGGCGATCATGGACGAGATCTTCGCCACCAAGACTCTGTCTGAGTGGAAGGTCATCCTGCTGCCGTCCAAGGGCGTCTGGGCTCCGGTGCAGAACGCTGCTGAGATGTACGAAGACCCGCAGGCGCAGGCCAACGGCATGGTGCGCATCCCCAGCGATGAGCCGGGCACACCCGCCGTGGTGATGCCTCCAGTGATGTTCGACCAGGACGCTGGACCAGGCCGACCAGCACCGGACTTCGGTGCCGACACCGATGACATCCTGCGCGACATTGTGGGCCTTGATGCTTCACGCATCGCTGAACTGCGCGCCGCACGGATCGTGGCCTGAGCAGGGCCACGCCAAGTACGACAGAAGGCTAGGTCCGGCGCAGGTCGGGCTTAGCCTTCTTCCATGTGCCAAAGCATCAAGACCCTTCGCCCACCGTTCACCGAGGATGTCGGGCAGCCCGACGTCCAGGCTGCTGCGCTGCAGTATGTGCGCAAGATCAGTGGCTTCCGACAGCCGGCCGCTCACAACAAGGCTGCCTTCGACGAAGCCGTGGAGACGGTCGCCAGAGCCACCGCGCAACTGCTCGATCAACTTGTCATCAAGGGATAGGCAAGAGGTTCATCGGCGTTCATCCATTGGCCATGCCCCTGCGGAATCGTGGGTTCATGGCGACTCAGGTGACAATGCATGGCACTGATCTTGAAAGAATCCTGCAGGTCTACACGACCCGACTGCACCACCACATCCGCGCCGCCCAGACTCCTCAAGAGGCTGCCTCAGTGCATGCCGAGTGCTGGAACTTCACCCTGAAGCACCCGCAGACCAGCGTGGTGTTCCTGAGCCTGCCCATCAATGAGGTGATCTGGCTGCGCGACACCTGCCTTGCCGGCATCGCTGCCAATCACTACGGATACGCCGCAGATGCCGTGGTGCCCTACGTCCATGGCCTGGTTGCCTGATCAACGACGTCGCAATTGTCCAGATACCGGTCAGTATTGGGCAGACACGCCCTCCCCGCGTCGGATATCGACTGCGGCCCTACCGCGACTTTGGCCTTGGCGTTACATTCGCAACTATGGACCCAATCGCCACAGGCGGCACTTGTCAGATCTGCACCATGAACCCCAAGCTCACGCACACCGCAAATGAGCATGAACTCGCCCTGCAATTGAAGGGCCCGTTCTTGGATTATGTGAAGACTGATGCCTTCTCTGGCGGCGACCGTCCGATGACCTACGCGCAGGTGATCAAGCGTTTCGAGATCGACACCACCGTTCGTCGCCTTGGCCGCGTACTTGATGGCATGGAGCAGATTCTGGCCTCAGATGGCTGGCCCAAGACTGCTGAAGCCGGCATCGCCGCGTATGTCGTCAATGCCACCGGCCAGCCAGGAGGCGATTGGGCAGCGACCTGGAAGATGCGTCCCGAAGATGCTCGTCGCCACGCACGTGGCTACATGCGCCATCTCACTCTCGACATGGACGCCGACAAGTAAGTCCAAGCTCCAAGCAGCAAGAACCAGCGAACTAGCTGCTTTTGACGCGCAACTTTTCGATTCGTGCGGCGCTGGGCCACTTCACATCGGTGACCAATCCGACGGATTCCATCATGCGGATGATGCGCGCACTGCTGTCGAGTTGGCCGCGCAGCACGCCATGGCGAGCACTACTCGGGTCTGCGTGGTGGTAGTTGTGGTAGTTCTCGCCGCAACCAACGACTGCAATCCAGCCGATGTTTGCTGACTTATCGCGGCTGGTGAATGGGCGCTTGCCGAAGATGTGCGTGATCGAGTTGATCGACCAGGTCATGTGATGCACCAATGCCACGCGTACCAGACCGGCCCAGAAGAAGGCGCGCAGAGCGCCCCACCAGCCGTCGATGGCAAAGCCGATGATCACAGGGATGGCAAAGGTGACGACGGCGATCAGTGGCCACAGGCGGCTGATGCGGACCAATGCTCGGTCTTCAACGAGATCCGGTGCGTACTTTGCAGCGTCGCTGCCTGAGTACGTGAACAGCCAGCCAACATGCGCGTGCAGGAAACCGCGAATCAAGTGACGAGCGCCCGTGCCATAAGCCCATGGCGAATGCGGATCACGTGCTTGATCAGAGAACTGATGGTGCTTGCGATGGTCGGCAACCCAGTCGACAACGCGGCCCTCGACCGCCACGCTTCCGGCTACGGCAAGGAAACTGCGCATGAATGGACCAGCGCGAAAGGCGTTGTGCGTGAAGAGTCGGTGATAGCCGATCGTCACGCCGTGCACGCCGATGTAATACAGCGCGACCATCATGATGATGTCGACGGTGGAGACCCAGCCAATGAGCACAGCCAGAGGCAGCGCGCCGAGCAAAGCCGCAAGCGGCACAGCCACGAAGATCGCAAGGATCGCCCTGGCACACCAGTTTGGACCCTCTGCAGGCTCAGTCGGCGACGACGCAGGTTCGGGTCGAGTCGCGGTGTTGGTGGTCACGCGAGACGGCAAACAGGAGTGTTGCAGGAAGTCGTCATGATCTGCCTATAGATAGCCGTGCGTTCGTGTTCCGCTTCACCTATTGGCAAGTCCTTATTCGAACTCTCTCAGTGTCGCACGGGCACACAAGTCGGCTTCCGCGTACACACCAAAGTGTCAGCGAACTCACAAGTGAGCCCGTGAGGCGACGCCACTACAGCTGCTACCTCACGGGCTGGATCTTGCGCTCTTGCGACACAAAAAATACTTGCTGTTACTCCGGTACGCGCTCGGTGATCTCGCGACCCAGCAGGGCCAACTCCGCATCTGCGGTGATGTTCGGGATCAAGTAGGTCGGCCACACGCTCGTGGTCGGCTTGTAATCGCGGAGCAGTTGCTTGGCGACAGTTGCCAGGTGCACCTCAGTTGGGCCGTCGACCAAAGCCATGATCTGCGCACCGAGCAACGCTCCCGCAAACGGCAGTGCCGTGGACGACCCGATGGCACCGTGCAGATGCAGGGCGCGGGTGGCGATGCGCTCGTACACGCGTGCGCACTGCACCTTGATTGCTGCGATGTCCTTGCGGACTCGGTAGTAGTCCTGGTACTCATCGATCTGCCAGGCGGTGTACAGCACGAACAGACGCAGCTGCTGCAGATCGATGTACGAATCGGCGAGCATGGTCTGCACCGACTCCTTCTCGGCCAGCAGAGTGCCCTTGGTCGAACGCGACAATGCGCGCTCGGCCATCATGTCCAGGAACTCCTGGCAGTTGCCGATGGTGCGCATGGCGTGATGCACGCGGCCGCCACCAAGGCGAGTCTGTGCAACCTTGAATGCCTCGCCAACGCCGCCAAGCATCGCGTCGTCGTTGACGCGCACATTCTTGTAGCTGACCAAGCCTTCGGAGACATCCTCAGGGCCCTCACCGGCAATGCCGAAGTTGTGCTCGATCGTGATGCCCGGGGTATCGCGCGGCAGCAGGAACATCGAGAAGCGCGAGGTGACAGGTGCCTCTGGATCAGTGACGACCATGACGATGAAGAAGGTTGCCCAACGCGCATTGGATGACCAGATCTTGCGGCCATTGATGACCCACTCGTCGCCTTCCCTGTGTGCGTTGGTGGTGAACACGCCTGGGTCAGCGCCGCCCTGAGGCTCAGTCATCGAGTAGCACGACACGATGCCGCCCTCGAGCAGCGGCTCCAGGTAGGCCTCCTTCTGCCAGTCAGTGCCGAAGTGGGCGATGATCTCGGCATTGCCGGTGTCGGGGGCCTGGGTGCCGAACACGCGAGGTGCCCAGCGCGAGGTGCCAAGGATCTCGTTCATGAGCGCGAGCTTCAGCTGGCCGTAGCCCTGTCCGCCGAGCTCTGGGCCCAGGTGGCAGGCCCACAGCTTCTTGGCGCGCACCTCATCCTTGAGCGGATTGATGATCGCTGCCTGCTCTGGCGTCATGTCCTTGTAGACGTCGTGGGGCCAGACAAGATCAATCGGCTTGATCTTGTTCTTGACGAACTCGCGAGTCCAGTCCAGCAACTCCTGGAACTCGGGCTCTACTCGGAAATCAATTGCCATCGTGCGCTCCTCATGGTTGTGAACAAACGTGTGGGGTGTGGAAAGTCGCTAGTACAGGCCGCCGTCGCAACGGATGGTGGCGCTGGTGGTGAAGCTGGAGGCATCAGAAGCCAGATAGATGGCCAGGCCCACGACCTCCGGTGGATTGCCGATGCGCTGCAGCGCCTGAGTGCCCTGCAAACTCGCCGTGGTCTGCGGCACGTCCCAGGCCTTGGACACATCAGACAGAAAGGGCCCGGGCATCAAGGTGTTGACGCGCACATATGGACCAAAGGCCTTGGCGAAGCCTTCAGTCATCGCATTCAACGCTGCCTTCGCACCGGCATACGGAATGATGTTGGGTCCTGGGCGCAGTGAACCGGTGGATGAGACATTGATGATCGAGCCCGTTCCCGCAGCTGCCATCCGCTCCCCCATTAATGCGGTCAGGCGAAATGGTCCCTTGAAGTTCAGATTCACCACGCTGTCGAACATCTGCTCGGTGACGTCGGTGTTCTTGTCATAGATCGGTGACATGCCTGCGTTGTTGATCAGGCAGTCGACTTTGCCAAATCGCGAATACACCGCATCAGTGAAGGCCTCGTGCTGTTCCCATCGACCCACGTGCAACCCGTACGCCATCGTGTCGCGTCCGGTCAGTTCTGTGACCTCTGCCGCAACTTCAAGGCACGTCTCATAGTTGCGCGAGGCAATCACCACATTGGCACCGGCCTGGGCACAGCCAAAGCTCATCTCGCGGCCAAGACCGCGACTGCCGCCGGTGATGACCACGACCTTGCCGGTCAGATCAAAGAGTTGATCCAGGTAACTCATCAAGAACACCTACTCGCAAGGCCGGGACGCTCTATGGTCAATTGACCGAGTCCCTGTTGTACTCGATTCACTGCCATAGTTAAAGAATATCATTCTTGCAATCCAGAATGTCATTCTTTCGAAGATTTCTGCGGAAATCTCAGACCAATCCCCGTTCCTGCCCACAA
>JAUSQD010000158.1 GCA_030652695.1 Actinomycetota bacterium
CCCATCTGCTTCAACTTCTCAAGCACGCCCGTGCTGGCAAGTGCCGGATTGGAAGAGACCGTGGCACCTGTCACCGAGAAGGCGTTGCGGTCAGTGCCAAATGCTGGGTTGGAGAAACCGGTCACAGGAATGCCCTGATCCTTCAACGTGGCATACATCGACGTGGTGTTGGTCTGAGCCGTCAAACCAAAGACGTTGTCGGACTGAATGGCCTTCTGAGCCGCAGTGATCTGGCCACTGCCATTGGACTGATCGTCGTAGACCTTGTAGAGAATCTTGCGGCCATTGACGCCACCCTTGGCATTCTCCTGGTCAATGCGCAGCTG
The DNA here is from genome assembly GCA_030652695.1 of Actinomycetota bacterium. Lineage (GTDB taxonomy): Bacteria > Actinomycetota > Actinomycetes > S36-B12 > S36-B12 > UBA11398. The sequence continues at coordinate 327 of JAUSQD010000158.1, forward strand.
CGCAGCTTCCGAGGAACCAATGTAGTTGGCAGCAGCAGCACCAGTCTTAGGACCAATCCAGCCGAAGTTGATCGTGGTCGGGGTTACGCCCGGAGTCGCAGGACACGACGCGTTGTTCTTGACCAGACCTGGCGGCGTTGTCGGAGCAGCGCCGGCGCTCGTAGCAACCATGGCGAGCAAGAGCGAAGCACTGGCACCAACAGCCAGTGCTGTCGAGCCCCTTCGTGCCCTATTCGAAACGTGCATTGTGACCTCCACTGTCTTCGTCGATCGCAATATGCGGTGACGATTCGTTCTCGTCACTATGAGCAGCGATGCCACGCCATGGAAATAGATTGGGCGCGTTAGTTATGCATTCGTTACTCCTTATCCGCATATAGCGAACAATTCGGACAGACTCAAAAGCGTGTGGCGGATGTCCGAGGACACCCGCCACACGCATGCGCAATTGCTGACTAGCTGAGCAGTGTCTTGCCTGAAGCTGTGTCAATGACCTTGGCACCACAGCTCGGCTTGGAATCCGGGACCAGCTCAGTGCCCTTGGCGATCATGAACCAGGTGCACAGTGCCGGGTTGCCGTTTGGCATGACGCCTGGACCCTTGAAGCTGATCTTCTCTGGGATCAAACCGCCACCATCCCACTTGGTGACTTTGCGCAGGTTGTCAATGAATGACGCACGCGTTGGGCACTTGCCCGCAACCTTCAGACCGGTGATCAACAGGTCTGCTCCGACGAAGCCCTGAGGGGCGCCTGAGGAGTAGGGGTTGATGCCGGCGGCCTTCATGCCTGCTGCGTAGGTCTTGACTGCGCGGTTGTTCACGCCGACCGGCACAGTGCCATAGTTGGTGCCAAGGGCACCATCAAGTGCGCCGTTTGCGGTGCGCAGAACCGCTGGGTCAGAAAGGCCAACGATGCTGACCCCCTTGAGGTTGACGCCCTGCTGCTTGAGGGCCTGCATGATGGAGATGGCACCGTCGATGAAGCCGACGATGACCGCGCCATCAGCTCCGGAGTTCTTGATGCGCAATGCAGTGGAGGTTGCATCGTGCGTGCCCTGGGGCTCATCCGAGATGCGCAGCGCCTGAGTCATGCCAACAAGTGGGATGAGGCCGGCGGTGGCATTGCCCGCTGCCGAGGCACCGGTGCTGACGTGGTTGATGTTGGCGATCTTGGTGACACCCTGCTGCTTCAACTTCTCAAGCGTGCCCGTGCTGGTGAGCGCGGGGTTCGAAGACAAGGTCGCGCCAGTGGTGCCAAAAGCATTGCGGTCCGTGCCGAACGCTGGGTTGGAGAAGCCAGTCACGGGAATGCCCTGGTCCTTCAACGTTGGGTACATCGACGTGGTGTTCGTCTGTGCAGTCAACGCGAAGATGTTGTCGGACTGGAGTGCCTTCTGCATGGCTGTGATCTGGCCACTGCCGTTGGACTGATCGTCGTAGACCTTGTAGACGATCTTGCGACCGTTGACGCCACCCTTTGCGTTCTCCTGGTCGATGCGCAGCTGCGCAGCTTCTGAGGAGCCGATGTAGTTGGCTGCAGCAGCGCCAGTCTTGGGACCAATCCAACCGAGGTTGATCGTGGTTGGGGTGACGCCCGGAGTCGCTGGGCAGGATGCATTGCTCGCAGCCTTGGTCGGCGTAGGCGTCGGTGCTGCGAAGGCACTGTTGGCCATGACGGCGAACAGCATCGTTGCGCTGGCACCCACGGCAACTACTGCCGTGCTGCGTCGCGCGTTGTTCGAAACGTGCATTCTTACCTCCACTGTCTTCGTCAATCGCGCTATGCGATGACGATTGGTTCGGGCGAATTCTGCGCAGTGGAATGTCCGTTTGAAAATGGATTGATCCGATTAGTTATCTATTCGTTATGACAAAAAGGGATATATCGGACTTTATCGTCATAACTGCTGTGTGCTGCCCGGCACGCGAGCCCAAGGCTGCAAGGCATCGGCCTACGATCCGACACCATGAGCGCTGACGCAACTGTGGATCGACTGTCGCGGGCGATCCGAGCGGTCCAGGACTCCTTGCCGAATTCGACGGCCCCCGATGAGGTTGGGCTGGCAGCTGCTGGTGTCCTGGAACAGGCAGCAGCATTGCTCGAGCCTTACGCGCACACCTTCACGCAGTCTGCTGAATGGTCGCTCGACGAAGGCAAACGAGGAGTACGGAGCCTGGCCCCTGCATTGATCGATCCTCAATGGGAAGTGGGCAGCATGCAGGCCTCGATTGTGTTCACCAACTTCTTTCACGGTGCAAATGGCGCGGCCCATGGAGGCTCGATCCCGTTGATCTTCGACGAGATCCTGGGGCGCATTGCCACTGCGCAGGGAGTACTGCGCCGAACGGCGTACCTCAAAGTCGACTTTCGCCACGTCACTCCCGTGAACAAGGAACTGCACATCGAAGGTCATCTTGAACGCAACGAAGGACGCAAATTCTGGTTCCGAGGCTCAATCCATGACGGACAGACACTCTGCGCAGAAGCAGAGGGCCTGTGGGTGGCACTGAAGCCTGGGGCGATGTAGCACCACATCAATTTCTGTGAGGCTCTTGTGAATTTTTCCAAGCGCCTCTAAGGCTTCTTCCGCTTCTTGTGCGTTGCCTGCGAATGGGTCATTCTGGCTTCCCTCCTTCGCGATTGCCGAACACACTGAAAGCACTGCAAGACAACGATCGAAGGAGTTCGACATGAAGGTTCAACGTCTCATCGCAACCACGGCCGGCCTCGCGCTTGTTGCTTCAGCACCACTGCTTGCCGTTTCCGCATCAGCAACGAACAACGGCAAAGACCATGGCAAGGACAATGGACGCGGCTCCCACCAGAGTTCTCCGCGAGTGACGGTCAAGGTCGCCATCACACAGGCTCAGGCCACCGCAATCCTGGCGGCTCGCAAGGCATTCTTCACGACGATGGCATCTGCAAACTCTGCTTTGCATGGTGTCGTGGTGCAGGTACAGAGCGAAATCACCAACGCCACGACCGCCCAGCGGCTTGCACTGGTGATCGCCAAGGACGCTTACCAGTTCACAGTTGAAGCAGGTCTTGATGCCACAGCGGCTCGCGTCGCACTTGATCAGGCTCAGGCCGCATACAACGCCGCCGTGTCGGCTGCCAAGGCTTCTGCACAGGCCAAGATCGATTCGGCCAAGAGCGCATACAAGACTGCGGGAGACAATGCAAAGGCTGCCTACCAAGCTGCAGTCATCGCCAGTTTCCCCGCAGGCACTTCAGTTCCCAAGGAGCTCTTGAACACCCCGAACAAGCACTTCGACTGGTTGCGCGGCAATCAGAATTGGAACTCATTGGTGAAGATCAACGGCCTGCACCTGGGTGTGAGCCGCTAGTCCAGCAACACCACAGCAGTGTGGCCCGAGTCCATTGGATTCGGGCCACACTGCTGTTCAAGTCGGGAGCCTGGCCTCAATTGAGGTCGCGCAGCGCCTGAGCCAATTGCACTGCCCCAGCTTTCATGCGCTCAACTGCTGTTGCACGGTTCCACGTCTCCCAATTGATCGAGCCCAAGGGGATCGAGCCCGCGCCCAGATCAAGGGAGACTGCGATTTCCCGCACATGGGCATTGCGCGCCCTGCCGGCTAGACCGGCGGTCACGGCAGTGCGAGTAGTGGGATCTCCGATGAGGAGCATTGACCACGGCAGGCGCAACTCCAGCTGCGTGCCTGCAAGATTCCAGGTGGCAATTGAGTTGTATGAAGGGTCTGCAGGATCCCAGTTGCCTGTCTCGAGCTCGCCTACCGGAATGAACTCCGCAGGATGGCCGGGGTATGACCGATTGGCCGTCAGCCTTTGCAGTCTCCAGCCCGGCAAGTCGTCCTTGGGAATGTCCTTTGCCTGGAGTCCGTCCAAAAGAATCGGATCGAGTTCGCTGCGGACATAGGCGCGCGCAGTCGTGTCCACTGGATCGACAACCACCTGAACATCAGGCTTCTGGTCTCCCACGATTGCGAAGTTCAATGTGAACGCACTCTCTGGGGCTGCGTCGAAGTCGACGTCGACGTACACGAATGCGGCGTCGTGATCCACGCGAAGTGCTCGGATCTCGTCTTGTCCTTCGTGCAGAGTGCGCCAACCAGTGCGCACAGGATCCTGGGCGAAGATGCCAAACCATTGCTCATTGGTGAGGGGGTCGTGCCAGAGCGCTCGCCGCTCAGTGTTGGTCGCATCCTGTCGCGGCTCGGTATTCCACGTTCTCTTGAACCATTCATCAGTCCACGAAAACACCAAGGCTCCAGACAGTCCCGCGGCTTTGATTGACCGGAGCATCGAGGCATCCATACTCATGGCGTCTGCTTCAGAGTGAGCACCCTGATCTCGTCCCGCCGTGCCGAAGTGCGCGGAGCCAATGGACGACGGGACGCCGAACTCCGTGACCATCGTGGCCAGGCCAGCCTTGGCGTGGTGCTGCTTCAGGGCAGTCAGATATCCAATGTATGCATCCGGCTCCCCGCCGCCTGTTGCTTCACGGTACGCGGGTGTGTAGCGCAGGAAATCCGGGTAGTAGGGATAGGCGTGGTAACTGGCGAAGGTTCCTCCCGGGTAGCTTGCTGAGGCTGCGATGTGGTTCGCGTCCACTCCCACCAGGTCCTCCTTGGGGGACGGTTCTGTCGGGTGTCTGAGCGGATCGGTCGTGGGCCAGTTGATGAATGCAATTGGCGCGCTCCGGCCCCGCGCAACTTCAAATCCAGCGAGTTCATTCATCCGTGCTGCATACCAGGACTCTGTAGGCGAGGCCTGCTGAGTGCTGGTGAAGTACTCGCCGCGAAAGGCCTTGACATTGCGATTGCTCGTATCTGAATCGTGGATGGCCTCCGGGTCAAGCTCGGCGCCGATGATCCACGCAGCCAGCCATGGAGAAACATCTGAAGTCCACGTGCCCGATGCGCGGCCAGGCGTTGTTCCCCGCACAAGGTCACCGCTGACGGCGGCAGAAAGGTGTTTGAGCTCTTCGGAGAAGAGCCTGGTTGGCTCCTTCTTGAAGAGGTCTCTTGACTTCACATAGGTCTCATCCGGCAGATAGGCACCCTGAACGAGATAGATCGGATTGCTCACGTGTGATTGGTTGAATGCCAGGAGTTCGTCGTAGAACACCGGCGGAAGCAGGGTGTAGATACGAAGAAAATGCACGTTCATGTCGCCCATCTGCCCTAGCCAACGGCGATAGTCCTCTCGAGTCGGCGAGAGCTCTCCTGGATTGTGCCCCGGCGTCGTCGAGCCAAGATTGACGCCTGACCAGAAGGTCTTGTCACCCGAGTTCGTGTGCAGTGCGATGCCCGGACCGTCGTCAGTTGCCACTGGAGCTGCCAGGACCGACACAGAGCCAATCTCGAGAGGAGCTTGCGTCCAATCGCTGCTCATATCTCGTTCGAACACTCCACCCGACACCTCTGTCGAGGCGCTCGAGCAGCCTGCAATGAGCAAGGTCACCGCCATCGCGCTGGCAGCCAGCCATGGCTTGTTCACGCTTGCAGGCTAACTCGCGCTGGGCGCGAGGGGATGAGTCAAACGCATCGAATTGCTGACCCACGTCGGTCGGTGGCTACGAGCCTTCCGCATTCGGATCACGCCAACTGCGCTCAAACGGCAGGCGCCAGGCTTTCGGGGCAATCAGCTGGTGGATTGCATTTGGACCCCAGGATCCAGGTGCGTATGAACGCACAGGAGGCGGAGAATCCATCAATGGCTGCGAGATCTCCCACAGTCGTTCAATGCCATCGGCGGTCGTGAACAGCGTTCGGTCCCCTCGCATCGCGTCGAGAATCAAACGCTCGTACGCCTCAAACAGATCTCCTTGAAATCCGGTGTCGTGCATGGCGAACTGCATGCTCAGCTTGTCCAGGCGCATACCGGGTCCGGGGCGCTTGCCATAGAAGGAGAGCGACATCCGCGCCGAATCGGCAAGGTCGAAGGTCAGGTGGTCCGGACCATGAGAGCCAACGCCCGAACCGGCAGGAAACATGCTTCGCGGAGGTTCATGAAAGGCAATGGAGACTATGCGCTGTCCTTCGGCCATCCGCTTGCCTGTGCGCAAGTAGAACGGAACTCCCGCCCATCGCCAGTTGTCGATGCTGCATCGCAAGGCCATGAAGGTCTCTGTGTCAGATTCCTCGGCGATGCCGGGCAGATTGCGATAACCCAAATACTGTCCACGCACCACATCAGTGGGTTCCAGCGGCAACATGCTGCGAAAGACCTTGTTCTTCTCCTCAGTAATCGCCGCGGGAGTCAACTGGGTAGGAGGTTCCATCGCAATGAAGGCAAGCACCTGAAACAGATGCGTGACGATCATGTCGCGGAATGCACCAGTCTGCTCGTAGAAATCGGCACGCTGATCAATGCCCAGAGCTTCCGGAACATCGATCTGAATGTGATCGATGAAATTCCGATTCCAGATCGGCTCGAACAGTCCATTGGCAAAGCGAAAGGCAAGGATGTTGAGAGCAGGCTCCTTGCCAAGGAAGTGATCAATGCGGAAGATCTGATCTTCCTCAAGAATCTCGTGCAGGCGAGCATTGAGCGCGACTGAACTCTGCAGATCCACGCCGAAGGGCTTCTCCATGATCACGCGCGACTTCTCGATGAGATTGGCTTCATCAAGCAAGGCGACTGCCGACAGAGCGGCCTTGGGTGGCACTGAGAGGTAATGCAGGCGATGGGCCAGGCCATCAAGGTCCTTCTCGGCGAGAGCAACAGCTTCCGCCAACGCTGTTGGTCCCTGCCCAGTGGAGACGTACTGCAATTCGTCCAGGAAGCCAGACATCTCGGCATCTGAGAATTTGCGCGAATAGAACTCTCGCAGAGATTGACCAGCGATCTCGCGGAACTCCTCAACGCTCATCTCATCAAGGGAGACTCCAATGATGCGAATGCCTGGCACCAGCCCAGAAATTGCGAGGTGGAACAACCCGGGAATGAGTTTTCGCTTCGCGAGATCCCCAGTGGCTCCGAAGAGCACAACAACCTGCGGCTCCTTGGGTCCGGCGCCTGGGTGTATTTTCGCCACCCTTGAAATCTGCCACTGCCATATTTCGCATCCATTACGAAATGCCTACCCGTCAGATGAACTTCTCCCGTGAGTCAGGCTCTCCCAGTGCTGTTCGCCTAGACATCAACTCCGAGGTTGATAGCGCCGAGATAGCCGGAGTTGAGCTTTGCTGAACTGACGACGCCTGACTTCTTGAAGATCGAGTCGCCACTGTTGAACGTGGCACGGCCAGTGCGCGACTTGTATGGAGTCGTCGCATAGACGGCCGAATTCACCTTCTCATTGAAGAAGACCTGGCTTGTGAGCACGGACTTCTTATTGAGATGGACTTTCAGGTGGATGTGCACAGTGCGTCCGGGGTACCAACCCGGATGAAGCGTGGTGAATTTCACGATGCCGTCTGCATTGGCAACTTGTGCGCCTCGCAGGTATGTGCCGTCATCTGTGGGCGATGCCTCCTGATCACCCTTGCTGTAACTGCCACTTGACATCGTCCCAGATCCGTTGCCGGGTCGACCAGCTTGACCCGATTCGAATCCGGAATAGGCACCCCCTGCGTCGCAATGCCAGATCTCAACGACACTGTTCGGGATCGGTGTTCCCTGACCTGCAGTGGTGCATCCGGTGATATCCAAGACTTTGAATGCCAGCACCAAGGGCATTCCGGGCCGTCCATCGCGGATGTCGCTGCGAATGGAGTCGACGTCAAACCAATATGGCCCCTGAGTGAGTTCTGGGGTGGTGGTGCAGGTACCCGACCCTTTCAGCAGGGCTTTGATTTGAGCATCCACTGAAGTGGGATTCGGCGTAGCAGCTTCAACGCTGTTCATGCCGAAGGCGGCAAGCATGCCGCCCAGGCCGATGGATCCCCCCAATGCCAGAGCTCGACGCCGACTCACTGCCTCGCGGCTGGCAAGCACTTCTTCATTCATCGCGTTCCTCTCTTGGGCACTAGCGCAACCTAAAGTCAGCTCCTTCGACAAGTGTTGGAGCAACAACAAGGTCAGGTAAACCCCAAGGGTTCAGACGAGAGTGAAGCCACCATCGGTCACCAGAATCTGTCCGGTCGTGAACGCAGCATCTGCGGAGCTGAGCATGTAGACCGTATTGGCCATTTCGCGTGCACTTGGAATCCGTCCGTACGGAGTTTTGCGAGCAATCGCCTGCAGGAAGGTCTCAGGTGCTTCGAGCAGGCTGGGTGTTCCGATGTACGCCGCTGCCACCGCATTCACGGTGATTTCGCGCGGCGCCAGCTCAGTAGCCAGGTAGCGCACCGATACTTCCAAGGCACCTTTGGCTGCAGCCATCGGAAAGTAGCCCAGGCCCTGAGTTGGATGAAACAGCCGCATCGTGGCGACACTGCTTGTGGCGATGATGCGCCCTGTGACATCTGGCAGGAGTGGCGCGGCCAGCTGCGCGATGGTCATCAGCGCGAGAGGTCCAACTTCCATCGCGCGCAACCACTGGGCACGATCACCGGCAAGCGGATCAGCATTGGTGAGGTGGAATGCGTTGTGCACCACTACATCAAGCTCATCGGAGACCTTGGTGATTTCAGCAAACAGTGAGGCAATGCCTTCTTCAGTGCCCATGTCAGCTTGGATCACATGCGCGATCGAACCGCGCTCCCGAGTCCTTTGGGCTACAGCTTCGGCCGACGATCGATCATGCGCGAAGTTGATGAAGATCTCGCAGCCTTCGTCGGTGAAGCGATCCACGATCGCCTCACCCCAACCCTTGGACCCTCCAGTGACCAGGACCTTGCGTCGAGCACCACTTGCCATGGTCAACCTCCGCTGCGTGTTTCGTCGAGGCTAGCCGAGTTGAAGCATCTACGAGGCCGGAATGTAGGTGACCTGAGTGGCCCCGCTCGCATCTTTCAAGGTGAGGCGGTTGCCATCGCGCTGATACTTCGTGACCTTTGCCAGGGCAGCGAAATACTGCTGTTCAGTTGTCATGACCGAAGTGGGCTCACACGCCATCATTGTTGAAACAACCGGGCTGATCTTGAGACCGTTCCTGCCTGATGTCGTGAAGTCGGCTCCGTAGGTGTTGCAACCGCCACTCCCAGAAATCCCACCCTCAGTGTTGAACTTGGCGGTGACCTTCCTGGTGTTGGCATCGCTGACCACACCGCCCTTGCCGTTGTTGATTCCGGTGGCAACCCATGAAGACCCAGCAAGACCCGTGACGTCTGCCTTGTACGTGAGGACTGCATCACCACCAGATTTGAGTTGCAGTTTGGAACCTGAAGTGAAGGAATCCACCTTTGCGAGATTGGCCAGCACTGCGGTCTCCTGGGCCGCAGGGGCACCGCTGCAAGCCATGAGCGTCATTGGGCCGACGGTGACCGTGAGCGCCGCACCTGACTGCACATACGTGCCATTGAAACTGTTGCAACCTGTGGAGCCGGAGAGCTTGCCTTCGGACCCGAACACAAGAGTGCCCGCAGACGGAGCGGAGGTGGCTTTTGTCGTCGAGCCGTCGGCGCCAACATAGAAAGTCAGTTGCCATGAGCCTCCAGCCAAAGATGAACTGCTGGGGGTCTGCGCAACTTCCGATGCGGCTGTCGAGGCCATAGGGCTTGCAGTGACATCAGGCAAGGCGCCCTCCGAACTGCAAGCTGACGCAATGAGCGCGGTCATCGTGAGAGGAATTGCAATCAACATGACCCTGCGCCGGCTCTTCAACATGCCGCCAGCGTACGTCAGCAGCGCCTCAAATCAAGGCTTCCGATCAACCTAAAGAAGGGACTGAAACCAACGTGTAATCGACTTCAAGGCCATCTCCAGTCCGGGATCACTGTCGAGCGAATTGTGATCGGCGCCGGCCACCACCATCCACTCCTTCCTCGCTGGGATCGCTTCATAAATCGGCTCAAGATTCTCGATAGGCGCGGTGTCGTCCAACTCACCACTGATCCACAGGCTCGGACAATGGTGAAGACTGCGAGCCAATGGCATGAGTTCCAGCGCACATATGCGATCCACGCTTGCGAGATAGAAGGAGTCCTTCCCGAGCCCCTGCGTTCCCTGCAAAGCACTCGTGCCGCCTTGAGTCTGCTTCAGGTGCGAGTAGCCCGCCGCAAACTTCGGGCTGAACGGAAATATCTGGTCGATCGGCACTACCTGCGCATTTTCGCCCCGAGCCAAACGAGCACGCTCCGCCACCAGACTTTGCTTCAAGGCCACCCAGTCCCACGCTGGTCTGGCGGAGCGGAGCATGTCGGTACCTGATCCTGGGCTGGAGATTGCGGCAAGTGCCTTGGTCTGCAGATCTGATGCCGCTACCTGCAGCGCAACAGGGCCGCCATAGCTGTGTCCGTAAATGCCGATCCGCTGAGGATCAACCTCTGGAGCAGATCTCAGGGCATCCAAGGCGCTTCGGGCATCCTCAGCGCGGGAGTGTGGATCGATCCAGCCGCGCTCACCTTGACTGTCGCCAAATCCTGCGTAGTCAAATCGAAGGGAAGCAATGCCGACTGCGGCCAAGGCCTGCGCAACTTCAGGCATGACCAGTGTGCGAATGCCTGACAATCCCTGACACAGGAGCACAGCTGCTGTTGGGAGAGCAACTGAGGCGGACTGAAACGTGCCTGTCAGCACTTCTCCACGAGCATTGCTGAAGTGCAGCTCGCGAACGTGCGCCGACATTGAAGGACCTGCGCTACTCGCCGAGCAACTTCGCCTTCTGGGCCGCGAACTCGTCTTCAGTGAGAATGCCCTGGTTCTTGAGCTCGGCCAGCTGCTTGAGCTGACTGATGACCTCATCGGTCATTTCGCCGGCGGTCGGTGCAGGGGGTGCTGCTGGGGCGGGTGCGGCAGCAGCCTGCTGAGCTTCAGCTTTTTGGGCCTGCCGATTGCGCATGCCTCCTGAGACAGCAGTTGCCGTTCCCGCGACAACCGCCGTGGTTGCAGCAACACGCAGAAGGCTGGGTCCGCGACGCATCATGAGTGGCTCCTTAGATCAATTGGGGGTACAGGTCAGATTCAGCTGGTGAGTGCAGCGGCCTCCACTGCGGCAAGGACTAGTTCACGAGGGACCCGGTCATGCGCGACCACGCGACCATTGGCATTTTCGATGGCTCCAGCCAGGCGGGCCGCCCATGTGTTCTCCCAAAGGATCAGCCCGGCGGAGGAGTTTGGCGCCAGTTCAGCAGCCACAGAGGCGATGTCGTCCTCGTTCAACAGCCCTTGCAGCTGGTCGAAACTGTCAAGGAAGCCCATCGCCAGCTCGCCATCAACGG
>JAUSQD010000161.1 GCA_030652695.1 Actinomycetota bacterium
ACCGAGGTGCTGCGCAACATGCTCTACGCACAGTCGAGCACCTTGAACAATCTGTCTTATGTCGTGATGGATGAAGTGCACTACCTTGCCGATCGATTCCGCGGAGCGGTCTGGGAAGAGGTGATGATTCATCTTCCACAGTCGGTGAGCATTGCCGCGCTTTCGGCCACTGTCAGCAACGCCGAGGAGTTCGGCGCTTGGCTGGCAACGGTTCGCGGTGAGACCGACATCATTGTTGAGGAGCATCGTCCTGTGCCGCTGTGGCAGCACGTGATCGCGGGCCATCGCATGTATGACCTCTTCGTTGATGATGCTCAGCAAGTGGTCAACCCCGAACTGGAGCGGTTGGGGCGAGACTCGGGACGACGCGGCGGGCGAAACGAGCGTGGCTCGCGAAGGCGCAACGGTCTGACTCCCTACCGAAGTGATGTGGTCACCCAGCTGGAGCATGCCGGACTTCTGCCGGCGATCTACTTCCTGTTCAGCCGCAATGGATGCGATGACGCGGTCCGGCAATGTCTGGGCGCCGGCCTGCGGTTGAACTCCAAGCTGGAACGAACCGAAGTCCGTGAATATGCGCTGGAGGCAACCAGGCACCTGCCTGACGAAGACCTGCTGGCATTGGGTTTTGACGATTGGCTTGATGGCCTGGAACGCGGAATTGCCGCGCATCACGCGGGCTTGCTGCCGGCCTTCAAGGAAGTGGTCGAAAGCCTGTTCCAACGTGGCTACATCAAGGTGGTCTTTGCGACCGAGACCCTCGCCCTTGGCATCAATATGCCCGCGCGATCGGTCGTACTGGAAAAGCTGGTCAAATGGAATGGCGAGACGCATGTAGAACTCACGCCAGGGGAGTACACGCAGCTGACCGGTCGCGCCGGACGACGGGGCATCGATGTCGAAGGTCATGGCGTGGTGCTCTGGCAGGAGGGCCTGGATCCGCGAGCAGTTGCGGGTCTTGCCTCCACACGCACCTATCCGCTGCGGTCGTCATTTCAACCTTCGTACAACATGGCGGTCAATCTCGTCTCGCGCCTTGGTCGTCATACTGCGCGCGAGGTTCTTGAGACTTCCTTCTCCCAGTTCCAAGCTGATCGATCAGTGGTGGGACTGGCGACGCAGATTCGCAGGCTCGAAGAAGGCCTGGAGGGATATCAAGATGCCATGGCGTGCCATCTTGGCGACTTCGTGGAGTACTCAAGCCTGCGCGAACAGATTTCGCGCCGCGAAAAGGATGTCAACAGATCTGCCGCGGCCCAAAGAAGAGAAAGCTCCACTGACATCCTGCGCTCGCTCAAACCCGGAGACGTCATCATCATCCCCGCAGGCAAGCGCGCAGGACCGGCAGTAGTACTGGACACCGGTTTTGATGGCAATGCATCTGATCCTCGACCGCTGGTGCTGACCTCGGAGCGACAGGTGCGCAGGATCTCCAGTCTTGAAGTCAACCCGATGTTCGAAATCGTTGGCAAACTGCGAATTCCCAAGACGTTCTCCGCCCGAAATGCACAATCGCGCCGGGATCTGGCATCAGCCCTGCGTGAAATCGCAGGTGATCGAATTGGCGGAGCCAAGCCCAAGCATGTGCGCAATGAGGATGAACTCGTCACTTCGTTGAGAGCGCAACTTCGCCAGCACCCATGTCACGGATGCAATGACCGCGAGCAGCACGCACGATGGGCTGAGCGGTATCACCGCGCCCAGCGAGAGATTCAAGAGTTGGAGCGCCGAGTCGAAGGCCGCACCAACTCCATCGCTCGGCATTTCGATCGCATCTGCGAAGTGCTGGTCGAGCTGAACTACCTCACCTCAGCTGACGATCAGGCCAAGGTCACAGACGAAGGTCAAATGCTGATGGGCCTGTACACCGAAGCCGATCTGCTCACCGCGCTTTGTCTGCGCACGGGAACGTGGGATCAGCTCAATCCGGCAGAACTTGCCGCCGTGTGCTCGATGCTCGTGTTCGAGGCCCGCATCTCCGATGATGAGACGCCCAAGGTTCCCAACGGCCCCATCCGCGATGCATTCATGGCGATGCAGAGCATGTGGACAGACATTCACGGGATTGAAGCCAGCCATGGGCTCAACGCCACTCGGATGATGGATTCAGGCTTCGTCTGGCCGGTGTATCGATGGTGTCAGGGCAATAGCCTGTACTCGATCTTGACGCGCGAGGAACTCACAGCAGGCGACTTCGTGCGCTGGTCGAGACAAGTCATCGACTTGCTTGGCCAGATCGCCCAGGCAGTGCCGTCTGAGCACCCACTCCGATTTACCGCAGCGAAAGCGGCTGATCTGGTCAATCGTGGAGTGGTCGCATCTGTGGCGAAGGTCTAGCGCGGAAACCAATCCGGCACGAAACGCTGAAGACCCCACTCTTCGATGATCGCTGTCACTCGTCGACTGTCAGCGGCCTGATCAGGAATCGTTGGGTCAAGTTCACACTCCAGTGTGCGAACGGCAGTTGCCACGGTTTGCGCCGTGCGGGCTGCCGCAGCGTGCTCGATCAGCAGCCCTTGAATTCTCGCCGTGAGAGGCGACTTCGGTGGGCCGCCGGCTGCAGTGAGAATCCCTTCGAGTGATGCATATTCTTTCAACAGTGCTGAAGCCGTCTTCTCACCAATGCCTGGCACGCCAGGGATGCCATCTGAAGGATCACCACGCATGATCGCGAGATCGACATATTGATCTGCGCGAACGCCGTAGCGATCGATCACTCCCTGTTCGTCCAGAAGCGGCCATTTGGCCATGCCGCCATTGATAGCCAGAAAGACCCGCGTCTTGGCAGCATCATCGACCAGTTGAACCAAGTCCCGATCTCCAGAAACCACGATGCAAGGACCATCAATCCGTGCGGCCGCACTCGCCAGCACATCGTCTGCTTCATAGTCGTCGACCCCGATTCGCGCTATCCCAGCTGCGTCCAGGAGATCGGCAAGCGCCATGGCTTGAGGGGTGAGTTCATCTGGCTCCTCCTCCAGCCAGCTTCCATCGGACAGTTCCTGTGCCACCCGATGAGCCTTGTACGTCGGCATGAGATCAACTCGCCATTGCGGACGCCAGTCGAAATCCCAGCATGCCACGATTCCTGAGGGCGAGAACTGCTCATGAAACGCGTTCAGCATGCTGAGAAATCCGCGCAGCGCTTGATGCGGACGGCCATCGGGCGCCTTCATCGAATCGGGCAGGGCATAGAAGCTGCGGTAGTACAGCGATGCTGAATCAAGCAGAAGAACCGGGCCATTGCTCATGGCTGCATCGTGACAGATGCGCGCATCCTGGGCCTGTGGAAACCATGCCTTAGATTGAGGTCATGGAATCAAGTTTTGGTCCCGTGGACTTTGTCTCGCGCATGGATCGAGTTCGGGACTCTGCCCGGCTGGCTGGGATCGACGCAGTCCTGGTCACTCCAGGTGCTGATCTTCGATATCTCACTGGTTACGACGCCAAGGCCCTGGAGCGCTTGACTTGTCTGGTTCTTCCAGTTGAGGGTGACGCGGTCATCGTTGTGCCCTCCCTTGAAGTTCCTGCCGCTCTGGTCAGTCCGATTGCAGCCATGGGCATTCCCATCATTGGCTGCACCGAGACTGAGAACTCCTATAGCCGAGTGGCAGACCTGATTCCTTCCGCAAAGCGGGTGGCAATCGATGATCACATGTGGGCATCCAAAGTTCTGCGCATGCGTGATGCGATGCCTGACGCAGCACAGACCGCAGCCGGTCCGTTTATTGAACCCATACGCATGCGCAAGGATGAACGTGAAATTGCTGCGCTCCGACGAGCAGGCGCCGCCATCGACGCCGTGCACGCCCGGGTACCGGGTCTTCTGCGTGCCGGGAGAACTGAGCGCGAGGTTGGTCGAGACATCGCTGAACTGATCATCGCTGTGGGGCATGTCAGCGTCGATTTCGTCATCGTTGCTGCAGGCCCAAATGGCGCCAGTCCCCATCACGACCTCTCTGATCGAGTCATTCAACAAGGCGATTCGGTGGTCGTTGATATCGGCGGCACCATGCCCGATGGCTACTGCAGCGACTGCACGCGGATGTATTCCGTAGGCAACCCTGGTCCGGAGTACCTCGAAAAGTACGCGCAGCTGTTTGAGGCCCAGCACCAGGCGTCAGCTCTTGCCGCACCAGGGGTGAGTTGTGCATCAATTGACAGCGCTGCTCGAGATCGACTTGCCGAAGCTGGCTTGGCAGAGCAGTTCATCCATCGCACAGGTCATGGCATCGGCATGCAAACTCATGAGGAGCCCTACATCATGCAGGGCAATGACTTGATCCTGGAGCCTGGGATGGCCTTCAGCATCGAACCGGGCTTCTACGATCAAGGACGTTTTGGTGCGCGCATCGAAGACATTGTGGTGTGCACCTCAGATGGAGTGGAGTCAATGAACAATCAGACTCGCGAACTTGTCATTGTCGACTAGTCAGGCACAGACGCAGTCAGCTTCAGGCACTCCTCGCAATCGGATCGACTTGCTCGTGCGCCTGCTTCTGGCAGTCGTCAGCGGTGTTCTGTTGAGCCTGGCCTTCCCGCCCGTCACCTGGGGTTGGTTGGCACTGCCTGCAGTTGCACTGTTGATCGGGCTGCTCATCGGCACCTCTCCTCCCAAAGCCGCGCTCGTGGCCTTTGTGGCTGCCACAGCCTTCTTCCTCCCGCTCTTGCATTGGCTCACCATTGTCGGCACCGACGCATGGATCGTGCTTTCGATCGTCTGTGCGTGCTATTTCGCCGTCATGGGCTTCGGCATTGCCTTGCTGAGTCGCCTGCCTGCCTGGCCAATCTGGGTCTCGGGAATGTGGATCGCTCAGGAATGGCTGCGGGGGACTTTCCCCTTTGGCGGCTTCCCGTGGGGCAATCTCGCTTTCGCCCAAAGCGATACGAGTTTCGGCCGGCTGTCAATGTTCACTGGGGCACTGGCAACCAGCGGGGCGATTGTGTTGTGTGCCAGCTGCGTGGTGGCGGCAGTGCTCACGGTGCGCCAGGGCAAATTCAGGCAAGGCGTGAGTTGGGGGATCGCTGCCATCGCGATCGTCCTCCTGCCAGTGCTCGCCACGCCGCCCACTCAGGGTGATCAGATCAACGGACCGGCCATGGCGCGGATCGCTGTGGT
Source organism: Actinomycetota bacterium (assembly GCA_030652695.1). Classification (GTDB taxonomy): domain Bacteria; phylum Actinomycetota; class Actinomycetes; order S36-B12; family S36-B12; genus UBA11398. The sequence goes on from JAUSQD010000161.1 coordinate 5,120, forward strand.
GCAAGGCGGCACGCCTCAACTCGGCCTTGGTGCCATGGATGTCCGCCAGGCAGTGCTGGACAATCATGTCCGCCAGACATCGCTGCTGGCGGTTGAAATTGCCAAGGGCCGGCAACCCAGGCCCGATCTGGTCGTATGGCCCGAGAATGCATCTGATCTTGATCCCAATCTGGACGCTTCAGCCGCGGCTGCCATTGGCACGAGCGTTCGAGCAGTGAACACACCAGTGCTCGTGGGTGCCATCGTGAATGTGCCCGGTGATCCCCAATCGGTGTGGAACCAGGGCATTCTCTGGGACCCAGTGACCGGTCCTGGCCAGACCTACAGCAAGACCCATCCCGTTCCCTTTGGTGAGTACATTCCATTTCGCTCACTCCTGGCGCCCCTCATCGATCGATTTGCACGCATCACTCGCGATTTTGCCGCCGGGACTGACACCGGTCTCTTCCACATCAATGGACTGGACATTGGCGATGTCATCTGTTTCGAAATTGCCTACAACAGTGTGATCGACCCGCTCATTGACGAGGGAGCTCGAGCCCTGACAGTGCAGACAAACAACGCCACATATGGCGGCACCTCGCAGCCTGATCAACAACTGCAGATCGAGCGCTTTCGCGCCCTGGAGACAGGGCGCAGTGTGGTGGTTGCCGCGACAACCGGCATCAGTGCCTTCATTGCTCCTGACGGCACTGTTCTGCAGAGCATCAACGAGGGACAAGTCGGAGCAGCCGTGCGCGAAGTAGCGCTTCGAGGAGCCATGAATCCCAGTGCACATATCGGCGGACCATTGGCAGGAATCTGGGCCTTGGCTAGCCTTGGCATCGTTGTCTGGATTGGGATCAGATCAATTGTGAATCGCAGGAGAACAGGACATAAGGTGCACGGGTGAACTTTATTGACCTTGGGCGTATTTTGGTGATCATCCCCACCTTTAACGAGAAGGACACGTTGCCCCCCATCGTGGCGCGCGTGCGGGCGAGCGTTCCAGAAGCAGAGATTCTCATCGTTGATGACAACTCACCCGATGGCACTGGGGCATTGGCAGATGTGCTCGCTCAGGAGGACGCACAAGTCCATGTGATGCATCGTGTGGGCAAGGAAGGTTTGGGAGCGGCCTATCTCGCTGCGTTCGGTTGGGCGCTTCAAGAAGAGTACGACGTCATTGTTGAGATGGATGCTGACGGCTCGCACCAGCCTGAACAGTTGCCATTGCTGCTCGCTGCACTGCGTGATGCTGATTTAGTCTTGGGGTCGCGATGGATTCAAGGTGGGGCTGTGGAGAACTGGTCGAAAGGCAGAGAACTGCTCTCGCGGGGCGGGAGCGCCTACTCTCGATTCATGCTTGGGCTGCCCGTCCGCGATGCCACTGGAGGCTTTCGTGCATTTCGAGCTGAGACCCTTCGAAATTTGGATCTTCACCAGGTTGCGTCCCAGGGCTACTGCTTCCAAGTTGATCTTGCGTGGCGTGCAAGCCAGCGCCATATGCGTGTCAAGGAAGTGCCGATCACCTTTGTTGAGCGCACAGCCGGCACCAGCAAGATGAGCAAGAGCATTGTTGTGGAAGCGCTTTGGCGGGTGACTGTCTGGGGTGTTGATGATCGGATCTCTCGTTTTCGCCGAAAGGCCCAGAACCAGAGGGTCAAAGCTGAGCGCGATGGACCATGAGCTATCTCAGACGTCTGCTGATCTTTGGCTACCCACTGCTGGAGATTGTGACCTTCTTCGCCTTCGTGAGCTGGTTCGGTTGGGGCTGGGCACTGCTGATTTCATTCGCAGGCATCCCGGTTGGCTGGGCGATGTTTCGCGCGGCCGGCAGATCTGCGCTCACCTCCGCGAAGAGCAATGCCGTGCCAAGTCGAGGTACGACTTTTCGCATGCTGGCGGGCATCTTGATGATGATCCCGGGCTTCTGGACGGATATCGCTGCGCTGGTGCTCCTCATTCCTTCCGTTCAATCCAGGCTCGCTGCTCCGTTCACGAATCTGAATACTGCTACTGGAGCCATGAACTGGCGCGTGAGTACTTGGGGCAATGGCAGCGACATAGTTCAAGGGGTCGTCATCCATGAGAATGACGACCCCTTGAGCAAGCGCTCCATCGAGCGTGAAGATTAGGCAGATTTCAGCACGGGCATCTCGTGGCCGCGGAGCAGCGCCAGACGCTCGTTGAGCAGCTCTTCCAGATCAGCAATGGTGCGACGCTCCAGAAGCATGTCCCAGTGAGTGCGAACGTAGCGCTGTTCCTTCACATCTGTGGACGCCATGTTGTCGAGTTCGCTCGTGGCCTTGGCTTCGCGACCACAGCGGCAACTCCAGGTACGCGGAATGTCTTCGGCCTCAATCGAGAATGGCACGATCGTGATGTGATCTTCAGGGCAGACGTACTGGAGCGGAGTTGTCGCGGGTGGAACGACGTGCAGGTCGTTCTCGTAGCTCAGCGCACCAATTCGCGAACCGCGCATTGAAGTTTCGTTCATCGTCGTACTCCTTCGCTCTTATGGCCCAATCTCTTGAGCATCTGACGCAGATGCCATTGATGTGGTTCCAATTGAGTTCAACACCTGCGCACTCTCAATATTCCGCGTGACGTGCGAAATGACGATCACGATTACGTAAAGAAACGATCAAGAAATCGTTATGAACGAGGGTTTGCAGCCTCAGACGCAGGGGCAAGCCAAGCCAGGCGAACCGCAAGCGAGCCCAGAGCAATCGCCACCGCAAAGCACAGCACCGTCAGGACAGCTGAGCCAATGACTGTGTCCTGGAACACATTCCAGGCCAGAAGCAGGCCCGTAGTCGTCAGAGCCAAGACCAGGCTGAGGACGCGTTTGCTGGGCATGTAAGAACCGTATCGCTCGAGGCTGACACACGCAGCCCGCCCAGGTCCTAGTCTTCTGATCGTGGAGTGGCACCAGCAATTCGCGGCCGAGGCGATGCACAAGGATCAACCGGTGTACGTGCCGGTCCCATGGGGCGGCAGTGGGGACGGCTTCGTCTTCTTTCCCGATGGACAGCGCAGGTGGGGCCTGCATGGAGCCTCTGGCATCTTCATTCGTCATGTCGATGAGGCAGGCCTTGAAACCTTCTTTCTCGCCCAGCGGGGTGACAATGTCGAAGGCGGCAGCAGCCAGTGGGCCCTGCCAGGAGGAGCCCTGGAAGCGGGGGAGACCCCTGTGCAGGGAGCCCTGCGCGAGTTCCAGGAGGAAATTGAACTCGATATTGACATCGTCGTGCTGGGCGACCACGCACAGCATGTCCATGAGTCATGGGCATACACCACAGTGGTCGTTGAGGTTCAGGAGAAGTTTTCGCCTCCGGCAGAGTTGCATTGGGAGAACCAGGCTGCCGGTTGGTTCACGCGTGAGCAGATCGCCGAACTTGCCACCTATGAGGCCTTTGCTGAGGTGCTACCTCAGCTCTTCGCAATCGTGGATGAACCACGGCAGTGAGGATGTCCTAGGCAGTCTCAGCCTTGATGAACTGCAGGCCCTGCAAGACGACGCCATTGGGGTCAAACCACAGTCCAGCAATCATCTTCACTGGGCCCAGTTCAAATTGTGCGGGCGCAGTTTCTGAGCGTGCTCCGTCGGCCATCGCTCGGGCATACGAGCCTTCGACATCGTCGACAGTGAAAGCCAGGCGACGCGCGCCCAACTGGTAGCCCGAAGTGAGCTCTGGCACGAGGTCGGTCGACCTGAATGTGATGCGGAATTGATCCTGCGAACTGCGTACCTCGACGAAGGCGTCATAGTCGCTTCCGGCGACTGCATCCTGCAATACCAGGCCAAGCGAGTGCTCCCAGTGCCGCTTCGTTGACTCAAGATCGCCAACGTGCAGATCAACACCGGCTATGCGATTGCGATCGGCGGCGGTCACATGCACCACCACACCGTCAGGATCCAGCAGTTGCGCACCATCGAGCTCAGGCTTGGCAAGTTCCAGGCGCAGTCCGACTACTCCAAGCAGTGGAGGCAGAGGTGGCACCGATGTTGGCAGCGAGGCAGCGTTGTACTGAATGTTCTCCAAGCTCACTCCGCGCTCGCCAGTATTGATGATCGCGGTGTCGCTGCTTGGCTCTTCTGTGGTCGAGGCTTCCGCATTCACGCGCCGCACCAGGTTCAATCCGAGGTCGTCAATGTAGAAGCGCACGGAGGCATCCAGGTCGGCAACATTGATGTTGATGTGTGAAATCGTGTACACAGACATGTAGGCCCCTTTGAGAGGCAGTCAGTCTGGCATTGACAGTGCACCGAACGAGGCAAAATGCGGATGCAGTGTGTTCGCCAGGAAGGAGCGTGCAATGGCAGCCGAACATGCAGTCGTCGTCTTGTTGAGGGCAGTCAATGTCGGCGGCAACAACAAGCTCCCAATGGCCCAGTTGCGCGAGGCGCTGACTGCAGCGGGTCTGCTGAACGTTCGAACCTACATTCAGTCGGGGAACGTGGTGTGTCAATCGAAGTTGGCTGCGCCCAAGGTAGCGGCCTTGGTGCAGAAGGTGATCGCTGACGACTTCGGTTTGCAGGTGCCAACCGTGGGACTCACGCGGGCTGAGTTGGCAGAAGCGATCGCACAGTGGCCTGTGCCTGCAGGTGCCTCACCCAAGGCTTTGCACTGCATCGTTTTTGAAAAGGCGCTCAGCGCGGAGCATCTGGCACTCATCGACACTCTGGTCGCAGAGTCCCAGGCGAATGGGAGCGAGGACTTCGCTGAGGCCATCGGACGCTTCATCTATCTGTACACACCAGATGGCATAGGCGTCAGCAAATTCGCGCCAAAGATCTCAAACCCCAAGTTCGGTGGCACAGCGCGCAATTGGAACACCACCAATGCTCTTCTTGAAATGGCGACGAACACGGGCTAGCGGAATTCGCTTCGCCGGCTCATCTGACTGTCTTTAGCCACCGGGTGACAAAGCATGCATTCACGAGCAACGAACCAAGCAGGACATTAGGGTCACAGGATGGACCCTCTAGCCCCCCTCGACAGTGCCAGCCTTGAGTTTCGCTCTCGCTTGGCAACGATCACGCCTGATCAATGGCAGCAGCCAACCGATTTAGGTAATTGGACCGTTCGTGAACTCATTGACCACGTCACGGGTGCCAATCGGATGTCGGTAGTCCTGCTTGGGGGTGGAAGTCGCGAAGAGGCAATTGCCTCGATGGCGTCAGCAGCGGCAGACACCGATCTTTTGGCTTCTTTCGACGAGAGCACTGCGGCACAACGAGCAGCCTTCGCCACGCCAGGCGCCTTTGAAATGGTCGTTCCGCATCCGGCCGGCGATATCCCCGGAGGCAGACTCTTCGGTTTTCGCCTCGTGGATCTCACCATTCATGCTTGGGATCTGGCGCGCGCAACAGGCGGCGATCTGGATCTGAATCCCATGATCGTGACCAGCCTCTGGGAAACCCTGTCACCAACTGCCCCGCATCTCGTGGCCACCGGTGTGTTCGGCGAAGGCGCCTCAGGAGCGGTAGCTGACGATGCACCTGTGCAGCAGCGCCTCCTGGACATGCTCGGACGTCGTCCGTAGGACCTCCGCACTTCTGATGCGAGATGCTTGACGGGTGGAAGACGGGCTCTACATCAACTCGAGCATCTCCATTCCTCGTTCAGAGTTGGGGTGGAAGTTCTCGCGGTCGTCGGGGCCAGGTGGTCAAAGCGTGAACACCACTGATTCACGCGTGCAGTTGATTTTCGATCTTGAGAATTCGCGCAGCCTGAATGTGGTGCTGCGTGCGCGCGTGTCTCGGCGACTGGCAGGACAGCTTGTTGATGGGTGTCTGGTGATCACCGCGTCCGAACAGCGATCGCAATATCAGAATCGCCGGCTTGCAGAGCAACGTCTGATCACCACACTTCAGGCAGCCGTCGCACCAGGACCTAAGACAAGGCGGGCAACACGCCCGACCAAGGGCTCACAGGAGCGGAGAATCACCACAAAGAAGAACAGGGGTCAAACCAAGCGACTGCGATCGATGCAGGTGAAGGAGTCGGACTAGCACTTGCCGCCGGCACCAAAGTTCTGGACCCAGTAGTCGGAGTACTCACCTGTGGGCGCTGTCGCGTGCCCGACTCCCAGATGGGTAAAGCTGCCGTTGATCAGATTGGCGAAATGGCCGGGGGAGTCCACCCAAGAGCTCATGACCATTGCGACGGAGTTCTGGCCGGCGGCAATGTTCTCGGCGTATGTGCGATATCGATACCCCTGCGCGCGACCACGATCCCAAGGCTCGCTGCCATCGGTTCCGACGTGTTCGAAGTGCCCAGTTTGCGCCATCGCCTGCGCGTAAGCCGCTGAGGCCCGCATGAGCGGAGCGCACAGGATCAGCCGACCAACCCCTGCCTTGGCACGCTGTTCGTTGACCAGAGCCAGCATCGCTGTCGCCCACGGCTCGAATTGAGTCGTGGTCGCCGGCTTCACCGGGGCGGGCTTTGGCTTTTCTGCAGCCGCCGTGGGAGTCGCGAGGATTCCCAGAGTGACTAAAGCAAGCAAAGCACCGGCTCCGAGTTTCTGGGGAGCAAATTTCATCACGGAATGGTGCACACGTTGCTCTGAATTTCGCAACTGAGAGACGCTTGACACATTCCCATATCGGCATATATGTTCGGTTCATGGCACGGGCTGCAACCACCTCAGATGTCTTCAATGCCATCGCCGAACCCCAGCGGCGAGACATCTTGGCGCTGCTACGGGCAGGGGAGCGGCCAGTCAACGAGCTGGCTCTGGAGTTGGGGATGTCTCAGCCGGGGGCGTCCAAGCATCTGCGCGTGCTCCGCGAAGTCGGCTTGGTGTCAGACCGCAAGGCCGGCAAGCAGCGCCTCTATGGCCTGGATGCCCGCGGCATGCAACCAGTCCACGAGTGGATTGGCGGCTTCGAGCAGTTCTGGAACGCAAGCTTTGATCGACTGGACGCATACGTGCACGAGCTACAGCACACAAGCCTGGAGGAGAAGTAGATGTCATCAACGGCCGATCGCGAGATCGTGATCTCCCGGATCATCAACGCGCCAAGAGAACTGGTGTTCGACGCGTTCACCGAGCAACGACACCTGTCTCAGTGGTGGGGACCTGAGGGATTCACCACCACGACGAGCGCATTTGAGTTCGCTGTGGACGGGGAGTGGGTATTTGTCATGCACGGGCCTGACGGCACCGACTATCCCGAATGGATCTCCTGGACCGAGATCGTCCAACCGGAGCGGATCGCGATGCTGCACGGCGAATTCGCTGGTGATCCCAATGCCTTTGTGTCGGTCCTGACGTTCGAAGCAGATGGCCAGAGCACCCGAATCCAGATGCTCACGGTGTTTCCCACAAAGGAACTGCGAGACGAGGCAATCCAGCAGCATGGGGCAATTGAGGGTGGACAGCAGACTCTTGGCAACCTCGCCGCTTATGTAGCCCAGATGATTGGCCTTGGGGGAGTCATCTGATGTCAGGCAAAGTGTTCTTCAGCGTGTCCATGTCCTTGGATGGATTCATTGCTCCGGAGTCTTTGAGTGAACTGATGGGGCAGCAGTGGATGGAACTGCAGGCCTGGGTTTTCCCCCTGCGCTTCTTCCGGGAGAACCTCAAGCTTGGCGAAGGCGGTGAGGAAGGTCGCGACAACGACATCGCCCGCGTAACATTCGAGCGCACAGGCGCAAGCATCATGGGCAAGCGTATGTTTGAAGCTGGTGAGCAGGCGTGGCCAGAGGATCCGCCGTTTCATACGCCCGTCTTTGTTGTCACGCACGAACAGCGCGAGCCGTGGACGAGGCTAGGCGGCACCACCTTCTATTTCATCAACGATGGCATCCACACCGCGCTCGAATTGGCCCGTCAGGCAGCAGGTGATCGGGATATTCGCATCGCAGGTGGTGGTGAAACGATTCTGGAATACCTGAACGCAGGGTTGATCGACGAATTCTCAATCGCGCTTTCACCTGTGCTGTTCGGTTCAGGCATCCAACTGTTCGACGGCGTGGACTCCGCACGGGTGGCCTTGGAGCAGATTCGCAGTGAGTCGTCATCGCGAGCAACCCACCTCACGTACGCAGTACATGAGCGCTGATGAAGCGAAATAGCGCCGATAATGCACATTATGACATTTCGTGATCGACTGCACCCTTGCGTGGCAGGGTCGCAATCATGACTCCGGCCGCTATCGCTGCCGCGGCCAGCATGAGGAACGGAATCTGATAGTTCTGGGCCCCCTCATGTACGACGCCGACCATTAATGGGCCAAGCGCCACGCTGAAGCCGGTGATCAGGTTGGAGCGCGCAAATACGGTCGGATAGCGAGCAGCCCCAAACAGGTTCAGCAGCCATAGTGGCATGAAGACCTGGTTGTTGCCTGACGGCAAGCCCATCAGCGCGGCTCCGATCGCCAACCAGACCAAATCGGGGGTGAACGCCAGGATGCACAGGGCGAGCACCTGTAGGCCGGCCATCACCACGCTCAGCGACCGCAGGGTGAATCTCGGCATGATCGCCAGCCCAATGAGCCGCCCCACGAAGGCCATGCTGGCGAATAGCGACAAGGTGATGGCTGCTCCCCCAATACCTCGCTCCGTGGCCAAAGTCAGCAGGTGAATGACAACGGAGACTTGGGTAATCAGCAGCAGGCTGTAGGCGATGCACACTCCAAAGAAGGGCCAGCCTCCGCTTCCGTGCTGGACCTTTCCAGTTGCCTTTTCAACTGTGGCTGCGACCTCTGAGGCACTGCCGATCCGGGGTGCATGACGGGTAGCGGCAATCGACAAAGGCACCATGACGATAAGAAGGGTCAACGCCATGGCGATGCCTGCGGTGGCAATCCCATAGTTCAACACCACAGCGGTGATGATGGGCGCCAGCACGGCACCACCCACGGAGAAGCCAGTTGCCATGACCGCCATCGGTCGAGCAACAGACTCTTCGGAAAATTCACCCAGCACCATTGCTGAGGTCGGAATCATCGAGTAGCCGGCCGACACCAGCCCAAAGACAAGGAAGATCGCCCACATCTGCCACACCTGAGTGACCGTTCCGAGCATGGCCAGACAGCCCGCGGAGGCCACAGTGCCAGTCAGCAGGAGCCATCGAATGCCGACCTGCTTCATCAAGCGCGCCACCACGAGTCCAGCGACTCCCCCTGCGAGCAGGAAGATGGTGGCGCCAGCTGACGTGGCGGACACGCTCATGCCAACGCTGTCGATATAACCGCGGTTGAAGGCTCCTAGTGCGTAAAAGCCGAATCCGGTGTTGAACGCCAGCATGACGAAGGTGGCACCAACAATGGCCCAAGCGCCCTTGCTGCGAACGCTCGAGGCGGCATCAGCCCGCTCGGGAGCCACTGTCATCACTCACCTGGCCCTCGTCTTCCGGCCAAGGCACATTGGGTCCGGAGTTGTGAGTTCAGCGTAGGGTGAACAGCCGCTCACCGAGTGAATTTACCGAACCTCGCAGCATCCAATCACCGAATTCACGACTGCAGGGCGAACTCGTGAAGCGGCGCGACACTCTCCATTGCGGCATCCAGCATGGGGCCCAAATTGAGCATCCCCGAATGCAGGTACCAGGCGTCCATCGCAGCGTCCAGACAGGCAAGAGCCGAACCAGCCATGGCTCCCGCGCGCATCTGAGGAAAGGGCTCCTCCCCCGCCAAGCGTCGAGTCAGTTCGGGAACGATCGCGGATTGCCAGCGTTGCAGCTTGCCCAGTTGCGTTGCCTTCAGGGCTGGCGAAGTGGCCATCACACGAAGGTTGTCGCAGACCCGCTCAGGCTCTTCAGTGGTCGCCTCAACGAAGAAGTCAAAACTGCGCCGCAAGGACAGCCATGCATGCTCCGCTGGTGGTCGCTCCTTCATCGCCAGCTCAAGTCGGATGGCGGTGTGGTCAAGGTTGCCAAGCACCAGATCTTCCTTGTTGGCAAAGTAGCGAAAGAAGGTGCGCTTGGAGATTCCGACCTGATCGGCTATCTGTTCAACTGTGGTCTCGTCGTAGCCCTGCCTGGCGAAGAGCGCGAACGCAGCCATGATGATTTCGCGCGTGGTGAGCTGCTTGCGTGCGGCGCGCACGCCCAATTCGGTGCTCATGTGCTGACACCAGAGATTGGACTGTCCGAGTCATTCATCTTTGTCTCCAATGGATCGAATGCTGTTCTGTCGGGAAGCAGGACACTGCTGCGTCCATCAATTTCAAGAGATTCAGGCAGGATGTCGCGTTCGATCGTGGTCGAAAGCGGCTTTTCGTGCACGAAGCACAGGAGGAACACGGCCACCAGCACAATCGGCACGAGGAACAGGAATATCGGTGTCAAAGCCTCGTTGTATGCACTCACGATGATGCTCTTGACTTCAGGTGGAAGGGACTGAACCAAGCTGGGGGTGAAGGAGTTGGCAGAACCGGCGCCATCGGATGCTGGCAGCGTTGACGTCAGGACTTCGTTCAATCGAGACACGAATAGGGAGCCGACGATTGCCGAGCCCAGAGCTGCGCCAATCTGACGGAAGTAGTTGTTAGCCGCCGTAGCCGTGCCGACCCAACTGGATGGGAACGTGTCCTGGACGATCAGCACAAGCAATTGCATGCCCATGCCAAGGCCGATGCCCATGATCGTCAAGTAGGTGCACAGCACGACAACGGGAGTGTCAGGCGACATCGTCGAAAGCAAGTACAAGGAGCCCGCCACGATCGCCGTGCCGGTGATGGGAAGCCACTTGTAGCGGCCGGTTTTGCTGACCAGTTGCCCAGAGCCAATGGAAGTCACGAGGAGTCCGGCCATCATCGGCACCATCAGCAGGCCGGACTGTGTCGCGTTGGCCCCCGTCACCATTTGCAGGTACGTGGGCATATAAGCCATTGCGCCAAACATGGCGATGCCGATGATGAGTCCGGCACCAGTGGTCAGGTTGAAATTTCGCTCCTTGAACAGCTGCACTGGCATGATCGGCTCGGCTGCCCTGCGTTCAACAAGGAAGAAGGAGTAGCCGGCGATCAGGCTGATTGCAATCAGCCCGATGATGACTGGAGAATTCCAGGCGTAGGTATTGCCAGCCCAGCTCGTGGTCAGCACCAGACAGGTGGAGGCAACGCCGATGAGCACCATGCCGGCGATATCAAGATCCAGCTCCCGCTTGGCCGGCTTCGGCAATTTCAGGAAGAACATGGCCGAGGCGATGGCCAGCAGGCCAAGTGGAATATTCATCCAGAATGCCCAGCGCCAGCCGATGCCCTCAGTGAACCAACCACCGAGCAATGGGCCAGCAATGGTCGATAGGGCAAAGACTCCGCCCATGATGCCCATGTACTTGCCCCGCTCGCGGGCGGGCACGACGTCGGCGATGATGGCCTGAGCCAAAATCATGAGCCCGCCGCCACCGAGACCTTGAACCGTACGTCCGATGATCAGCCAGGTCATGTCACCTGAAAGGCCCCCGATGATCGAGCCCGCGATGAAGACGGCGATGGCGAAGATGAATAGACCCTTGCGACCGATCTGGTCACCGAGCTTGCCGTAGACCGGCAGCATGATGGTTGAAGCCAGAATGTAGGACGTTGTGACCCAGAGCATGTGATCAACGCCGTTGAGATCTCCAACGATGGTTGGCAGGGCGGTGCTGAAGATCATTTGATCAAGGGATGCCAGCAGCATGGCAACCATGAGTCCGGCGAATACCAAGAGGATGTGCTTGCGGTCAGACTTGCTGATCTCTTGTTCCAAGGATGCGCTCTGACTCATGCGATGCTTCCTGTCGTAGCACGTACGAGCGCAACGGATCGAATCTGAATCTGCTCAGTGTCGGCGTGCGTGTGGTCCTGCGCCAGGGTGCTCATCGCGAGTCGAACCGCGGTCCCGCACATTGCCAAGGTGATGCCCGCGATCGATGTCAGATCTTCGGCATCGGCAGACTGTGAGACGCCGTAGCGCTTCAGGATGACGGCGACAGTCTCGGCAATTTGGCCGTGAGTCAAGGTGAGCTGCTCGAACTGACTGGCCATGAGCTCTGGGTGGCGTTGGAGCAGTTCCATCCGGTCCTTGCGGATCGTGAGCCTGCCCCCCGGAGCATCAAAGATGGCAAGGAGCAGCGCGACCACTGCTTCGATGGCATCTCGGTGTGGAGGCTGAGCCAGAAATTCCGCCACCTGCTCCTCGACCATGGCGGTATTGCGAATCCCCAGAATCGCCCCGTCCTTGCTGTCGAAGTAGTTGAAGAAGGTCCTGGGTGATACATCTGCTAGCTCGCTGATGGCGTGAACCGTGGTCTGCTCAAGTCCGTCGCGCAGCACAAGAGAGACGGCGGCGTCCTCAATGCGCGCGCGAGTTTCAGCCCTTTTTCGATCCCGCAGCCCCGGAGTCCGCAATGTCGGAGTTGTCATGCATCAATAATTGCACACAGTGCATTTTTGCACAAATGCAGAGTATCGATGGCGCTATCCGACCAACAGACCTTGAGTCACCCCCGAATGACTGTGTATTTCCTGCACTAGTTGACGAGCGCGCCGCAAGGGAGCAGCAAGCTCTGCGGATTCCAAGAGCTCGGAATACTTACTCTGCTGGCGGGATCGGTCATCGGACGGCAGATTTCTTTGATTCAAAGTCAGGGATTCCTGATCGGTTTCCTCTTCAATCAACCGAGCTGCGCTCTTGAAATCCACAGGCGCAAACGACTCAGCGGGCACTTTCGCTGCTAAGAATTGATTCACTGCACTTGCTGTGTCATGAGTGAAGTATTCAAAGGGCAATACTGATATTCGATAGCGCGGCATTGCTCTGAGAACGATTCGGTGCCATGCAGTGAAGGTTGCAAGCCTGTGCCTTACGAGATCTATCGATGGAACGTCACCGTGGTAGCAAGACCACGATGCAACAGTAGAACTCGGATCGCGCAAAGTGAGCAGAGTTTCAACGCCGTAGCGATCCAGAACTGACGGAGCCATTGCATCGTGCGTCTTCAGCAGCGGCCGACGAACAGACAAGGCAATGTCTAATGCATGACTGAGATACGTGGTCCCCGTTCGTGGAAAACCACAAATCGCGAATCTGGGCAAGCTCTGAGCGAGGACCTCATAACTGCTTGTCGATTTCTGTTGGTCCAACACGAGACGTCCCAGTACCGCAAGAAGCGCTGGAACTCCCAAATGCACTCGAGAGGCAGCATCAAAGACAGGCCCGAAACGTGGATGAACGCGATGGGGCTGGAAACCTTGATTTCGTGACATCGTCCACTCCGCCCTGGCGCCACTCAGATGGATACTCCAAGTGGAGGAGTCGCACCGGTTAGACCTTGTCGGTCACGAGTTAACTTCCGGTATCCCTGACATTAATATCCTGTTTGCCCCAATTTGCTCTGCTTGTCACTGCGACGAGTCACCAAGATTCTGGATTTCCGGGGTCCCAGGCGCTGTCGAGCCTTAATGTGCAAGCGCGTCCCGCACGACGCCAAACACCTGACTTTGTGGCGTCATCAGGCAACTAAGGAGTCAAATGTCATTCGCCATCGGCAAGCTCTTTCACATCATCCACATCTCCGATGACCTCGCTGAGCTTGATGCTTGGTATGACGACGTCTTCAATCCCACCAGGGGTCTGATGGATGCGGGCTACTCCCCTATCGAGAAGCGCGATGCCTCCTTGATTGTCATCGGCGACGCGATCATCGAGCCAATGGCAGAAAGCGACGTCGAAGGCTCTGAGCTGATGCCTGTGGGTAGGTTCTACAACCGGTTCGGACGCCACTGGCATTCATTGGCCTGGTACATCGAAGACGTTGGTGAGGCTTGGGACACGATGACCAAGCTCGGCGTTCGCGTGGTGACTGACGGAGGCGTTGCACTCCCGACCAGACCAACAGACGGTTCACTGTTCACGCACCCTCGTGACACCCACACGCAGCTTGAGTTCTATCCGCACGTCATGCCGGTTGACCCGCGATACAACGCCGATTTCGACGCATCGGCTTGGGAAAAGTACCCGTTAGGGCTCAAGCGCATGGCCTACGCAACTGTGGTCGTCTCAGATCTCAACAAGGCACAGGAGCTCTTCACCACTGTTCTCGGTGGCGACTTGATTCACGAGAACATGTCTGAGCTCACAGGCACACACAATCTCTACGTATCCGTAGGCGAGAACACGATCGTTGAGCTCTCGCGGCCAACTACAGATGACTCAATTGCCGCACTGGATCTGGCCAAAAACGGCGATATGTGTCACGCCGTCGCTTGGCAGGTGTTGGACTTGGATCGAGCAGAGAAGTTCTTGGAATCAAAGGGAATCACGATCATCGCGCGCGATGAGCACACCCTGCTCGCCGATCCGGATGACACCTTTGGCGCGCCGATGCGCTTCACCGATGTGTCGATTCCTGGGGATCCTCGCGTCTAAGGCTTCAGGAAGGTTGCCTCGTACACGAGCGATTGCCTAGAAACCTGGAAAGACTGCCCTCAGAGAATCCAGGGAGACACGCGAGCTGTCGACAGCGATCCCGACAGGCGTGTGATCTGGAGTGAGTCGGCCGCTGAGCAAGCGCACAAAGGCCTCCGTCGGCATGTGGATCACATCATCTGCATCTTGCGGAGCATCTGTGATGCTTACCCGGTCAGTGCACTCCAGTCCGAACTGCAGTGCAGGGTCGGAAGTCTGCACCAGGAGCGTGAACTGCAGTCCATCAACGGCAGCCGGCTTGCCTAGGAATCGCAGGAAGAAGCTCACCGGACCAGACAATTGCTCCACGAGCACCGCTGCCAAATGACCCGGGATCGTTGCCGCTGGGTCGAAGGCGACGCGCACATCCCAGGCATGCAGGAGCGCCTCGTTGAGTCGCATACCGGTGAGCACATCAATGCCTACGGGCGCGGGCAGGAATCCAAGATCAACGT
>JAUSQD010000176.1 GCA_030652695.1 Actinomycetota bacterium
TTGATGCCGGTCTTGCCGCCCACTGCAGCATCCACCATTCCCAGAACTGTCGTCGGCACGTGCACCAACTGAATCCCACGGAGCCAAGTGGCGGCCGCAAATCCAGCGAGATCGGTCGTGGCTCCGCCGCCCAGACCGATGATTGTGTCGTTGCGCGTGAAGCCTGCAGAACCCAACTGCGCCCAGCATTGAGCAAGCACGTCGGTAGTTTTCGCCGCTTCCGCGTCTGGCAGTTGGATACCCAGCACTTCGTAGCCTTCTTCAGCAAAGGTCGACTCAAGCCGCGATGCGAGCTGCTTCAGTGTCGGCGCGTGGATCAACGCGATGCGGGTGGATCCCTCCACCAGTGGGTTCAATTCTCCCAGGATTCCGCGACCGATCACGACCTCATATTCTCGCTCGGCAACGACCCGGATCCGCCGACTAATCATCAGAAGACTCTGCTGTCAGCTGCGCTAGGAGTTCGTCCACGACTTCGCGCACTTTTCGCCCACTGGTATTGGTCGCGATCGTGCTGACCTGTTCGTACAGGGGTGCCCGTTCGGCCATCTGCTCAGCCAACTTGCCTCGGACATTGCCCATCAGCAGAGGACGGGCGGTGTTCATCCCCACGCGACTTGCCGCCGAGGCGAGATCAACCTGCAGCCAGATGACCTTCTCGCCCTTCAGTGCCTCTCGTGTTTGGGCGTCCAGGATTGCCCCGCCTCCAAGGGAGAGCACGCCCGTGCATGAGTTCAGGGCCTCGGCGATGACGGCCACTTCCCTGGCTCGAAATTCTGGCTCTCCCAAGGTGACGAAGATGTCTGAGACTGACATGCCTGCATCGGCTTCGATCAGCGCATCAGCATCGGCGAAATCCACACCCAATGCCGTGGCGAGGCGCTTGCCCACCGTTGACTTGCCAGCGCCAGGAGCGCCGACAAGCACTGCTACCGGACTCATTTGATCGTCAGGTTGTCGAGATAGCTTTGAACATTGCGCTTGGTCTCAGCAACACTGTCGCCACCAAATTTCTCGGTGATCGCATCGGCCAGCACCAGCGCCACCATGGCTTCCGCTACAACGCCAGCAGCCGGGACTGCGCACACATCTGACCGCTGGTTGATGGCAGGCGCAGCTTCACCGGTTGCCACATCCACAGTGCGCAGTGCTCTCGGAATGGTGGAGATGGGTTTCATCGCAGCACGCACACGCAGCGTTTCACCGGTGGACATTCCGCCTTCGGTGCCTCCCGATTTGCCGGAGGTGCGCTCAAGTCCGAACTCCCCCGCAATGATCTCGTCCTGCGCATCGCTTCCACGGACAGCAGCCAGGCCAAATCCATCGCCAATCTCCACGCCCTTGATGGCCTGAATGCCCATGAGCGCAGCCGCCAGTCGCGAATCCAGTCGGCGATCCCAGTGCACATGGCTGCCCAGGCCTGGTGGAAGTTGCGTGGCAATCACCTCGACAACTCCGCCAAGGGTGTCACCTTCTCGATGGGCCAGACCGACTTCTTCTTCCATTGCCGCTGCCGTAGTCGGATCAAAGCATCGAGCCGGGTCGTCGTCGATAGTCGCAAGGTCGGCAGGTGTCGGCAGTGAGCCTTCGGGACTTGCCACAGATCCGATGCGCACGACGTGACTAAAGACCTCGATGCCAGCGATCTGGCGAAGGAATGCCTTGGCAACAGCGCCCAATGCCACCCGTGCAGCAGTTTCTCGGGCACTCGCCCTCTCCAGAATCGGTCGGGCGTCAGAGAATCCGTACTTCTGCATGCCAACAAGATCCGCGTGCCCTGGGCGTGGACGGGTCAGCGGCGCGTTGCGCGCCAGACTCGCAAGCTCCTCGGCGTCAACAGGGTCAGGAGACATCACCACCTGCCACTTTGGCCATTCGGTGTTGCCGACCTCAATGGCAACCGGCCCACCAAGGGTCAGACCGTGGCGAATCCCACCGAGGATGCGCACTTCATCCTTCTCGAACTTCATTCGAGCCCCGCGGCCAACGCCCAGACGGCGACGCTGCAATTCCACCGAAATATCCTCAGAGGTCACTTCGATGCCTGCAGGCAGGCCTTCGACGATCGCTACAAGGGCTGGACCATGCGATTCACCCGCAGTCAGCCAACGCACCATGCCCCAATCCTGTCAGATCCGCATTTGCGTGCGTGGCAGCTGCGTCAGTTGAGGCTGGCGCGCATGGCCTCGACGGGCGGCTCAAGTCCGGTCATCAGTCGCACTTGCTCGGCCGCCTGCCACAGCAGCATCGAACGCCCGCTGGCGATCTGCGAGGTGGGCCATGCGGCAGCAAGTGGTGTGGGCCATGGGTGATAGGCCACATCCAGCAGAGCCGCTGTCGTGCTGCCAGCTGCTTGCGCCCATGGCAGCCCGACATCTCCAGGCAGTGAGCTCAGCACCAGCGACACCTGCAGACTCTCGGCATTGGGCTCCCAGGGCACCGCGTGGGCAGAGATCATGAAGGTCGCAGCGAGCTCGAGAAGTTCAGCGATCTGCTCGGGCCGTCTGGCAGAGACACCCACCGAGCCGACGCCCATCTGTGCCAGAGCGGCGATGCCACTGCGGGCGGTCGCGCCAGCCCCGAGGATCAGTGCTGACTCAAGTCCGAATTCGAGTCCGATTTCCTCAAGCGAGCGCACGATGCCGGTGATGTCGGTGTTTGTGCCTGTCCAGCCATCGTCACCTGGCAGCAGGGTGTTGACCGAGCGGATGTTCATCGCAGTGATCTCCACGCTCGCGCAGATCTCGATGGCTGCTTCCTTCAACGGCATCGTCAGTGACAGGCCGGCCCAGGTCTGATCCAGTTGCGCAAGGAAAGGGCGCAGTTCTGCTTCGCCGACTTCAATGGCCTCGTAACTCCAGTCAAGTCCGAGAGCCGCGTAGGCGGCTCGATGCAAGTTCGGGCTCAAGCTGTGCGCAATGGGCGATCCCAACACCGCAGCCCGCTTCATGCCTTCACCGCTGGTCTCGCAAGTACTGCTGGAACACTGCTTTGTCGCGAAGGAACTTCGCGTAGTTGCGGGCAAACCGCGTTTCACCGGTGTCGGGGTTCACCGTGACGAAGTACAACCACTTTCCCTTTGCAGGATTCAGTGCAGCTTCGATAGCAGCAGAGCCCGGCGAATTGATGGGTGTCGGTGGCAGTCCCCTGTTGACATAAGTGTTGTACGGAGTCTGGCTCTGCAGTTGATCGGCAGTGAGGCTGATCTGGGTGATTCCCAGGCCGTAGGCGACAGTTGAATCCATCTGCAGCGGCATGCCGGCATCGAGTCGGTTGTAGATCACCCGCGCCACCTTCGCATAGTCGGCCGGGTGGCCTTCGGCCTGAACCATTGAGGCAATCACCATGATCGAATACGGATCCAGCTGTAGGGCCTCCGCGCCAGATTCCAGGTCCAATGCCTTGGCCTCCTGGTTGAAGCGGGCGAACAGCTTCCGCCATACGTCTTCAGCTGACTCATCGCCCGCAAGGTCATAGCTGGCCGGGAACGCAAAGCCCTCAGGCTGGTTCTGCGCCCATGTGGGAAGACCGAGGTCAGCAGACTTCTTCAGCGCTTCGTCAAAATCTTCCTTGGCGATCCCCGTTTCCAGCGCCGCCGTGGTCACGCTTTGCGTCAGCCGCAGGCCTTCTGGCAGTACGAGTCGGCTGTCGGCTCGCGACTTCGGATCGAGCATGAGCGTCAGTGCTCCTTCACCGCTCATCTCTCGCAGCATGGTGTAACGCCCTGGGCCGATTGTTTGCGACTTTTCGTTGTTCCTCGCCGCGTCCAGAAATGCGGAGTCCGATGCCACAACGCCAGCGGTAACCAGGGTGTTGGCGATGGCCGAAAGCGAGTCTCCGCGAACGACGATGACCACGGCCTCGCCTGAGCCGGGACCGGAGAAGTCAGTCCCACCGCGGCTGGTCATGAACACAAGGACCAGTGCGATCACAGCGAGGATCGAGATGCCCAACATCAAGAGTCGATTGCGCCGAGTCATCGACTTGCCTTGCTGTCCAACACTGATTGCAGTAACACCACGGCCGATGCACTGTCGATAGATGAACGCGAGTTCTTGACCGTTCGTCCGGCCGCGTGAAGACCGCGCTGGGCCTGCACTGTGGTGAGACGCTCATCAACCAGCCGCACGGGCACATCGGTTTGTTCGACCAACTCCACGGTCCATGACCGTGCCATCTGCGCAGAGGGGCCTTCAGTTCCGTCCATTTTCAAGGGTAACCCGACGATGATCTCCACCACTGAATACTCATTGATGAGCGCCAGAATCTGGCTGATTGCCGCGTCGCCAGCGGCAACGCTGTCCAAGGGCACAGCCAGCATCTGGCTTGCATCACTTCTTGCGATGCCGATTCGCACGGTGCCGACATCGCAGGCAAGCAGCACGCCGGCTTGTGCGGTCAGCCTTCCACCTTGGATTGCACGAAGCGCTTCACAGCTTGCAACGCGTCGGCAACTCCCGAGGGATTCGACCCTCCGCCTTGAGCCAGATCGGGCTTGCCTCCTCCTCGGCCACCGACAAGCGGCAAAATTTCCGAAATGAGAGCGTTGGCTTGGAGTCCCATCGCTACCGCTTGTCCGTTAGCGGCAGCGATCACAGAAACCTGTCCATCGTTGACTGCAGTGGCAAAGGCCAAGAATGGACCTTGGTCCTGATTTCTTCCCCTCGCCTGCACTACCCAATCGCGCAAATCTCCTGCAGCTGTCCCAACCGGTGCCTCATACGTAACAAATTTCACGGGACCACAACTTTGAAGTTCAGCTTCATTCGCCTGCGCTGACAACTGCGATTTTCGGATCTTCTCCAGATCTCGCTCTGCGGTCCTCAGCGAGGCAATGGTTCTTTCAATTCGATCTGGAATCTGATCAGCCGGCACCTTCAGGAGTTCGGTCAGTCGATTGACGAGGACATGCTCACGCGCCAGGAACTGATAGGCATCCGCACCCACCAAGGCTTCGACCCTTCGCACGCCAGTGCCAATCGACCCCTCGCCGAGGAAGGTCACCACGCCCAGCTGACCTGAACGCTGCGCATGTGTTCCGCCACACAACTCGTGCGCCCAGTCACCTACGGAGATGACACGGACTTCATCCCCATACTTCTCACCGAACAGTGCCATGGCTCCAAGCGCTCTCGCTTCGGCTTGAGACATCTGGTGGGCAGTGACGGCGAGATCTTCGAGCAGCACCTCATTTACCCGGGCTTCAACCGATTGCATGACATCTGCAGAGATTGGCGTGGGACTGGGAAAGTCAAAGCGCAGACGACCCGGTGCATTCTCTGAGCCCATTTGGGTTGCCGTGTCTCCGAGTTGTTCGCGGAAGGCTCGGTGGATCAGGTGAGTCGCAGTGTGCGCACGCGAGATGGCTCGACGCCGCTGCACATCGACTTGGCCAATGACAGCAGTACCAACAGCGAACTCGCCCGAGAGCACCTCACTGCGGTGCACATACAAGCCTGGCACTGGCATCTGGACGTCATAGACATCAGCGACTGCACCATTGGTGGCGACAATCCTTCCGCGATCGCCCAGCTGCCCGCCGGACTCTGCGTAGAAGGGCGAGCGGTCCAGGATGATTTCCAGATGTTCACCCGATGATGCAGCCGGCACGGTGGCGCCATCGCGCACCAGGCCGATGATGCTTGCCTCGGAGTCAACCTCGGTATAGCCGGTGAAGCTCGTGCGCCCGCCGACATCGAGGATGTCGCGGTAGGCAGTTGTGGCGACAAGGCCAACCTTGCGCTCACGGGCGTCAGCTTTGGCTCGCTCACGCTGCTGGCCCATCAGCGTGCGGAAGCCATCCTCATCAACCTGCAGTCCCTGCTCTGCAGCCATCTCAAGGGTGAGGTCAATTGGAAATCCATAGGTGTCGTGCAAGGCGAAGGCCTGCTCACCCGAGAGGGTGGAGCCTCCGGATTTGCGGATGCCTTGCGCCGCAGTGTCAAAGATCGTGGTGCCGGCGCGAAGTGTGCCGATGAACACCGACTCCTCGGCCACTGCGATCTGTCGGATGCGATTGGCCTCGTCATTGAGCTCGGGGTACTGCGGAGCCATGGTCAGCACGGTTTCGTCGATGAGCTCGCCCATGCTGGGATCGTGGGCGCCAAGGAGCCGCATCGTGCGAATGACTCGTCGCATCAGGCGGCGCAGCACATAGCCACGACCTTCATTGCCAGGCAGCACCCCGTCGCTGATCAGGAACGCGCAGGTGCGCGCATGATCAGCCACGACGCGCAAGGCCACGTCGGACTTCGGTGCGGCGCCATAACGAGTTCCAGACAGCGCAACAGCACGATCAAGGATCCCGCGGGTGGTGTCGATCTCGTAGATGTTGTCGACCCCTTGAAGCAACGCTGCCATGCGTTCCAAGCCCATGCCGGTGTCGATGTTCTTTGCAGGCAGATCCGCAAG
This sequence comes from Actinomycetota bacterium, assembly GCA_030652695.1. Classification (GTDB taxonomy): domain Bacteria; phylum Actinomycetota; class Actinomycetes; order S36-B12; family S36-B12; genus UBA11398. The sequence continues at coordinate 6,412 of JAUSQD010000176.1, forward strand.
GATTGGGTAGTCCTCCTTGGCGGGCCCGGCACCGCGCTCGGACTGCATGAACACCAGGTTCCAGACCTCGAGGTAGCGGTCCTCATCAGCCACTGGTCCACCATCACGACCGTGCTCTGCACCCCGGTCGTAATAGATCTCCGAGCAGGGACCACAGGGGCCAGGGATGCCCATCGACCAGAAGTTGTCGGCCATCCCCCGGCGTTGAATTCGATCCAGCGGCAGGCCAACCTGCTTGTGCCAGATGTCGATTGCCTCATCGTCATCGAGGTACACGGTGGCCCAGAGCTTGTCCTCCGGGAAGCCAAAGCCACCATCGGCAGTTGAACTCGTCAGCAAATCCCAGGCCATGGGGATGGCGAGTTCCTTGAAATAGTCACCAAAGGAGAAGTTGCCGGCCATCTGGAAGAAGGAGGCATGGCGGGTGGTCTTGCCCACTTCCTCGATATCGCCCGTGCGCACGCACTTCTGCACGCTCGTGGCTCGGGGATAAGGAGCAGGCGCCTCTCCAAGGAAGTAGGGCTTGAACGGCACCATGCCTGCATTGACAAACAGCAGTGTGGGGTCATCGAGCAGGAGCGAAGCCGACGGAACGATCTGGTGCCCACGATCGGCGTAGTAGCGCAGAAAGCGGCTGCGGATCTCAGCGGAATCCACGATCAGGCTCCTTCAGCATGGTGATCGTTGGTGCTGTTGAGCTTGCCTTCAACCATCGCTCGAGCGGACTCCACCGCCTGCGATGCACTGACCGCGGCCTGCTGAATGGTCATGACCACACCGCGCTCACGCGACTCCTCGACAAAGCGCTGCCCACGTCGGTACGCGAGGATCCCAACGGCAGCCCCCAAGGCAAACCAGAACATCCTGCGCATGACAACTCTCCTATGGTTGAGGCTGCCAACCTTAATGCTCGGGTTTTTCGTCCCGTCCAGAACGCAACTGTTCAAGCCTTTCGGCAACCTTGGACCAGGAAGCCTCAGCTCCATGATTGGTCGGGCGGTAATAGCGCACTCCCTGAAGCACTTCCGGGAGATAGGTCTGAGCCGCTACTCCCTCAGGCAGATTGTGCGGATAGACGTACTCCACTCCATGTCCGTGCTCTCTGGCACCGGGATAGTGGGCATCGCGCAACCAGATTGGCACGGAGCCAACGCGCCCCCTTTGCACATCACTTGAGGCTTCACCTATCGCCGTAATCACTGCATTCGACTTCGGTGCCAGCGCCGCATGAATGGTGGCGTGAGCCAGGATGATCTGTGCCTCGGGCATCCCGACGATGGCCACAGATTGCGCAGCGGCCACAGCAGTCTGCAACACACTTGAGTCGGCCATGCCGATGTCCTCACTTGCCAGGATCATCAGCCTGCGTGCCACGAAGCGCGGATCCTCCCCCGCCTCCAGCATTCGAGCCAGATAGTGCAGAGCTGCATCGGGATCGCTGCCGCGCACGCTCTTGATGAAGGCGCTGATCACGTCGTAGTGCTGATCGCCGTCCTTGTCGTACCGCAGAGCCACGTGCTGCACTGCCTGTCCCACATGCTCCAAAGTGATCGCGCTGGAGCCATCGGAGTCTGCAGCAATGGCTGCTGCCTCCAAAGCAGTCAGCCCCCGTCGAGCGTCGCCCATGCTGAGGTGCACCAGATCGACCATCGCGTCGTCGTCTATGGCGAAACGATCGTCAAATCCACGCGGATCATGAAGAGCGCGACGCAGCAGCACTTCGATGTCGTGGTCGGTCAACGGCTGCAAGGTCACGACCAGGCTGCGCGAAAGCAACGGTGAGATCACCGAGAAGCTGGGGTTCTCCGTTGTAGCTGCGATGAGAGTGACCCAGCCATTCTCAACAGCCGGAAGCAGCGCATCCTGCTGACTCTTGCTGAATCTGTGCACTTCATCGATGAACAGCACCGTGCCCTGGCCATTGACGGTAGAACGAGATTTGGCAGCTTCGATGACCGCCCGCACATCCTTCACTCCGGCCGTCACTGCGGACAACTCTGCAAAGGCCCGGCCAGACACCAGAGACACCAGGGAGGCAAGGGTCGTCTTGCCGGTACCCGGAGGACCCCAAAGGATGACCGAGATCGCCGAACCCTGACCAGTCAGGAGATTGCGTAGTGGGGTGCCGGCACCCAATGCGGCCTCTTGCCCGACCACATCGTCAACGGATGAGGGCCGCATTCGAACGGCCAGCGGCGCAACCGCGTGGCTTTCGTCGAACAGGGTCATCGAAGTCGGCTACGACACGGGGGCTTGCACCCGAACCGGTGGTCCATCAATCCCGGCCTCTTTGCGCTGTTGACCAGTGATCGGCGTCGGCGCTCCGGTCAGTGGATCTTGCCCGCCCCCTGTTTTCGGGAACGCAATGACATCGCGGAGTGAGCTTGCACCGGCCAACAGCATGCAGATGCGATCCCAGCCAAAGGCAATGCCGCCATGTGGCGGAGGCCCGAACTTGAATGCCTCGAGCAGGAAGCCAAATTTCTCATCGGCCTCCTCTTGACTCATTCCCAAGAGTCCGAACACTCTCTGCTGGACTTCGGCTTGATGGATGCGGATGGAGCCGCCACCTATTTCGTTGCCGTTGCACACGATGTCGTAGGCCCAGGCCAAGGCCTCACTCGGTGCGCTCTCGAAAGTGTCGAGCCATTCGTCATTGGGCGAAGTGAAGGGGTGGTGCACGGCCGTCCAGCCGCCATCATCTGTGAGTTCAAACATGGGCGCGTCCACGACCCACACGAAGGACCAGCTGCCCTCTGCTATCAGTCCCTGACGCTCGGCAATCTCACCGCGTACCGCGCCCAGCAGGGTGCGAGAATCCGAATGCTTGCCAGCGGCGAAGAAGATGCAGTCCCCTGGATTGGCGGCTGTGGCTTCCACAATGCCCGCGCGTTCGGCATCGCTGAGGTTCTTGGCCACCGGTCCGCCAAGTTCGCCTTCGGCATCAACAGTGATGTAGGCCAAGCCCCTGGCTCCGCGTTGCTTTGCCCACTCCTGCCAGGCATCAAACTGGCGACGTGGCTGATCTGCCCCTCCAGGCATGACGACCGCACCCACGTACTCCGACTGGAAGACGCGGAAGGGAGTATCGGAGAAGAACTCGGTGAGCTCGACCAGTTCCAGACCGAAGCGGAGATCGGGCTTGTCTGAGCCAAAGCGGCGCATCGCCTCGTGATAGGTCATCCTTGGAATGGCGGCTATCTCATAGCCCAGCACTCCCTGCCAAAGTGAGCGAACAATTGCCTCACCCAGTTCGATGATGTCCTCTTGCTCAACGAAGGACATCTCGATGTCGAGCTGCGTGAACTCGGGCTGACGATCTGCTCGAAAGTCCTCGTCTCGATAGCACCGAGCAATCTGGAAGTAGCGCTCCATGCCGCCAACCATCAACAGTTGCTTGAACAGCTGCGGCGACTGCGGAAGTGCGTACCAGTCACCCGGCTGAAGCCGCACGGGAACCAGGAAGTCGCGAGCACCTTCTGGGGTTGAGCGCGTCAGTGTTGGTGTTTCAATCTCAATGAAGTCTCGCCCAAGCAGGACATCTCTTGCCAGCTGGTTGACCTTGGATCGCATGCGCAGCGCATCGCCTGCTGACTGTCGGCGCAGATCCAAATAGCGGTACTTCAAGCGCACCTCGTCGCCTACCGACACTCGATCATCAATCGGGAAGGGGAGCGGTGCCGCCACAGACAGCACGGTGAGCTCGGTCGACATCACTTCAATCTCACCCGTGGGAAGTTCGGCGTTCTCATTGCCTGCCGGTCGGATGCCAACTTGACCAGTGATCTGCAGGCAGTACTCATCGCGCAGACCGTGCGCAATGTCAGGATCGTGCACCACGACCTGAACGACACCTGATGAGTCACGCAGGTCCAGGAAGGCCACGCCTCCGTGATCTCGCCGGCTGGCCACCCAGCCCGCCAAGGTGACGGTGGTCCCAGAGTCTGCTGCCCGCAGAGTGCCTGCCAGGACGGATCGAATCACGAATGAGCTCCTTCAGTGCCTTGAATGTTCTGCGCCAAGATCGGTTGCACACTCTCCCATGCCACAGTCCGCTGCTCACCCAGCGACATATCCCGAATCACCACCGTGCCGTCGGCCAGCTCCTGCTCACCCAGCACCAGCACCCATGGCGCGCCGCTTCGATCGGCAGCCTTCATCGCGCCCTTGAGGCCACGATCGCCGAAGGCGAGATCAAATCGAATGCCACTTCGGCGAAGCTCGGCTCCGAGCGCGACCAGCTTCTGCTTTGCCGCGACTCCCATCGGTACGGCAAACACATCCACGAGAGTCGCTGAACCGATGTCCAGGCTCTCAGCCTCGCACGCCAGCAGAGTCCGATCGGTGCCGATGCCAAAGCCAATGCCAGACAGTGCCTGGCCGCCGAGTGACTCCATAAGCCCGTCATATCTTCCACCGCCGCCGATGCCCGATTGAGCACCCAGCAGCGAGTGGCTGAACTCAAATGCGGTGCGGGTGTAGTAGTCCAGGCCACGGACGAGTGACGGTGCTTCTGTCCACTCCACTCCGACGGCACGCAGGTGCTGACGCACTTCGTCGTAGTGCTCCCGGCACTCGACACACAGGTGATCCACCATGTAGGGCGCACCCATGAGCTGCGCCTGCACATCTGGGCGTTTGTCATCGAGCACCCGCAATGGATTGATTGCTGCTCTCGCACGGGTTGCCTCGTCCAGTACAAGGCCGGTGAGAAACTCCTGCAGAAGCAAGCGATAGCTCGGGCGGCAGTTCGCGCAGCCCAAGGAGGTCAATTGCAGGGTGAACTGCTGCAGACCAAGAGATCGAAATCCTGCATCGGCAATCGCGATGACCTCGGCATCCAGTGCGGGATCCATCGAGCCGATGGCCTCGATGCCCACCTGCTGGAGTTGGCGATAACGACCCTGCTGAGGACGCTCCGCTCGGAAGAATGGGCCGGAATACCAGAGCTTTACTGGCAACTGACCTCGATCCAGCCCGTGCTCAATGACCAGGCGCATGACTCCTGCGGTGCCCTCTGGACGAAGCGAGAGGGAGCGACCGCCTCTGTCCTCGAACGTGTACATCTCCTTGGCGACGACATCCGTTGACTCCCCGACCCCGCGAACATAAAGCGCGGTGTCCTCAAACACCGGCAGTTCCGCATAGCCATAGCCCGCCAGTCGCGCGGGGGCTGCGAGGGCATCACGCACAGCCAGAAATGCCGAACTTCGCGGTGGGAAGTACTCAGGAACGCCCTTGGGGGCTTGCAACTGCGCCACTTCAGAGCCCGGTTCGCGCAGGGAAGTACTGATTGCCTGGTTGAAGGAAGGGATTGGTCTTGCGTTCCTGCCCAATCGTGGTCTGAGGGCCGTGTCCAGGAAGCACCACCATGTCGTCATCTGCCGGCAGCACGATGCGCTGAAGCGACTGCTGCATCAACTCCATGCTGCCGCCGTCCAGATCTGTTCGGCCGATGCTGCCTGCGAACAGCAGATCGCCACTGAACATGATGGGAGGCACCTCGGCGTCGCCATCTCGTTCAAAGACAATCGAACCCTCAGTGTGTCCAGGTGCATGCCGCACGCGCAGGGAGATTCCTGCAAGGTCGAGCACTTCATCGTCCGCCACGAGGCGGACATCCTCAGGTTCGGTCAGTTCAAGAGCGCCCTTGGTCATGCGCAGCAAGGACTCTCGATTGGCATTGATGGTGGACCCAGCCAGTTCTGCGAGTCGATAGCGATCTTCGGCATGGATGTAGGCCGGGATGGCGAAATCGTGGCTCAAGGGTGCTACTGACCACGCGTGATCCAAATGCCCATGAGTGATGAGCACAGCAGCGGGTTTCAGTTTGTGCTCCCCGATGATCTCCATCAGTCCATCAATGGAGTCCTGACCTGGATCAATGATCAGGCAGGGCTCGCCAGGATCGGAGGCAATGACGAAGCAATTCGTGCCGAAGGAACCTGCAGGAAAGCCAGCCACAATCACCCGGGCAGCCTAGTCCGCGAGAGTGTCCTGAATACACTCCGCTGGTGACCAGTAGCAACAAGCGTGAGCGTGAACTCGCCAGGGCAAAGTACGAGCGCCAGCAGGCTCGAAGGGCCGCCCGCCACTCCAATCGTCGGCGCAACCAGAAGATCACCGCAGTCGTCGTGGTGGCCGCGATGGTGCTTGCCTTTGGAGGATGGGTGGTCTTCAGCATGCTCATCAAGGACGATGCGAGTACGCCGGTAGCCGAGCCAAGCCCGGCAGTCGTTGCCGGCTGCACCGAGGCCACGCCTTCATCGGCAGCTCCCCAGAATTTCTCCGAGGCTCCATCGATTGATCTGAGCATTCCAACGGGCACCACCATCACCTTCGCGACAAATTGCGGCGACATCGTCGTCCAGACATTCCCCAAACTCGCGCCCGCGACGGTGACATCCGAAGTGTTCTTGGCCAATGAGGGCTACTACGACATGACTCCCTGCCATCGCCTCACCACGGCCGGGATTTTTGTTCTGCAGTGCGGCGATCCGACCGGGTCCGGCTCTGGTGGTCCCGGGTACTCCGTGCCAGATGAGAACCTGCCCGCCAAGGACAGCACGATCTACCCCGCAGGGACGGTCGCGATGGCAAATGCAGGCTCCGGCACCTCAGGCTCGCAATTCTTCATCGTGTACGAGGACTCAACCCTGGGTCCCAACTACACGGTGTGGGGCAAGGTCACATCCGGGCTTGATGTCGTGCAGGCGGTCGCTGCGGCTGGGGCAGCAGATGGCAGCAGCGATGGCACTCCAGCCCAAACAGTGGTCATCCAGCAGGCAACTGTAAGCCAGCCCTGATGATCCCGGTAGCGTGAGCACCCCTAAGGAAGGCAGCTGATGACCGAGCTTGTACCCGGCGCGATACCAACGCCTGCGGTACTGCGACGTCCAAAAGCCCCTGCAGAGTCTGGGCCGCCAGCAAGTGATCCGAGCAAATTCGGCCGAGTCGAGCCTGATGGGACGGTCGTTCTTGTTGCTCCTGAAGGCGAGATCGTTGTTGGCCAATGGGTCGCAGGCCCGCCAGCAGAGGGATTGGCCTTCTTTGGCCGCAAGTACGACGATCTCATCGTCGAACTGGATCTCACGGCACAGCGCCTTGCCGACGGCCGCGCAACAGCTGACCAATCCACGGCTGCCCTGACCCATGTGCGCGAGGCAATCGCTGCCCATGCGTACGTCGGTGACACCGCACTTCTGCTGCAGAAGCTTTCGGCGCTCGAGGAGGCCATCTCCAGCGCTCGCGCCGCCGCATCTGCTGCTCGCGCGGCGCAAAAGGTCCAAGCCCTCGCGGTCCGCGAAGCACTGGCAATTGAGGCCGAGTCCCTTGCTTCAAGCACTGCGTGGAAAACCACCAGCGAGCGCTTCACCAGCATGATCGATGACTGGAAAGCACTCCCCCGGATGGATCGCAATTCCGAGCAAGAAGTGTGGAAGCGCATCAGCGGTGCTCGCGCGACTTTTGACAAGCGTCGCCGCGCACACTTTGCAGAAGTTGAGGTGCAGCGCAAGGACGCGACTTCGCGCAAGCGCGAACTGATTGCCTCTGCCGAGGCGCTTGCCGCTTCCACTGACTGGGTCAACACCTCGCGCAAGCTGCGTGATCTCATGCAGGAGTGGAAGACTGCTCCTCGCACCTCCAAGCGTGATGAGGACAAGCTCTGGAAGCGCTTCAAGGCAGCGCAGGATGCTTTCTATGAAGCCCGCAGCGCAGCTGAGACTGCTGTCGAGACAGAGCTGAAGATCAATGTTCCGGCCAAGGAAGCCCTAGTAGTGGAAGCCGAGGCGCTGCCGACAACAGATCTGAAGGCAGCCAAGCAGTCACTCCGTTCGATTCAAGATCGCTGGGACAAACTGGGCGACCTTCCCAAGCCAGATCGTGATCGCCTTGAGAATCGCCTGAAGAAGGTCGAAGAGTCACTGCGACAGGCAGAGGCCAAGGCCTGGAAGAAGAGCAATCCCGAGGCTCGCGCACGCGCTGAGTCGACTGCGAATGCCTTCGCTGACGGTCTTGCCAAGCTCGAGGCGCAATTGGCAGCCGCCCAGAAGGCTGGCAAGTCAGCCGAAGTGGCGAAGCTGCAGGCATCTGTTGATTCCACCAAGGCACTGCTTAATGCCGCATCGTCAGCTGCTCAGGAATTCAGCAGCTAGTTCTGACAGATCACACTCGATAGGCGTCGTAGACGCCTTCGACATTTCTCACGGCCTTCAATACCGACCCCAGATGCTTGGGATCAGCCATCTCGAAAGTGAAACGCGACATGGCAATGCGATCGCGGGTGGTGGTCACCGATGCGCTCAGGATGTTGACGTGCGTGTCTGAAAGGGCTCGCGTGACATCGGACAACAGTCGCGCGCGGTCAAGCGCCTCAATTTGAATGTTGACCAGGAAGACGCTGCTGGCCGTTGGAGACCACGACACCGCCACCATCCGGTCTGGCTCACGCTCAAGCTCAGGCACATTGACACAGTCATTGCGATGCACTGAGACGCCATTGCCACGAGTGACGAACCCGATGATTTCATCGCCCGGAACTGGAGTGCAGCACTTGGCCAGCTTCACCCAGACATCGTCAGTGCCCACGACCATGACACCGACATCGGATGCGCTGCGGGTATCGCGCCGTTGTGCGCGCGCTGGCGTCAGCGTCTCAGCAGCGTCGTCATCGGCTTCTTCAACTCCACCAACGGATTCAACGAGCCGCTGCACCACAGAGGCGGCACTCACCTTGCTCTCACCAACGGCGGCATAAAGGCCGGATACGTCGGTGTGGTGCAGATCAAGAGCTATGGCGTTCAGGGCCTGAGTCGTCATCAATCGCTGAAGTGGCAGCCCCTGTTTGCGCATCGCTCGCACGATGGAGTCCTTGCCCTGCTCAATAGCCTCGTCTCGCCGCTCGCGGGAGAACCAGGCCTTGATCTTGCTCTTGGCTCTGGCCGAAGCCACAAATGTCAGCCAGTCGCGGCTCGGACCGGCGCCTTCGGCCTTGGACGTGAAGATCTCGATGACATCACCATTGGCGAGAGTGGACTCCAACGGCACCAATTTGCCGTTGACGCGAGCCCCAACGCATCGATGACCGACCTCGGTGTGCACGGTGTATGCGAAGTCCACTGGTGTGGCACCCGTTGGAAGGGCGATGACATCGCCCTTGGGAGTAAAGACAAATACCTCCGAGGAACCCAGGTCATAGCGAAGCTGATCCATGAACTCATCTGGATCCTCAGTCTCACGTTGCCACTCCACGAGTTGTCGCAACCAAGCAAACTCGTCGGGGCTCTGCTTCTGAGAGGCGTCACCCTGCTTGTAGCGCCAGTGGGCTGCTACCCCGAACTCTGCACCTTGGTGCATCTCCACAGTGCGGATCTGCAGTTCAACAGGCTTGCCACCAGGACCAATGACTGTGGTGTGCAGGGATTGATACATGTTGAACTTCGGCATGGCGATGAAGTCTTTGAATCGTCCGGGCATCGGGCTCCACTTTGCGTGGATGATGCCCAGCACGCTGTAGCAATCTCGCACGTCCTCAACGAGGATGCGCACACCTACCAAGTCATAGATGTCAGCAAAATCGCGTCCGCGAACAATCATCTTCTGGTACACGGAGTAGTAGTGCTTTGGTCGGCCGGTAACTGTCGCCTTGATCTTGCTCTGCCGAAGGTCGGCTTCGATGTCGGTGATGACCTCGTCGACATAGAGGTCACGCTGAGGTGAGCGCTGGCCGACCAGCCTCACGATCTCGTCGTACATCTTGGGATAGAGCGTGGCGAAAGCCAGATCTTCCAGCTCCCACTTCACCGCATTGATGCCCAATCGGTGCGCAAGCGGTGCGTAGATCTCAAGTGTCTCGCGTGCCTTGGCTTGCTGCTTGTCCTCGCTCATCCATCGCAGAGTGCGCATGTTGTGGAGCCGGTCGGCCAACTTGATCATCAGCACGCGGATGTCGCGCGCCATCGCCACCACCATCTTGCGGACAGTCTCAGAGGTGGAGGCATCGCCGTACTTGACCTTGTCGAGCTTGGTCACGCCATCAACGAGCGTGGCAACCTCATCGCCAAAATCCTCGCGGAGGGAATCCAGGGAGTAGCCGGTGTCCTCCACTGTGTCGTGCAGCAACGCCGCAGCCAACGTGGTGCCGCCCATACCCAGATCGGCCAGAATCTCAGCGACTGCGACCGGGTGGGTGATGTATGCATCGCCGCTGCGACGGCGCTGCTCCCTGTGCAGATATGCCGCGGTCTCATACGCCCGCTCCACCAGCCGTGCATCGGCCTTGGGGTGGTACTTGCGCAGGGTTCGAAGCAGCCGGTCCAGCTCTGGGTGCTGACGCCTCGGGCCTCCAAAGAGCGGCAAGCGCGAACGGCGAGAGGGGTTCTCAGGCGCGACAACAGCCGGAGCCAGTGACAACTCCGTGGGAAGCGGTGCTTCCGTGCTCACGGTGCTCCTCGCGTGTCGGGGTAGTCCAGTTTAGAACGCTCAGGCTGAAAGTAGTGAAACCACGGGTACACCGCGAGCAGCACACAGATCGCGACCGCCCAGAGCTTCAATTTCCATGATGACCAACACCGCACTGATATCGGCACCTGTGAGTCGCACCAAGTCGATGCACGCTGCCGCCGTGCCACCGGTGGCCAGCACATCGTCGACGATGACGACCTTGCGACCTGGCCCCAGCGCATCCTGATGCAATTCCAGGGTCGCAGTGCCGTACTCGAGCTCGTACTCCTGAGCATGCACAGCACCGGGCAGCTTTCCGGGTTTGCGCACTGTCACAAAGCCGGCACCCCGTACTTGGGCAAGCGCTGCACCGTAGGGAAATCCTCGCGCCTCGATCCCCACAACCTCATCGACTGAACCCTCGCCGAGATGAGCATCCATTTCTGCAATCGTGCACGAGAAGGCCCGACCATGGGCCATCAGCCCGGTGAGATCTTGAAACTTGACTCCGGGAATCGGCCAGTCATCGATCTGCCGAATAGTTGAACGAAGCAGCTGCTCTACCGCTGGATCCATCAAGACTTTTTCGGCCTCTTTGATCGAGGCACGCGCCGCGGCTGCTGGCGAGGACCGGCATCAACAAGAGTGGTGATCTCGACGTCACTGTCGACGAGGGTGTCACCGCCTCCAGCATTCTTGGCTGCCTGTGCACGTCGAGCATGCACGCGGGCGGCCAAGGCAATGATCGCTGGCTCCTTCTCCTTCAATTGAACGAAGAAGGGGGTGGCAACGAATATTGAGGAGTACGCGCCCACTGCCATGCCGATGGCAAGCGCCACTGCCAGATCCAGCAGAGTTCCAGCGCCAAGGATGCCGGCACCGACGATGATGATTGCAAGCACCGGGAGCAGCGCGACAATTGACGTGTTGATGCTGCGCACCAGGGTCTGGTTCACCGCAAGGTTGGCTGACTCGCCAAAGGTCATCACTGACTGAGCGGTGATATTTCGCGTGTTCTCTCGCACCTTGTCAAACACCACGATTGTGTCGTATAGCGAGAAGCCGAGAATGGTCAGGAAGCCGATGACCGTTGCTGGTGTGACTTCAAGGCCAAAGAGCGCATACAGCCCCACAGTGATCACGAGGTCATGCGCCAATGCCAGAAGTCCAGCCACTGCCATGCGCCATTCGAAATATATCGACATGAACAGTGCAACCAGGAGCAGGAATACCACCAGCCCCTGCAGGGCCTTCTTGCTGATCTCACTGCCCCACGTTGGTCCCACCACTTGGATCTTGATGGTGTCAACACCAACCCCGCAGGTCTTGGCAAGAGATGCGGCCAACTTCGTGCTCTCAGGTGTGGTGAGGGATTCAGTCTGCACTCGAACTGTTCCGTTGCCGGCCACCTGCACGATTGCCTGAGAACCGGTCTGAGCCTCCGCCACCACCCGTGCCTGCTCAACAGAGCACGTGGCATTGGGAATGCTGAAATCTCCACCGCCACGGAACTCAATGCCGAGGTTCAAGCCTCTCAGCAGCACTGCCCCCACGGCGATCAGCAGGATCACAGCAGAGATGACGTACCAAGTCTTGCGGCGCCCAACAAAGTCAATGGACTTTTCGCCACTGTACAAACGTTCGCCGAAATCGGAGACGCGACTCATGATGACACCTCCTCAGGGCTTGCCTTGGCTTTTCTTCGGCGTGAGGCAAGAGTTTCAGTCAAACCAACTGGAGTCGTGCGTGCCGCGTCCAGACCACTCCACTTGCCCATCTTCTGCAGCCAGGAGCTGCGCCCCATCAATACGACAACAGGGTGGGTGAACAGGAAGGCGATCGCCACGTCAATGATGGTCGTGACTCCGAGCACGAAGGCAAAGCCACGGACGCTGCCCACCGAAAGGATGTACAGCACTACTGCAGCCATGAGGGAGACAAAGTCAGCAGCCAAGAGTGTGCGGCGGGCGCGAACCCAACCGTTCTCGCATGCCTGCCGCAGCGATCGCCCATCACGCAGCTCGTCTCGAATTCTTTCGAAGTAGACGATGAAGGAATCTGCAGTGATACCAATGGCAACGATGGCACCTGCCACACCAGCCAGAGTCAGCGTCAGTCCGAGTGTCTTGCTCATGATGATGAACACGAAATACGTCACGACGCCGGCGAGTACCAGAGACAGACTGGCAACAACGCCGAGCATTCGGTAATAGATGAGCAGGAAGATGATGACCAGGGCCAGTCCGAGCAGACCAGCGATGATTCCCGCCTGCAGTTGATCTTCGCCAACTGTGGCGGACACCGACGTGACATCGACAGTTTCCAGGGTGACCGGAAGTGCGCCGTACTTCAAGATGTTTGCAAGGTCGGTGGCCTGCTCGTTGCTGAAGTTTCCTTCAATCTGAGCAGTACCGCCAATGATCGGCTCATTGAAACGAGGAGCCGACGTCACAATGCCGTCAAGCACGATTGCGAAGGCATTGCAGGGTGAAGCCCCACCAATGGAACAGTCAGGAAGCGCAGAAAGTGTGGTGGATGCCGTGGCAAGAGCCTTGGCACCCTCGGAGTCAAAGCCCAGGGAGACCACGAAGGTCACGCCATTTTGCGGCAGCTGTGCGCTGGCGCTGGTGACATTGGTGCCCTTGATGAACGCCGGCTGCAGTACGTACTTTCCAAGACCATCCTTGGAGCAGGTGCCCAGCCACTTGGTCGGGTCATCGGGCGTGCCGCCAGCAATGGTCAGTGGGTCAGTGCAGTCAAGGGCGAGCACAGCCTTCTCGAAGGCTGCATCAGCATTGACCGACTGCACCGGGACAGTGCCTGCCTTTTCGCCCTTGACCACTGACGCGGTGGGAGCAAGCACGGCATAGACCGGACGGAAATCAAGCAGCGCAGTGCGCTGGACGAGGTCGACAAGGCGCCCGGGACTCGTGCCCGGCACCGAAACGATGATCGCTGCGCCGGAGCCACTGCCCTGAGTCGTCACTTCGGCCTCAGCCACACCCAGACCATCAACGCGGTTGCGCAGAATCGTGACGGTCTGCTGCAGTTGCTCTTCGGTGATTTCAGCGCCCTCAGTGACGGCGTGCGGAATCAGGATGACCTGTGTTCCGCCTTGAAGGTCCAGTCCAAGTCGAATGGTGTTGTCGGTGCCCGGGAAGAAGGCCCAAACGAAGAGGCCAATCAACATGATGAACAGGGCCGCGAGCGAGCGCCATGGATGACTCAGATTGCGCGGCGAAGCCATCAGAGCCCTTCCTCCTGAGCATCGCCGTTGGAAGCCTCAGCCGACTCCGGAACGATCACGCGACCCACAGCCGCAGGCACCATTTGGATGACCACATTGGGAGCGATCTCCACGTGGATCACTTCGCCCTCAACGGACTGAATGGTGCCGAAAATGCCAGCCGTGGTCATGATGCGCACACCCGGGACAAGCGAGGTCTGCATTTGGGTCGCCATGCGCTTGCGCGCCTGGCTAGGACGGATGAACAAGAAATAGAAGGCCGCGATGATGATGACAATCGGCAAAAGGCCGGACAAGCTTTCCACAATTCTCCTGACACGCGGCGACTAGCCGTTCACCTTAACCCTCGAGGTCAAGAGTGGGCTGCAAGGGCATCGCCGGAGTCAGCCCCAGATGCTGCCATGCGGTGGCCGTTGCCACCCGCCCTCGTGGGGTGCGCACGATCATTCCCAAGCGCACAAGGAACGGTTCGGCGACAGTTTCGATCGTCTCTGGCTCTTCGCCGATTGCCACGGCCAGGGTGGACAGCCCCACAGGCCCGCCCCCGAACCTCTTGATCAGGACTTCGAGCACGGCTCTGTCGATCCGATCAAGGCCGAGAGAATCAACTTCATACAAGTCCAAGGCGGCGTGTGCAGTTGCCAGATCAACCCGGCCTTGGCCATGAACCTGCGCCCAATCGCGAACTCGGCGCAGGAGTCGATTGGCGATGCGAGGCGTGCCACGGCACCGACCGGCAATCTCAGCAGCGCCGTCGCTATCGAGCTCCACCCCCAGAAGCTGGGCAGATCGCTTCAGGATGACTTCGAGATCGGCTGGGTCATAGAAGTCCAGGTGAGCGGTGAATCCGAAGCGGTCACGAAATGGGCTGGGCAACAGGCCCGCACGAGTCGTGGCGCCCACAAGCGTGAACGGGGAAATCTCCAGAGGGATCGCAGTTGCGCCGGGGCCTTTCCCCAGCACCACATCGACTCGGAAGTCCTCCATCGCCAAATAGAGCAGTTCTTCGGCTGGTCGAGCGGTTCGATGGATCTCATCAAGAAACAGGACCTCGCCAGGTTGCAGGCTGGACAAGATCGCGGCGACATCGCCCGCGTGCTGCAAGGCTGGCCCGGAGGTGATGCGCAATGGCGCATTCAGCTCAGCCGCGATGATCCCGGCCAGAGTCGTCTTTCCCAGACCAGGCGGGCCGCTCAGCAGCACATGATCCGCAGGTCGTCCACGTTTGCGGGCAGCTTCCAGCACAAGCCCGAGTTGAGATTTGACTCGCGATTGCCCGACGAATTCGGACAATTGCTTGGGACGTAGGGCTCCCTCGACTACTGAATCCTCAGGCTCGAACTCGGCGTCCACCACACGCTCAGTCATCCGCGAGCCAGACTTTGCAGTGCCGATTTCAGCAACACGGCAATATCAATCTGCTCGGCTTCCAACTGAGCGGCGGCCAAGGTTGCAACGTTGTCGGCAGCCTGATCCGCCTCTCGAGCCGACCAGCCAAGTGAGATCAATCCAGCAGTCACCGAAGCATGCCAATCGGCTCGAACATCCAGATACGCACTTGAGCTCGTGCCGGAAATCGGTCCCAGTTTGTCTTTGAGCTCCAGCACGAGCCTTTGGGCGCCTTTGCGCCCGATGCCAGGAATCTTCATCAGCGCATTGAGATCATCGGTGGCTATGGCTCGACGCAGTTCGTCAGGCGACAACGTATCAAGTACTGCCAGCGCAATGCGGGGACCGATACCGCTGACGGTTTGCACCTGCTCGAAGACACTTCGCTCGGCCGCATCGGTGAAGGCGTACAGAGTCCATCCATCTTCACGGACGATGAGTGAAGTCAGCAGCTCAACTCGATCACCCACACGCAAAGCCAGGGCAGTCGTTGAAGTGCATGTGGCCTGCATGCCTACACCACCGAGATCGATCACAACCGAGTCAAGACTGACGGCCTGGACCACCCCGCGAATGAAAGCAATCACTTCAGGCCCCGCGAACAGCAGCCGCGAGTCGGCGCTTGGCTGTGCCCCGCCAGACATCGCAAATGGCGATCGCGAGCGCGTCTGCGGCATCGGCTGGCTTTGGCGCTTCAGACAGACCCAGCAGACGAGTCACCATGAAGTTCACCTGATCCTTGTCTGCTCGTCCAGAACCTGTCACAGCTGCCTTGACCTCAGTTGGGGTGTGCATTGAGACCTGGATTCCGCATCGCCCCGCCACCAGCAATGCCACGCCTGCGGCTTGAGCAGTGGCCATGGCACTTCGAACGTTGTGCTGACTGAATACGCGTTCGATTGCCACAGCATCAGGCTTGAATTCTTCAACGAGTGCGATCAGCCCCTGCTCGAGCAGGACCAAACGCTGTGCAAGTTCGGCATCCGGTGAGGTTCGAAGAACACCGATGTGCACGGCCGTGAGTTTTTGCCCAGGAGCCCCGTCGATGACTGCGACTCCACACCGGGTCAGCCCAGGGTCTACGCCAAGCACGCGCACCAGGCATCTCCCCTCGTCGCACTGCCGTCAGGCAGCACCGTCATCGAACATCAGTTCGAACAGCCTATCTGCGCTGAGGGTGAACGAGCCGGTATTGACGCGCACTGTGGAAGAACTAGTCGAGTGAAGCCATGACTTCATCAGTGACGTCGAAGTTCGCAAAGACGTTCTGCACATCGTCACTGTCCTCCAGCGCCTCCATCAGTCGAAAGACCTTGCGTGCGCCGTCCTCGTCCAGCGGCACACTGACGCTTGGAAGGAAGGTCGCATCAGCTGATTCGTACTCCCAGCCAGCAGCCTCCACTGCGGTGCGAACAGCCACCATGTCGGTGGCTTCTGACACCACCTCGAAGGACTCCCCCAGGTCGTTGACCTCGTCAGCGCCTGCATCGAGCACCGTCATCAGAAGATCGTCTTCCGTGACGCCCGAGGCTTTGGGGACGATGACCACGCCCTTGCGCTGAAAGAGATAGGCAACCGAACCTGGATCAGCCATTGACCCGCCATTGCGCGTCATTGCCACGCGTACCTCAGAGGCTGCGCGATTGCGATTGTCGGTCAGACACTCGATCAACACCGCAACGCCATTGGGTCCGTAGCCCTCGTACATGATCGTGAGCCAGTCAGAGCCGCCTGCTTCAGCACCACTGCCGCGCTTGACGGCCCGCTCGATGTTCTCCAGCGGTACCGAGCTCTTGCGGGCCTTCTGTATGGCGTCATACAGGGTGGGGTTGCCACTGACATCAGCGCCGCCTTGACGCGCCGCAACTTCGATGTTCTTGATCAAGCGGGCAAACAGCTTTGCTCGACGACCGTCAATTACGGCCTTCTTGTGCTTGGTGGTCGCCCATTTGGAGTGACCGCTCATGCGTATTGCCTCACTATCTCAACGAAGGTGCCATGGATTCGGTGATCGCCAGTCAACTCCGGATGAAAGGAGGTGGCGAGCAACGGTCCCTGCTGAACGGCGACAATCGTACCCGCCTGCTCACCTGTGCGCAGGGTCGCAAGGATCTGCACTTCTTCGCTGGCCTGCTCAACCCAGGGTGCCCGAATGAACACCGCTCTCAATGGCCCACCGTCAACACCTTGCACTTCCAGATCAATCTCAAAAGAGTCCACCTGTCGGCCGAAGGCATTGCGCCGAACCGTCATGTCGATGCCGCCGATGAACTGCTGATCCTCGCGGGCATCGGTGACGCGATCCGCCAACATGATCATCCCTGCGCATGATCCGAACATCGGCATGCC
>JAUSQD010000177.1 GCA_030652695.1 Actinomycetota bacterium
CCGTAGTAGCGCTTGCCTGGGTAGCCCTCGGCGTATTTATTGCTCAGGGTTGAGCCAAGCGCGGCAAGGACGGCCGGCGACGTGAAGTTCTCACTTGCGATGAGCTGCAGACCCCCACGCAGGCGCTCCAATTCGGCCAACAGCACATGTGCGATGTCAGGATCCTCCGCCGCGAGTGCGTTGAAATCTGGGCCCCAAAAGGGTGTGGTGGACATGCTGCTCCTCGTGAAGATGAAAGCCCCACTCTACGCAACCCTGGCCAAGGGCTCCCCACCGAACGCACTCAATACAGCGACGAAACCCGCCATCGACGTTCAACAGTTGTCCTGTCACCCATCGCCCTTCGGGAGATACGAGGAATCCGACGACATTGCCAATGTCGGCGGGTTCACCAAGCCGTCCGAGTGGATGTCTTCCCGTGAGTGATTCTCGCGATGCTTCATCCATCCAACCTGTGTCAATCGGACCAGGGTTGAGGACGTTTGCTGAAATCGATTTGTGCCCAAACTCGCGTGCAGCGGATATCACGATGCGGTCGAGGGCTCCCTTGGATGCTCCATAGGGAAGGTTGCCTGTCGTGTGGTCACTAGTGAGGGCAACGATTGCCCCGCCCCCGGTCGGCACCTGACGCACGAATGCGGCGATAAGTAGCAAACTCGCCCGCGCATTGACTGCCATGTGCTCGTCGAAGCTTTCCGCAGTTGTGTCCAATATGCCGGTCTCGACATCGTGTGCGTGGCTAAGGATGAGCGCTTCGATCGGTCCACATTCCCGATTGACTCTGGCTACCAATTCACCTGGCTGGTGGGGGCTTGAAAGATCACAGTCAAAGTCGGCACCGACCAAGTCAGAGGTCGCAACGGTCCACCCTGCCGCTTCCAGCTGCCTCTTGATTCCGGACGCAATGCTGTTCGCGCGCGCTGCACCAGTGATCAACGCGAGGGGCATGCTTGAAGGCTACCGACCGGGCAGCGGTGGCTAACTGGCTTCATTCGGAATTCCAGGTGCCACCTGCTGAAGTTGGGCCACCGAGAGCGAGCCCAGCCGAACAATGGTCGGGTCCAGGCTGGACATGTCCAGCACGGTGCTGGGCAAGGGTGTCGCCTCAAGCTCACCGGCATCCAACGCAAGTGAGGCGCACTCACCCAGCTGATCCACGGCAGACTCGATGGTCAAGGGCGCAGCAAGCCCAGGGGCATTCGCCGTCGTCACCGCCAGCGGTCCGCACCTGTCGAGCACGGCCAACATCACTGGGTGCAAGGGCATACGCACGGCGATCGGCAGGTCGGGAGAAAGATCCCAGGCCAATGTCGGCTGGGGACGCAGCAGCAAAGTCAGGGGGCCGGGCCAGAATGCCTGCATCAGGGCATTGACCGGTGCTGTCACTCCAGCAGCAATACCGGCAACCGTTGCAGCGCTGGGCACCATGAGTGAAAGCGGCGAATCATGTGTCTGGCCCTTGGCCGTCCGCAGTGCCGCAACACCACGAGCCGAAAAGGGGTCGGTCACCAACGCATATGCCGACTCCGTTGGCAACAAGATCAGGTCGCCGCGCTTCACAGCACTGACGGCTGCAGCAATCGCACGTTCGCGTTCTGGTCCCTGGGCGTTGGAGAGGATCAGCATTGCTACTTTGCTCGCCTGGCAATCGTGAAACGGGGCAGCCCGTTGAGATCGATGCGATCTGAGACATCGGTCCAGACCGCAGTGCCCAGAGCCAAGCCAGTGATCTCAGCCACCTCGTAGTCAGCGGTCATGGCCTTGGCCACGCCTGGCACCCCACGCAGGCCTGCCTCTGTGCCCTGCACATCAGCATGCTCAACAACCAGGAGCCCACCTGGGGACAAGAGAATTGCCGCCGTCTTCAACACGCCGCGGACGATGTCGAGTCCATCTTCACCGCCGTACAGCGCGATCTTCGGCTCGTGATCGCGCACCTCGACTTCACGCGGAATCATGGAGTCCGGAATGTACGGCGGATTACTGACAACGACTGACACTTGACCAAGCAATCGCGATAGCGGGTGATCCTTGTCGGCGACGATCGCAGCGTCGTCATGAATGATTTCAACGCGTGATCCGTTGGAGGCCAAGTCATCGTCGTACGCAGCAACATTGCGGCGAGTCCAGACCAGCGCTTCCACCGACAATTCCACGGCGTGCACGCGCGAATTGTCGACTTCCATTCCCAGGGAAATTGCAATCGCACCACTTCCGCTGCAGAGGTCCACCGCGATGCGCGAACCGATTGGCTGGCTTTGGAGCTCACGGATGGCGGCTTCTGCAACGAGTTCGGTTTCGGGACGGGGAATGAACACGCCCGAGCCCACGGCAAGATCAATTCGCCGAAACCCCGTCGAGCCGAGCAGGTGCTGCAAGGGGACTCTCGACAGGCGCTGAGTCATCAGTCGTTCGATCTGGACGCGTTGCTCGGAATCGACCGAGTCCTGCAAGATCAAGCGATTGCGTGGAATGCCCAATGCAAAGGCAACGATTTGCCCTGCATCAGCAGACGGCGAAGGGACGCCAGCTGCGGTGAGACGGCGCTCGGTGTCAAACAACACATCGCGAATAGATTCGCGACCGCCGGTTGTCGGAACCGAGTCGAAACTCACTTGCCGCCACCCACAGCCAGCTTCGCGGCATTGTCGGCATCAATGCAAGCCTGAATGACTGCATCGATATCACCATCGAGAATCTGATCCAGATTGTGTGACTTGAAGCCGACACGATGGTCATTCAGTCGATTCTCGGGATAGTTGTAGGTACGGATGCGTTCGCTCCTGTCGACGGTGCGCACCTGAGAGCGACGCGCGTCAGATGCGTCCTTGGCCGCTGCTTCTTCAGCGGCAGCCAACAGGCGTGCTCGCAGAATGCGTATGGCCGACTCCTTATTCTGCAGCTGACTCTTCTCGTTCTGACAGGAGACCACAACCCCAGTCGGAAGATGGGTAATGCGCACGGCACTGTCGGTGGTATTCACGCTTTGTCCACCAGGACCAGATGAGCGATACACGTCGATGCGCAGGTCGCTCGGGTCAATTTCGACTTCGACGTCTTCTGCCTCGGGTAGCACCAATACCCCTGCAGCAGAGGTGTGGATGCGCCCCTGAGACTCAGTAGCCGGCACTCGTTGGACTCGGTGCACTCCGCCTTCGAATTTCAGTCGGGCAAAGGGCGCTTCGCCTGCTTGGGGAATGCCCTTGCTCTTCACTGCGATGGCAACGTCCTTGTAGCCGCCAAGGTCCGATTCGACCGCTTCAATCACCTCAGTGATCCATCCGCGCCTCTCGGCATATCGAAGGTACATGCGCGCCAAGTCGCCTGCGAAGAGCGCAGACTCCTCCCCGCCCTCTCCTGACTTGATTTCCAAAATGACGTCCTTGTCGTCCATCGGATCCCGCGGAAGCAGCAAGGTCGTCAGATGCTCGGCTGCGGCCTGCTCGCTGGCAACCAGGTGGGGCAACTCGGCAGCGAATGCCTCGTCATCAGCGGCAAGCTCGGTTGCCGCTGCGACGTCATCTTGAAGTGAGAACCACTCGCGGTAGGCGGCAACAACCGGCCCGAGTTCGGCAAAGCGCCTGCCGAGATTGCGCGCCAGTGTCTGGTCGCCGTGGACTGCTGGATCTGACAGGCGCAGTTCGAGCTCGCCGTACTCCTTGACGAGCTCGGCACAGGCTTCAAACACGACAGGGTCCTCCAGAGCTACTGAACATGAAACCGGGCGCCGGTCTGGGGTCGACCGCGCGACGGGGGAGACAC
>JAUSQD010000178.1 GCA_030652695.1 Actinomycetota bacterium
GATGCACCGGCTTGTGCGATCACCTCGCGTTCAGCTGCCTCGAACACGCGGATGAACTCACGTCCGATGATCTTGCGCTTCTGCTCGGGGTCAGTCACACCATCGAGGTGCTGAAGAAATTGCTCCTGTGCGTCAACGACAACCAGCTTGATCCCAGTGGCAGCGACGTAATCGCGTTCAACCTGCTCGGCTTCACCCTTGCGCAACAGTCCGTGATCGACGAACACACAGGTGAGTTGATCACCGACTGCCTTCTGCACGAGTGCTGCGGCGACTGCTGAGTCCACACCGCCTGACAGTCCACAGATCACTCGACCGCTGCCGACCTTTGCACGGATGAGTGTCACTTGCTCGTCGATGACATTGGACATCGTCCACGTCGGCGGCAGTTCAGCGATATCTCGGAGGAAGTTCACCAGGATCGCCTGGCCCTGCTCGCTGTGCAGCACCTCCGGGTGGAACTGCACACCGGCGAGCTTGCGTGTGGCATCTTCGAACGCTGCGACCGGGGCTCCAGGAGTGCTGGCTGTCACCGTGAATCCTTCAGGCGCGTGGGTGACGCCATCGCCATGGGACATCCAGACCTGTTGCGCAGCTGGAAGTCCGGCAAAGAGCTTGCCTGCCTGGCTCACTTCGAGCTGTGTCCGTCCGTACTCGCGTCCACCA
Source organism: Actinomycetota bacterium (assembly GCA_030652695.1). Classification (GTDB taxonomy): domain Bacteria; phylum Actinomycetota; class Actinomycetes; order S36-B12; family S36-B12; genus UBA11398. The sequence goes on from JAUSQD010000178.1 coordinate 667, forward strand.
GTGTTGGCAACGGTGCCGCCAAGAGCCTGGGCCATCGCCTGGAAGCCGTAGCAGATGCCGAACACCGGGATGCCGAGTTCAAGAATGCCGGGATCAAGCTGCGGGGCGCCGTCGTCGTAGACACTCGACGGGCCACCACTGAGCACGACTGCAGCAGGCTTCCTCGCTGCAACCTCCGCAGCCGTGATCGTGAACGGAACGATCTCTGAGTAGACCTGGCCCTCGCGCACGCGACGCGCAATCAGCTGGGCGTATTGAGCGCCAAAATCAACGACGAGGACGGTCGGCTGGCTGCTCACAGGCAAATCCTAGTCAGCGTGCGGCAGGGTCAATCAGGTGCTGAAAGCGCCCATCAGCCCGAAGATGACCAGCAAGGTCAGATTGATGATGAAGCCCACGACTACCGCCGCAATCAACCAGCGGCGAGCAACTCTGCTCGACCTTTTGGCCTTGGCAAGGTCATCGTGATCGATGGCACGCAGGGTGCGAAAGCTGAACCAGATCGCCACGATTCCCAGGGGCGCAAAGCAAAGAGCCGTTGCCGCGATCGACCACCAGATGAACGATCGTGGCGGCGCAGCTGCCTCGGTTTGCGGTTGGAGATCGGTCATGGCTGCTATGAGCCGCCGATGACCATCTCAACGCGCTGGAACTCCTTGAGTTCGCTGTAGCCCGTTGTTGCCATCGCCTTGCGCAACGCACCTGCAATGTTCATGGTTCCGTCGGCACGCCTTGATGGTCCGTGAAGGATCTCCTCGAAGGTGCCGACCTGCTCCAAGGGGTTACGCTGGCCGCGAGGCAGCTGTGCATGCCAGGCCTCTGCGCCCCAGTGCGCGCCTTGACCTGGAGCATCGGTTGCGCGAGCCAGGACTGAGCTGAGCATTGCTGCATCAGCGCCACAGGCAAAGGCCTTGACGATGTCACCGCTGCGGCCAAGCCCACCGTCGGCAATCACATGCACATATCGACCACCGGACTCATCGAGGTAGTCGCGACGAGCGGCAGCGATCTCTGCGATCGCGCTTGCCATCGGCACTCGCACTCCCAGCACGTCTGCAGTGGTGGATTCAGAACCGCCACCAAAGCCAACGAGCACTCCTGCTGCGCCTGTGCGCATCAAGTGCAGCGCTGCTTGGTACGTCGCGCAACCGCCGACAATCACTGGGGCTTCGAGTTCATAGATGAACTGCTTGAGATTCAAGGGCTCTTCATCGCGCGTCACATGTTCTGCAGACACGGTTGTGCCGCGAATGACGACGATGTCGGCACCAGACTTCGCGACAAGTGGAGCGAGCACCGCTGTTGCCTGTGGGCTGACGGCAACTGCAACAGTGATGCCTGATGCCTTCAATTCCCTGACTCGGGTTGCCACGAGATCGGGATCAACTGCGGCCGCCGCATAGATCTGCTGCAGGCGCAGCGCAACATCAGAGTCAGAGAGTTCAGAGATCTCCTGAAGCAAGGGCAGCGGATCGGCATAGCGACCCCAGAGGCCCTCGACATTCAGGGTTGCGAGCATGCCCTGCTGACTCAGCAGCTGGGCAGTCGATGGACTGACGATGGAATCCATCGGGGCAGCAATGAATGGCAGGCTGAACTGGTAGGCGTCGATCTGCCAGTTGGTGGAAACCGCCTGCGGATCACGTGTGCGCCGACTGGGCGCAATGGCGATCTCGTCGAAGGTGTAGCCGCGACGGGCACGCTTAGTCCCACCGATCTCGATGGTGTCCATGTTCGCCTAACGCCCGGTGTAGTTCGGAGCTTCGATGGTCATTTGCACATCATGGGGGTGCGACTCACGCAGTCCGGCTGATGTGATGCGGACGAATCGGCCGCGCTCTTGGAGATCAGGGATCGTCTCGGCTCCGGAGTAGCCCATGGCCGCGCGAAGTCCGCCAACGAGTTGATGCGCAACCGCAGTGAGCGGGCCGCGGTAGGGCACCAGGCCTTCGATGCCCTCAGGAACGAGCTTGTCGTCGCTGAGCACATCGTCTTGGAAGTAGCGATCCTTGCTGTACGAACGACCCTCACCGCGCGATTGCATCGCACCCAGTGAGCCCATGCCGCGATAGGA
>JAUSQD010000186.1 GCA_030652695.1 Actinomycetota bacterium
TGTTGAGGACGGCGAGATCAAGCCTCGAAATGTTGATCTGCGGCCTTTCGCTGTAAACGACGGTACAAATGTCTACGTGCTGCCGGGCGGGTTGAGTCGTGTGGCGCTGCCTGAGGGAAGCCTCGTGGTGAACTCAAGTCAAGGCGGCGGTTCCAAGGACACCTGGGTGCTGGAGGATGCACAAACTGTTGATCGTCCAATCCCTCGCGAGGTTCCGCGCGCCGCGATGGTCGACATGGACATCCCCGATCGCGTTGATGCACCAGTTGCGCACGACGAGCGGATGCTGCAGCAGGAACGTCAGCAGCAGCAGGGCGGCGCCACATGCTGAGCCGAATCGCAGAGTCATTCTTCTGGCTGGGTCGCTACATCGAGCGAGCTGAGGGAACGACGCGCATTCTCAGCGAGCACTACCAGCTCATCGTTGAGGATCAGTCGATCTCTGAGCCCATGGCCTGCGCGATCCTGCTCGATGCCCTGTCCATGCCACACATTGGTGTTGAAGATGGACTGCTGTTGGTGCGCAGTGTTGTGGGTGAAACAGGACTGCCCGCCACCATCACTGGTGCCGTCAGTGCCGGACGGGACAACGCTCGTGCCATTCGCGACTCGCTGTCTGCCGACACCTTCGAAGCGCTCAACGCTGCACACCTGTTTCTGTCGCGAGGCCTTACCCACTCATCCAGCCCCGGTGTGGGTCTGCACCGAGTGCTCGAACGGCTGTTTGTCATCAATGGAGTCATCGACTGGACGATGTCACGCGATGAGGCCTACTACTTCATGATGCTGGGTCGTCAGATCGAACGCATCGACATGATGGGAAGGCTGTTGGCCATGCGCCACGAACAGCTGTGGCCGAACTCTGGCCCACTTGCAGTGCTGCGAGCAGCTGGAGCCTTGTCTGCATTTCTTCGCACGCGGGCACCTTTGCAGGGCACCGACGTGCGCAAGTTCCTCGTGCTTGATGAGACCTTCCCGCGTTCCATGCGGGTGTGCGCTGGCGACGCCGAACTCGCGGTGCGCGAACTGGAACGTCGCGGGGTTGGCGACGGAGGAACGCTGCTGCGTGAAGTCGGCATGCTCCGCTCAGCGTTGGAATACACCACCAGTGATGACCCCAAGGAAATCGACCGACTGATCTCCGAGTCACGCCAGGCTGCGGTGCGTGCATCTGATCAAGTCAATCGTGCCTTCTTCCGCCAGCACGGCACCCTCGTCTGGAGCCACTAATGAGTGCCGAACCCCTGATGGATGCCCCACGCATGGGCCGTCGTCTGCAGATCTCCCACCACACCGGCTACCAGTACTCGGCCCCGGTTGAGGCTTCCTTCAATGAAGTGCGGATGACGCCGATCAGCGAAGACGGACAGGTGCTGCTCAGCCACAGCCTGATAGTTGAGCCCTACGCGAATGTGCAGAACTACACCGACTACTGGGGAGCACTGGTCGAGAGCTTCGATGTGCACACTCCACATCGCATGCTCCAGATCACCTCGACGAGCACCGTGGACATTCCACCGATGCGCGATCCCAAGGAGGGTGGCTCCTGGCACAGCGTGCACAGCATGGAGACCCAGGAGCGGTGGGCTGAATTCCTGACCAACACCACCTTCGTTGACTCACCCGAAGAGGATCCATCTCGTCTGGCGATCGTGCGCGAACTGCGTCATGTCGGCAGTCCAGCCATCGCCGTGCGAGGGGCGATGGAGGCGGTGCGCAATCAGATCGTCTACACCCCCGGCGCCACCAATGTCTCAACGACTGCTGGCCAAGCCTGGGCAGCAGGTCGAGGGGTTTGCCAGGATTTCACGCACGCGATGCTGTCGATCCTGCGCGCCTTGCAGATACCCGCGCGCTACGTCAGCGGATATCTGCACACCGAGGAAGCCGCGATGGGGATGACTGTCGTCGGCGAATCTCACGCCTGGGTTGAGTACTGGGATCAAGGCTGGAATCCCATTGACCCGACCAACAATCGCCGCGTGGGCGCTGCGCACGTGGTTGTGGCTCGCGGTCGCGATTACGGTGATCTCCCACCGCTGAAGGGCATTTACGCAGGTGGTCGAAGCGGTGCTCTCGGCGTCACCGTAGAGATCACGCAGATCGCAAAGTAGCCACTCGCCTCAATCAATCACAACTGGGCGCGCACCTACGCCCCAGACGACGTAGTTCCACATCCAGTTGGCAACCACACTGATGCGATTGCGTCCGCCGGCGAGGTAGAACACATGAAGCCCGAGCCACGCCATCCACGCGATGGTGCCGTGCAGACGAAGCCCCTTGGCCTCCACCACCGCTCGACGTCGACCGATGGTCGCCATCTGGCCCTTGTCCTTGTACTTGAAATTCGTGAGCGGCTCGCCAGCAATCTGCGCCTTGATCTGCGCCGCAACATGACGGCCCATCTGCATGGCGACCGGCGCAATCATCGGCAGCGGTCGACCTTCAGGACCATCCAGGCAGGCGGCGTCTCCGATGATCCACACATGATCGACCAGTTCCAAGGTGGGCTTCACGCGCAGCCGATTCATCCGGTCCGCCACGCCTAGGGAAGCCCACTCCTCATGCGCTGCCACGCCTGCAGCCCACACGATGGTGCCAGCCGTCAGCACTTCACCTGACTTCAGATGCACGTCATTGGGGTACATCCGGTCGACCGCAGCGTCCACCATCACCCGGGCACCAAGCTCTTCCAGTTCTGACTTCGCATGCGCACTGGACTTCTCACTGAAGGAGGGAAGCAGACGAGGACCTGCCTCGACCAGAGTGACACTGGCAGCGCCCGCAAGATCGGGAAACTCCCGCTTGATCGACCGCTGCAACTCAGCAACAGCACCGGTCACTTCAACTCCGGTTGGGCCACCACCCACCACGACTACGCGCAAATGCTCCTTGGGGCGTTGACCATTCTCAATCGCCTCGTAGATCGAGAGCAGTTGATTGCGAATCGCCCGCGCCTGAGCCATCGTCTTCATTTGCAGCGCATACTCAGCGACACCCGCAACGCCAAAAGTGGTGCCAGTGCTGCCCGTCGCAAGGACGAGATCGTCGAACGGCAACACGGTTCCGTCTTCGAGTCGAATGTTCTTTCGCTCGATGTCGATGCGCACCACATCGCCGCGCCGGAAGTCAACACCGGGGATCGCTCCGCGCACTGAGTACGCGATGTCGTCTTCGGAAAGCCCACCTGTGGCAACTTGATAGAGCAATGGAGCAAACAGCTGATATGGGTTGCGGTCGATGAGCGTGACGTGGACATCATCGGACTTGCTGAGTTCACGCGCGCAGCGCAGCCCGCCAAAGCCGGATCCAATGATGAGCACCTTGCGTGGGCTGCCACCTGTATCGCTCATGCCATTACCCGTGCTTTCAGCCTGCGAAGACACTAGGCAGGCGTGGTCGCATCGAGGCGAGCTTGCTGCGCGGGCGAGAGTACGATGCTTGCGGACTTCACGATCGAATCCACAGTTGCCGGGCGAGTGGCTCCAGGGATCGGGATCACCACTGGCGACATCGCCAGCAGCCAGGCCAAGGTGACTTCCTGCGCGGTGGCTCCGACTTCTTCGCCTACCTCGGCGAAGTCCTTGTACTTGGAACCGACCTCGCTGGCTTCACTGGCGCCACCCAGAGGTGACCAAGGCAGATAGGCGATGCCGAGATCAGCGCAGTGATCGAGTGCATCGCGCTGCTTGCGGAAGCGGGGTGAGTACTGATTCTGAACCGACACCACACCGTTGTCCTTGGGCCCGCCAAGGATGCCAATCGCAATGTCGATTTGCTCCTTGCTGGCATTGGAAAGACCAATGCGAGCGATCAGGCCGTCTTCCTTCAGCGACAACAGGGTGCGCATCTGGTCGGCATAGTCCAACTCTGGGTCAGGTCGGTGGTGCTGGTAGAGCTGAATCTGTGAAACGTCCAAGCACACCAAGCTCTTTTCGCATGCGGCACGCAGGCCAGCAGGGCTTGAATCGGACCCAAAGATGCCGCCCGACTCGCGAGTGATGCCGCCCTTGGAGGCCACGAGCACCGCGTTGAGATCCGCAGGACCCGTATAGGTGCGCAGGGCCTCAGCGACGAGCATCTCGTTGTGTCCGATCGCATTCGCCGACGGGGCATAAATGTTTGCCGTGTCGATGAGGGTGATACCGATGTCCAAGGCCCGATGAAGGGTCGCAATGGTCTGTTCACGCTTGTCGATGTTCCCCGGGAAGGACATCGGCATGCCGCCAACTCCGACAGCAGAAACAAGCAGGTCACCAATAGCACGCTGGGGCAAAGTCACGATTGGGAGTCTAGCGGCGAGACTCAGTTGAGAGCCTCGGCCGCGATGATCCACTCTGCTTCGAGCCCATCCCGTTTGCTGCTCATTTGCTGCAGCTTGCGGTTCAACTCTTCAAGCAAGACCTGGTTGGTCGAAGTCTCGGCCATCTGACCATGAATGGTTGCCTCATCGGTGTCCAAGCGGGCCAGCGAGCGCTCGATGCGCGCGAGATCCTTCTCCAGAATTCGGCGCTCAGCCGCATTGGACTGGCCCTTCTTGGGTTGAGCCTGCTCACTGACGCCCCGCGACGCGCGTCGGCGCTCGATGAATTCGTCAACTCCACCCACCAAATGCGCGAGGCCGCCATCGCCCAGCAGCGCATAGGTGTCATCACAGACTCGTTCAAGGAAGTAGCGATCATGAGAGATCACGATGAGGGTTCCGCCAAAGCTGTCCAACAGATCCTCAAGGGCAGTCAGGGTCTCAACGTCAAAGTCATTGGTGGGCTCATCCAGCACCAGAACATTGGGACCACCCATGAGCAAGCGAGTCAGCTGCAGGCGACGACGCTCGCCACCGGAGAGATCCGCGACCGGGGTCCATTGCCCGTCGGCACCAAAGCCAAGACGCTCGCACAGCTGCGAGGCGGTCAGTTCGCGCCCCTTGCCGATCTCGACTCGATTGGCGACCTTCTCCACGGCTTCAAGGACACGCCAAGCGGGATTGAGTTCTTCAAGATGCTGAGACAGGTAGGCGGGCTTGACTGTCACCCCGGTGACCAGCTTGCCCTTGGCTGGGGGCAATTCACCCAGCAGCAATCTGATCAGCGAGGTCTTGCCTGCCCCGTTGGCGCCGAGCAGCCCAATCCGGTCCCCTGGTCCGATATTCCAGGTGACGTGCTCAAGCAGGGTTCGGCCGGCAACGTCCATGGTGACGTCTCGAATCTCAAAGACTGACTTGCCCAAACGTGCACCGGCGAAGGCCAGCAGTTCAGTTGTATTGCGAGGAGGGGGCTCACCCTCGATCAGCTCATTGGCTGCGTCGATGCGGAATTTGGGCTTCGAGGTGCGGGCAGGAGCTCCACGTCGCAACCAGGCAAGCTCCTTGCGCAAGAGATTCTGCCGGCGAGCTTCTGACGAAGACGCCTGTCGATCGCGCTCAGCCTTGGCCAGCACATATGCCGAGTAGCCGCCGTCATACTCCTCGACCTGACCCTGCACCACCTCCCAGGTGCGCTCGCACACGGCATCCAGGAACCATCGATCATGGGTCACCACCACAACGGCCAGTTTTGGCCGTGACTTCAGATGATCCACGAGCCAGGCGATGACGTCGACGTCAAGATGGTTGGTGGGCTCGTC
>JAUSQD010000187.1 GCA_030652695.1 Actinomycetota bacterium
GACGAGCCCACCAACCACCTTGACGCCGAGAGCGTGCAGTGGCTGGAACAGCACCTGGAGAAGTACCCCGGCACCGTCATCGCGATCACCCACGATCGGTACTTCCTGGACAACGTCGCCGAGTGGATTCTGGAACTGGACCGCGGTCGTGCTTTCCCCTACGAAGGCAACTACTCCACGTATCTGGAGACCAAGGCCACCCGTTTGAAGGTTGAAGGCCAAAAAGACGTCAAATTGCAAAAGCGCCTGACCGACGAACTCCAGTGGGTGCGGTCCAATGCCAAGGCACGTCAGACCAAGAGTCGCGCTCGACTTGATCGCTACGAGGAGATGGCCGCCGAGGCCGACAAGGCCCGCAAGCTCGACATGGAAGAGATCCAGATTCCGCCAGGCCCCCGCCTTGGATCGGTTGTCGTCGAGGCAAACGGGCTGACCAAGGCCTTTGGTGATCGCATCCTGATCGACAACCTCAGCTTCACCTTGCCGCGCAACGGCATCGTCGGTGTCATTGGCCCCAATGGCGTCGGCAAGACGACCCTGTTCAAGATGATCGTGGACGCTGCCACGAGTGAGGGTGATCCGGATGCCCAGCCGACGACCGGTGAGCTCAAGATCGGTGAGACCGTCAAGCTCTCGTATGTTGACCAGAACCGTTCCGGACTGGATGCCTCCAAGAATGTGTGGGAGATCGTCTCTGATGGTCTGGACTGGATCAAGGTCGGCAATGTCGAGATGCCATCCAGGGCATACGTCTCAGTGTTCGGCTTCAAGGGGCCAGATCAGCAGAAGGCAGCAAAAGTGCTGTCGGGTGGCGAGCGCAACCGCTTGAACCTGGCGTTGACCTTGAAGATGGGCGGCAACCTGCTGCTGCTTGACGAACCGACCAACGACCTCGATGTGGAAACCCTGGGCTCACTGGAGAATGCACTGCTTGAATTCCCCGGTTGCGCGGTGATCACTTCGCATGATCGCTGGTTCCTGGACCGGATTGCCACACATATTTTGGCCTACGAGGGCGAATCTGAATGGTTTTGGTTCGAAGGCAACTACGAGAGCTACGAAGCCAATAAGGTCGAGCGACTGGGTGCAGAAGCGGCTCGTCCGCATCGCGCCACATATCGCAAACTGACTCGAGGGTAGACATGACTGTCGTACGACTGATGATGCAGCGTCGCATCAGCGATCTTGATGGACAGGGCCACGTGAACAACGTGAACTACAGCCAGTTCATTCAAGAGGCTCGCGTGAATCTGAAGAATGTGCTGCTCAAGGAGCGCGCGGCTTCCTTTGGTCAGGTGGTGGCCAAGATGGAGATCAACTACAAAGTCTCCCTGCTGCACGGCACCGAACTGGTGCCAATTGATGCCTGGGTCTCGCGCATTGGCAACAGTTCATACGACATCAACTACGTGCTCTATGACGAGCAGGGTCGAGTATCGCTGGAGGCCAAGAGCACCATGGTGGCCACGTCTGCCGGAGCCTCGTGCCCGATTCCAGATGATGTGCGCGCGCTGCTCACCGAGGCAATGGAGCAGTCGGCCTAAGTCGTGGCGCCTGGCAGATCGTCGTCGACGTTCTGCATTGCAAAGGCCGCTGAAGCCAGGTAGTCCCAGAGCTCCTGCCCGTACTCCTGCGCAATGTCCTGCTCTTCCAGAGCGGCGTGCATCAACACGAGCCATCGATCGCGTGCCTTGGAGTCGACATGGAAGTCGGCATGGCGCATGCGAAGACGCGGATGGCCACGCTGCTCGCCGTAGGTCTTGGGTCCGCCCCAGTACTGCTCCAGAAACATCCGGAGACGGTCTTCTGCCGGTGCGAGGTCACCCGGCGGGTACATGGGTCGCAGGATCTCGTCGGTCGCGACTTTGGCATAGAAGGAGTGCACAAGGCTGTGAAAGAAGTCTGCGCCACCAAAGAGCTCATATGGCGTGGGTTCGGTAGTCACGTGGCGATTGTGCCTGATAGGTCAGGCGTGCTTTCTGCGTGATGCACGATCCCGCGTGCCATCGGCGGGAATATGAATGCATGGAAGGGCGCGACTGCCCACCAGTAGACATGACCAGCGAGCCCACGTGGCAAAAAGACTGCCCGCTGACGCAAGGTGGAAGTGCCATCAGCATTGGCCGACACTCGAAATTCCAGCCATGCCCTGCCGGGCAAGCGCATCTCAGCGCGCAGGCGAAGCAGCGACGGAGCTTGACGCTCTTCGACGCGCCAGAAGTCCAGGGGTTCCCCGACCATGACGGTGTTGGGATCACGTCGCCCTCGTCTGAGCCCGACCCCGCCAATCACTTTGTCCTGCAAGCCGCGCAGCCGCCACAGGAAATTGCCCGCGTACCAGCCATGCTCTCCGCCGATGCGTTCGACAGCGCGCCAGAGAGCAGTCTGGGATGCAGCACATTGCAGTTCTCGCACATCGTTGTACAGGCTGCCCCCTGACCAGTCAGGATCGCTCGGGAGGGGCTCACTTGGGGTGTTGCGCAGTGACGCGCCGCTCCAGCGAGTGGTGACTTTGGCATCCTGCACGCGTGCCAAGGCCGCGCGGATGGCCTGTTCGCAGCTGAGCAATCCCTCCGGCGGATCAGGGACAAACGCCTTGATGTCGTCATTTGAGCACACAGCGACGTGCTTCAGCGATCGCACCAGCGGTCGCGCGATCGAGCGCGGAACTGGTGTGACGAGATTGACCCAGTGACTGGAGAGCTCAGGGGACAGCAGATTGATGGGCAAGATGATGCGGCGTTTCAAGCCGGCAACTTTTGCGTAGAGCTGCATCATCTGCTGATAGCTGAGCACGTCAGGCCCACCCACGTCGAAGGTTCTGCTGAGCTGGTCGGGGAAGGATGCGCAGGCCACGAGATAGCGAAGGACATCGCGGATTGCGATTGGCTGAGTTTTGGTTCGTACCCACCGTGGCGTGATCATCGCCGGCAGTCGTTCGGTGAGATAGCGCAGCATCTCAAAGGAGGCAGAACCTGAACCGATGATCATTGCTGCTCGTAGTTCGATCGTGGGAATGCCTGACTCACGCAGGGTCAGGCCCACGTTCATGCGCGATCGCATGTGTGGAGACATCTTCTCCTCGCTGAGCGGTGGCACCAGGCCACCCAGGTAGACGATCCGATCGATCTCCTGTTGCGCGGCGGCTGTTGCGAAGGTCTGTGCCATCGAGATTTCTGCGTCTTCAAGCTGCGAACCCTGCTGCAAGGAATGCAGCAGGTAATAGGCAACGTCGACTCCGGTGAGTGCGGAGTTGACTGCTGTGGGTTCCGATGCGTCGCCCGCGACAACTTCGACGTCATTGACCCACGGGATGTCTCGAAGCTTTTCAGGCGAACGAGCAAGCACGCGCACGGAGAATCCCTGTTCGAGCAATGCTGGAATCAGACGGCCGCCGACGTAGCCAGTCGCGCCGGTGACAAGGCAGAGAGTCACGGGCGCGTCGGCTTGGGATCTGTCATGAGTGCCCCAAGGCTCCGTCATGCGGATCCTGCGCGAAGCGAACTGTCTGCACCGGCATCTTGATACCTGCTTCGTCCAAAGCCCGCTTCATCGCCTGACGCAGCACCCTCGTGGCGATGAACTGCTGCTCGGGCGCGGTCTTGGCGATGATGCGGATGATGACCGCGTCGCCGCGAACGATTTCCACGCCTGCATAGGTAGGTGCGTCAAGAAGAATGCGGTCGTACTGTGGGTCGTTCGTCATCCGTTGGCCTTCGGCGTCGATCACTGCACGCACTTGATCCAGGTCCGCATCGTAGGAAAGTGGAAAGTCGATACGCGCGATTGTCCAACCTTTGGATTGGTTGGCCACAAATGCCATCTGGCCATTTCTGATGTACCAGACAGTTCCGTCGAAGTCGCGGATTCGAGTGCAGCGCAGGGCAACGTCCTCGACTGTGCCAGTCACCGTTCCAACATTGACGACATCCCCGACGCCGAGTTGGTCTTCAAAGATCATCGAGACGCCGGCCAGGTAGTCGGCTACCAATTGCTGAGCTCCGAAGCCGAGGATCACGCCCAGTACGCCGGCACTTGCGAGCAGTGGCGCGAGATTGATGCCCACTGTTGTGAGCATCGTCATGACGGCCACTGTCCAGATGGTGACAATGGAGATGCTTCGCAACAGCGCGCCGATGGCTTGCGCGCGCTGCTCCGTGCGCTGAGTCATCACGACGGCCGTCAGTTCCGAAGTGCTGTCGAGCGAGCGAAGATCACTGGGCCGTGGAGCGCGAGAGTGGGACACCATGCTCTTGACGACCTTGCGAATCGCTCGAGTGATGATCAATTGCGCGACAATCGCGCTGATCACGATGATGAGCAGCTTCAGTGGAATGTGCCAAGGCCAGTCAGCGATGGTGGCCCAGATCGAATCCCACGTTGGTGGCTCGGCGGCGAGCGGCATAGACGACATGATCAGCCTTGCATGCCTGTCCACCGCGCCATAAAGGACAGTGTTTCAGCAGATTCTTGAACTGACTTGCTCATTGACCGTGCTCCATGACCAACATCGCCCTCGGCGCGAAGCAAGATCGGGCGCTGACCTGATGTCGCGGCCTGCAGTGCAGCCGCCATCTTTCGACCATGCATCGGGTCCGTACGGGTGTCGTTGTCGAATACGGCAATCATCGTTGCCGGATAGTCAACTCCCTCGGTGACGCGGTGGTACGGCGAGTAGTCGATGAGCCACCTGAACTGCTCGGGGTCACTCGGGTCGCCATATTCAACTGTCCACGTGGGTCCAAGCTCAGAGTCCACGTAGCGAATCATGTCGAGCAATG
>JAUSQD010000191.1 GCA_030652695.1 Actinomycetota bacterium
CGGCGACGGCCCCGACTCCCTGCCGCTGAACAAGGTCCGTTCTATCACCGTTGCTAATGCTCTGCGCACTGACTGGACCGAGATTGTCGAGCCGACCGAGCACCTCTATGTCCTGGGCAACCCACCGTTCCTGGGGCACGCAACCCGCGTAGAGCAGCAAGCGCAAGAACTGCGCGACGCGTGGCATCGCAATGACATCGGCCGCCTCGACTACGTCACCGGCTGGTACGCGAAATCACTCGAACTCTTCCAGCGCGCAGGCTACGCAGGTCAGTTTGCCTTCGTCTCGACAAACTCCGTCACCCAGGGCGAACCGGTGCCGGCACTGTTCGGACCGATCTTCGCCAACGGGTGGCGGATCGGCTTCGCCCACCGGACATTCGCCTGGACTAGCGAGGCGCCCAAAGCGGCAGCCGTGCACTGCGTCATCGTCGGCTTTGACAAGATGCCCAAAACACGCGCACGGATCTTCGCCTATTCCGACCCGCACGGGTCGGCGACGGAACTCGCCGTGAGCGAGGGGATCAATGGCTACCTGGTCGATGGTCCCAACCTGCTGGTCGAGCAGCGCCGGAAGCCTCTGAGCCCTGATCTGCCGCTCGTCGCAATGGGCAGCATGCCCCGTGACGGCGGCAACCTCATCATCGATGCTGAGTGCTACGACGAGGTGGCGGCCGACCCTGTCGCTGCGAAGTATCTCCGTCGGTTCGTCATGGGCAAGGAACTCATTCATGACATTCCCCGGTGGTGCCTGTGGCTTGTCGACCTCGACCCCGCCGACATTGCCAGGTCGCCCGTGTTGAAGCGCAGAATCGACGCAGTTCGGGCGTTCCGCGCAGCATCCACGGCGGCATCGACGCGCGACATGGCCAACACTCCTCATCTGTTCGGACAACGATCGCAGCCTTCGGCGCCGTACGTCGCCATCCCGTCGGTGTTTGGCGAAACTCGGCGTTGGGCGACGTGCGCTCTGCTAAGTGCCGAGGTAATCGCGGGAAACAAGATCTACAAGTGCGATGACCCGGATGGCTTAGCGTTCGCAATCTTCTCCTCGTCGGCATTCATTCTTTGGCAGAAAACGATCGGCGGACGCCTGGAGTCACGGCTGAACTTCGGAAACACCACCACGTGGAACACCTTTCCGCTGTCGCAACTCACGGACGAGCAGCGTGTCGCGATCATCGCCGGGGGTCAGGCGGTACTCGATGCGCGAGCGCAGCACCCCGGACGCTCTCTTGCTGAGCAGTACAACCCACTGGCGATGGATCCGGCGCTGCTCAAGGCACACGCCGCCCTCGACAAGGCTGTCGATGCTGTGTTCGGACTGAAGGGAAATGTCACTGAGGCCGAGCGACTCGCGGCCCTATTCGCTTCATATCAGCGACTAACGACCGAAGGTCAACTTCCGCTCCCCGCCCCCAAGAAGCAGCGGAAGAAGTGATGATTCCCGCAGTACATCTTCGGCTGGATTCACAGATACGGGGAGACGCGGCCGCGTGAGGCGCACAATCACGCAGTTCATGTGGGGCTTTCAGCCTCACTTCCGAAATGGTCTCGAGCACAACTAGATTCGATTCGAGACCTGGCTGGGCGCGAGACCTGCGCGAGCCGCCGACGGCAGTCTGTGGCCTTTGACGATGGAGGGATATCAGTGCCGACCAGTGCGGATCTGGTGATGCAACTCGGAGGTGTTGCTACGCGAACGCTGGCTGCCGCAGGGCCCCGCTATGCGCCTTCGCTGGACCCCACTGCACCAAATCTCGCGATCCAGTCGCTGCAGAGAGTTGCATCTGCGCTTACGCTCGGCTCGGCCTTCGACGAGCGTGTGCGAGATCTTGCGCAACTTGTGCGTGCAGCATACGACCGGGACAACTTCATGGCCGATCGATTGTTCGCTGGCAGGAAGATCGATCTACAGCGACTCGCCGCCGACCTTGACGGCCTCGCCGGTAACGATGGGGCTGCCGAAATCCGCCCGGCGATGTTGGTTGTGCGACGTCACCTTCAGGTGGTCCGCAAGCGGATTTCCTCGGCGGAAGAGGAGGCGGGACGGGCACTCCAGACGGTCGAAAATGAGGTATCGGATTCGGATACAGAAGAGCAGAAGCGCACAAGGTCGGAGGAGCGAGACCGTCTTCAATCCCGACTTTCGGGAGTGCGCCGGCTGAGCGAGGCGCTCATCGAGGTCGAGGTCTTCGTGGACGGGCGCGAGGGCGACCTCATTCTGAACTGCGGTTCGGTCTTGCTTCTTGGGCAGTGGGGAACGGGGAAGACTCACTTCCTGTGCGACTTCGCTCTTCAGTCGCTCGCTGACGGCACTCCAGCCCTCATTGTGCTCGCGACCGCACTCCCTACTGATATCCCACCGCTTGATGCGATCGCCAAGCTCACGGGCTTGGCCGACAGTGGAGCCGCATTGGTTGCGCTGCTAGAAGCACAAGGGCGGGAAGCTGGTCGGCGCTCAATACTGTTGATCGACGCGATCAACGAATCTGATCGGACAGCGTGGCGTCATCATCTCCCTCGTCTCGTGCGTGACATTGGGCAGTCGCCGAACTTGGGTCTGATCGTGTCGTGCCGCACCCCTTTCGACATAGCCGTCGTTCCTCAACGGACACGCAGCAGAATGGTGTGCCTTGTCCATCCCGGATTCGAGGAGCAGGAGTTCGACGCGCAACTCGAGTTCTTCCGGTACTACGAGCTCCCCTCGTTACACATCCCACTGCTCACCGCGGAGTTCTCGCGGCCGCTCTTTCTTCGGCTCATGTGTGAGGGCGTGAAAGACCTCAGCAGACGATCCCAGAAGAGCAAGTTGCGTGACATCGCTGCCGGCCAGAAGGGCATGACCTACGTTCTTGAGCACTTCGTCAAGAGGGTCGGTGCCGACGTCGAGCGGACACATGGTCTGCCCAGCCGCTCATGTTGGCTGATAATGAAGGGAGAGTCCAGCAAAGGGCGCTTGGGTTTCGCGGGCGTTCTCGCCTCGCAGCGCCGTGAGTGGCTCACGATGGAGGAAGCAAGGGACGAGGTCCAAGCCTTCGCCGGCGTCACCGGTGCTCAGGCGTCAGCGATTCTCGATGATATGAAGGCGGCAGGGCTCCTCATCGAGCACTCACGCTACCAATCCGGCGTGTATGTCGACATCTTTATGCTTCCCTACCAGAGATTCTCCGACCACTTGGTCGCTAGACACCTGCTCGACGAACATCTCGACACCTCGTCGACGGAGAGACTGCGTCGATGCTTCTTCCGCAATCGGAGGCTAGGAGCGGTCTTTGTCTCCGACCGGTGGGGGCGCAACTTCGCTGAGCCGGGGATTGCATCCGCGCTGATGATCGAGTTCCCAGAGCGCGTCCGTCGGCTCGCGGAGCGAGGGGATGGGCGCACGGAGCTGCTGGCGTTTCTGCCGAAGGAGCGTCGGCTCTTACACCCCTTTGTCGACGCCTTCCTTGAAGGCCTCTATTGGCGCCCCCATTCGAGTTTCAGTCAGGAGACGGGGGTCCTGGTGACGCTTCTGCTTGACCGACGCGACACCGAGTTGCGCTCACGTACTTACGAGGTACTTGTCGGTCTCGCGATGCGCGACCAACATCCGCTCGGAGTGGATTGGCTGCGCAACCGTCTTGAGGCGATGCCAATGGCAAAACGTGACACTGAATGGTCCGAGTTCGTGCGCACTGTGGAGCCCGAATCAAACGTCCACCGACTGCTTGCTTGGGCTGAACGAGAAGATCACGCCAAAGTCGAGCGGCAGGTCGCCGTGAACGCCATTCAGGTCGCCGCAATGCTGACGACGACGACTGACCGGGTACTGCGGGATCGCGCCACCCGGACTCTCGTGTTGATTGGAGAAGCGCACCCTGACTGGCTGTTCGATGAGCTGGTGGCTCTTCTAGCCATGAACGACCCGTACATCTCTGAGCGAGCGCTTGCCGCAGCGTATGGCGTTTGCATGCGTGTTTGGGCGCGTATGGGCCCACGGTCGGCGTTTGCCGATGGCCTTGCACGACTTGGCGCCCAACTCTTGGAGTTGGTTCTCCGTCCAGACGCGCCCCACTCAACGTGGCATGCGCTCACTCGGGGATACGCGATAGGCGTGCTGCAAATCCTCGTTCAGCTTCGTCCCCGGGCACTGTCTCGCCAGGACCGGACCCTCTTGACTCTTGCTCCCGGCCAGGCAAGATCGCCGTTCCGACCGGTTGGCCGAATCCGCAGGCATGAAGTCGAGGATCCGGAGCATGCGATTCACATGGACTTTGGCAACTACACGATTGGCCGACTCGTCGATGGACGGGGAAACTACGACTTCAGGAATCGTGAGTATGCCGGGGTGCGGCGCCAGATCGCGGACCGGATGCGACGACTCGGGTACTCCACTGAACGCTTCAACGAGATCGATCGAGCGATCGTCCGACACTCGGAGTACATGCGCGATGGCTATCAGGTTGATCGCTACGGAAAGAAGTACTCCTGGATCGCGTACTTCGAGATGTACGGTCTGCGATGCGCGGAAGCGAGGCTCGAGGATCACCCGCTCCGAGAACCGCGAAGCAGCGACTGTGACATCGACCCGAGCTTCCCCGCAGACATTCCGGAGTGGAACCCTCCCCGCCGAGATGTCTTCGCATCCTCTCCGATTGCACTCTACGACTGGATCCAGAGCGGAGGCGATGCGGACTACGCAAGCCTTCTCAGGTTGGCGGAGGTCGACGGGATTCCCGGCGACTGGGTGCTCCTGGACGCTGCGATTCACGAGGGTAATGAAGACGGACGGGAGCTACGGGGTTGGGTGACATCAGTCTTCGCGCCCAAGCGGTCGGTTGAACGACTGAAGGCGGAGGTGGCCGCTGGTCGGCACCTGGGGGACAACGGATTCCGAGACCCAGGCGCAGATTTCTACACCTACCACGGGGAGATTCCGTGGTCTCAAGCGTTTGGAAGTGACGTACGCACCAAGAGCGGCGCCCCGAGGCGGGTAAGTGACCGAGCGTTCGACTACTTCGATCGGAGTTGGAAGCGCGGAATTCCCATTGAGCACACTTGCCGGAGATGGTCGTGGGAGACCCACCACAGTCAACTGAACCAGGTCGGCGGCACCGTTGTCCCGGCGCCGCCGCTGGCTGTGGCCCTCGGTCTTCGGGTGGTCGGTGGATCGTCTGACATGTTGGACAGGAACGGCGAGATCGCAACGATCTACCGCGAGGCACCCGGGCCAGGTTTTGGGTCTCACTTTCTGTACATCCGTCGTGACCTAGTCGATTCATACGCCGCAAGCCGGAGCCTCACATTCATTCAATCTGTCGTTGGCGAGCGAAACATCAACTATCGCGTGATGGAGCGCGACATACCGAATGCGCTCAGGAGGTTGTTTCAAGATGGGCACCACAGGTTCGGCGGTGTCGAGGGACTTGGCGACTGAGAGGGTGCGGCACTGGGGTCGCTGCGCTCAAGCGCGGTCACACAACAGCGCTTTGGTCCGCTGCGGGACAGCGTGAAATGTCAGGCTCGGCGTCGAATCAGATGGGAAGTGCCGCGATCGCCAGTTGGCGCCGTCGTTGCGGAAGGGCAAGCTGGGCGCGGCGATCACCTGCCCAATCGCCAGCCTGCCGCCGGTCGGCTCATTAGCGTGCCGGATGACATTGTGGAAGATCAGGTACGCGACCCTCGGCAACCGATTCGACTCTGTTGGGGAGCGTGTGCTGAAACCTGTAGTCAACGGCTATTAGCCCCGTGGTCGCCGGCAGCGTGCCGTCGGGAGTTGAGGACTCGCCAGTGCAGGATGCAGGTTTGTTGGCGGGCCGATCCGGTGCCGCAAGGGAATCGGCCCAGGGTTCATCCCCAGCCACTGGGCACCCACTACGAGAACGGTCTTCACCGGTCAAGATGGTGATCCACTTTCTGACGCGAGAGCGACTTGCCCGGGGCTCGGTACGGGGCACGTCCGTTGCCCTGGAAGAGCCCAATCCGGTCGTGTCGGTGGGCTTCCCATAGCCTCGTCACGACGCAGATCGGGGATCTGTCGGGTAGGACCTTTGGGCAGGTCGTCGGTGGCGGCGTTGCGTGATTCACGTCTTCGACTGCCCCCAAGGAAGCGCCCATTCACTAGCTACCTATCCGTCCGGGTTTAACTCCTCATACCCAGCCTGCGAGGAGCTTGCTAGGGACCGGCGATCAATGCGACGTATCAGGTAGAGGCGTTCATAGCAGCGCCTTCTCGTGCCCGAGGTCTCCCGTCGAAGCCGGTGATTTGACGCGAACCGACACCGTACATGCGAGGTACCGAGGGGGTCACACCGTTGATAGAGCAGAGCCCCGCGTCGTGCCGGCCTGGGGCAAATTGCAGGGAGCCAAGGAGGCAGCAGCTTTATACAAGTGGCAAGCAAAGGAGCACCCCCACTGCAAGAGAACTAGCACCGAACGACATGAGATCTACAGCACCCAGAGCACATGAACGACATCGACTACGAGAACCATGAAGGACATGACATGAACACAATCCACAGGCCCAGCAACAGCAAGGATCAACATCCGGCTTGGAATCCGGATTCGTGGGTGTCGCGATGACGGCTCACGCGAAGGTGACGATTATCGGTCACACGGTGGCTGGCATGGGCCAGGTCTGGTACCGCGTCACCGGCAACACCGGCGTTGGAAACGTGCAGGTTGCCTATCGGGTCGGTGCGGGCGCCGAGGATGCGCGACGCGTGCGATTCGTCGGGGCTGGTGCCACCGCGGAACTCATCGGCTTTCGTCCGGGGGAACTCGTCGCGGACCCCGTGGACTATCTGCGCATCGAACTCGCTTTCTCGGGCAAATATCTGACGCGCGGGGTGAAGATGCAGCGGTCGCAACTGGCGAGGGTTCCTGCCGGCCCGATCCAAGAGGTCGTGGTCGTCGCTATGAGTCGGGCTGGCCTTGATCCGGCGAGCGTCTTCGCGTCGAGGGATGCGGGCAACTGGTGGCGCGCCGTTTCCCGCGCTGCGGAGCGAGACAGGTCAGTGTCGTTCCTGACTGCGACCGGTCTGCTTCGCGCCGCAGCGCGTGCGGGCACGAATGTCGAGGAGTCGGAGCTGCATTCCGCGCTTGGTCGCTCGACTCGCACCCGCCTGACCGGACCGGTCACAGCGCGCCGGGATCGAGACTCGGTCCAGCAGTTGGATCTGGATGCCCTCGATCTTGAATCCTTGAACGACGAGGAACTGGGGGAGCAGGTATGGCGAGCTGCTGAGGCAGCGTCGTCGCGCCGCGAGCCGGTCGGCAACGCCGGGTATGAGCTGACTTTGACACTGCCGAAGTCGATCAGCCTCTATGCCTTGACCGGAGATCCAGCCGTGGCGGGGGAATGGCTGGACGTCATGGAGACCGCGGCAACGCGCGCGCTTGAACGGTTGATGGCTGAGGCCGGGTTCTGCTCGACCGGCCACCGCGGCGAAGGCCAAAACGTCATGCTGATGCCTGCGGATGGTTGGGTAGGGTTCATCGCCACTGAGTTGTCTTCCCGTACTGGCGACCCGCACCTCCACGTGCATTGCACATTGCCGAATGTGCTGGTCGGACAAGACGGGGTCGTGCGCACGATGGCCGACGGGGGCCGGGAGTTGCATGTGAATGCTCCGCGGTTCGCTGCGTGGGGTCAGGAGTTCGTCATCGCCGAGGCCCAGGCCCGCGGCCTGTTGGGGGAGGTGTGGTTTAGCCCGCAGACGGCGCAGTGGGAGGCGGGTGGATTCAGCGACGACACTTTGTGGGCGTTCTCCCGTGGCCGGCAGGCGGTGTTGGTGGAAGAGGCCGATGCTGACGACGGGCAACCCATTTCCGCGTCAGGTCGAGGTGCCCGCAATCGTGCCGCGAAAACTCGAGCCTCCCAAGCGAAGAGTGATGAGCAACCGACGTGGGAGCGATTGCGCGAACGGATACGCGCGCGTGCCAAGGAACTTGGAGTGGACCTTTTGGCGGAGCGCGACGCGACGGGGGAGCGGTTCGCTTCACCGTCGATGTGGTCGGACCGAGACTGGGTCGAGTGGGTGTCGTATGTCGCTTGCCAGCACGAGTCCGTGGCCAGCCTGGCCAAGATCCGATCCATCGTCGATCTGGCAACTGCTGGCATGCCCGAAGCCGAACGTTCGCGTATCACTGGCTTGGTTGTCCAGGATGGTTTCGTGCGTGCGCACCATTCACGAGACCGCGGGATGCGTAGCGGTGGGCAGCAATGGATCTCCAAATCCGCACTCGATGCCGAGGCCCGCCTGTTGGAGCGCATGTCGGCCAGCGCTTACCAGGCTCCAGCGCTGACCTGGCGAACATGGACGGGCATCAGCCGTTTCCAGGCCGACCGCGGCTGGCAGTTGTCCGACGAACAGCAGCGCGCAGTGCATGCAATCGTGGACGGCACCGCACAGGTCACGTTGATCTCAGGCGTTGGCGGTTCAGGCAAGACCAGTGTGCTGGCCGCAGCTCACATGGGATTCAACGGCGAGAGGTACGGACTGCTGGTGACTTCCACCGCGACGCGCGCCGCTTCCGCAGCAGGTCACGAGTCCGGTGCGCCGTGGATGAACCTCACCGCATTGGTGCATCGGATCACCAGCGGGCAGGCTGTTCCCGCTCGGGTCATCGTGGTCGACGAAGCATCGATGGCAGACGTTGCCACCCTCGCGCGAGTCGCCGACTTCTGCGTGCAGAAGGGCAAGCGGCTGGTCCTGCAGGGCGATCATGCCCAGTTGCGAGCAGTGGGAGCCGGCGACGCCTTCAACGTCCTGTGCTCAGCACATCCGGACTCCGTGATTCGACTTCAGGGCAACCAGCGACAGCGCACAGCATTGGGCCAGGTGGTCGCGGCCGCTTTGCATGCCCGAGATCTCGACACCGCGTGGGAGCAGCTCACGGCCGATGGTGCCGTGCTGGTTGCCCGCAATCGCGAGCACAAGCTCGATCTCGTCGCTAGCACAGTGGCGCGCGCGATCAGCGCCCATGGCGCTGACAACGTCACGTGCGATGCGGTCACCAATGCTGAGGTCGATGACCTCAACGACCGTATCCACGCGCAGCTACTTGCAGCGGGCACCCTCGACCCGGCTGCAGCTGTCATTTATCAAGGACGCTCGGGCCAACAAGTGTTGGCCCCTGGCACGGTCTTGCGCGTTCGAACTCCATTGAGCCATCGGGATCCCGCGCGCAGGCTTGTCCGAGGTGACCGAGCTGTAGTCGTGCGTGCGGGCAGGGCCGAAGTCTGCGTGCGTTTCGAAGATGGGAAGCAGCGCAGCTTGAAGCCAGGGGTTCTGCTCAGGCATCTGGACTACGGCTACGTCGGAACCACGCACAAGGTGCAGGGCCAGACCAGTGAGATCCACATTGCATCGCTTGCTCCCACCAAGGACGCGGCCAGCCTGTACGTCAGCGCGAGCCGCGCCCGTGGACGCACCGTGTTCGTTGCCGATGCCCGGGACTACCTCACGGACAAAGAGATGGGAGCAGCCGCGCAGTGGCACCCCGGTGACCTCGACGACGAAGTCCTCGAACGAGTCCACAAGGTGCTCGCCGGCCGTGAGGAACACCTCGATTCACCGCGCCGCGCCCTGGGACCCGCCAGGGGCTCGGCGAGCCCGTCATACGGCAGCGGCACGGGCTTCCCGGGTTCGGGGATGTCGCTGTGACGCCGTAAATGCGAGGTACCAAGGGGGTCACACCGTTGTAGAGGTGACAGCACATCTCTTCGACGAGCACTCTGCGAAAGGACCCTCATGGATGTCATTGAATGGCTTGACGAGGCAATGTCTCCGGCCGACGAACGGGAGCCGGGACTCAACCGGCTTCGCTACGCGATGCAATTGCTCTACGACGTGGCGGATGCGCTGTGTGCCGACACCCCGGTCAACCGCCGAGACATGATCGTCGTTGGATTGAACCGAACCGAAGTCGTCAATCATCGTCTCGAAGATGCCGGTGCACTCACGGCCGAGTTCCTGGTGCCCGAGATCCCGCCACACATCGCCTCAGCGGTCCTGAGCAATGTCGCCTGTTGGGCTGCCAGTATCGCCCTTGAGTCATCAGTGCAGCCGTGCTTGCCGGATTGCCAGGGCTTCGACGCTCAGCACTGGTTGGGCGTCAATGACTCAGGAGCTCTTGAATGCGTGGACTTGGTCGTCTGCGCCCTGGGCGCGGCCGCGAGCGCGGAGGCCTACATCGTCGCTGCTCAGTGGGTCGCATGGTTCGAGCTGTGTTGGTTTGACGACTGACCTGATGCTGTCGACCTGAACGGTGACAGACATTGTCGGCGCAACTTGCGAGGTACCGAGGGGGTCGCACCGTTGTAGAGGTGAGGGCCTAGTCGCAAGGCGAGGCGCCGAAAGGGTTTCGCAGACGGGCAGGTGACTACGAGGTCACTTGGCCCCGGCGCGCATACGAGAGGACACGAGGATGAGCATCCTGGAGAGTTCACCACGGCGATCGGCGACGCCCCCGACTTCGTCGGGAGACTTGCTGACCGTTGAGCAGGCAGCCGACTACCTGAATATCACCGAGCATTTCGTCCGGCGACTGATCCGGGAGCGACGCATTCCGTTCCTCAAGGTCGGCCGGCTCGTACGGCTACGTCGGTCCGACATCGACGCATACTTGGCGGGGCGGCTCGTCCCAGCAGTGCGGCGATGACGTGTTCGAGCGCAGCAACCTTGAATGAAAATGCCCCTTATTCAAGGATAATGATATAAACTTGAATAAGGAGAGAGGAGGTTCAAGGATGTCCCGACTGATCGAGGCCCTTTGGGAGGGGGCTCCCGATGCCTACGGCTCGCGCAAGTCGCGTAAACCGTGCCGGTACCAAGCGTATGTCCCCGACGAACTGGCCGTCGAGAATCTTGAACTCGAAAGTGATCTCGCTGCAGACCTCGTCGATGCCGAAGTGGCACTTGCATCGTTCGACGCGCGGGCTACGGCGAGCGGAGACCTTGAGCAATTGGCCCGGTTCCTCCTTCGAGCCGAGGCCGTGGCGTCCTCGAAGATCGAAGGTCTCACGATCGGCTCGCGACGCCTAGCCCGGCATGAGGCAAAGATCGCGCACGGTGAGCCCTCTCGCGATGAGACAGCCGACTCGGTCCTGGGCAACATCGAAGCGATGCGCATGGCCGTCGGAGACATTGCCAAGGTGCCCGCAGTGAATAACGATCATGTCCGAGCGCTGCATCGCGCACTCATGGACCGGTCGCCAACCCCTGAACTGGGTGGAATAGTCCGAACAACACAGAACTGGCTCGGCGGGAACAACTTCAACCCGTGCGACGCAGACTACGTCCCCCCGCCTCCCGAATTCGTTGAACCGCTGATCAGCGATCTGTGCGACTTCATCAACCGCGACGACATGCCAGCGGTCGTGCAGGCCGGTCTGGTCCACGCCCAGTTCGAGACGATCCACCCCTTCGCCGATGGCAACGGGCGTACCGGCCGTGCGCTCATTCACGTTGTACTTCGACGTCGCAATGCGGCGACGGCCTTCGTTCCGCCTGTAAGCCTGGCGCTGGCGACCAGCAGCAGCCGCTACATCGGCGGGCTAACGGCCTTCCGATATCTAAGCGAACCGGGCACCAAGACCGCTCGTGAGGCCTATTCGAAATGGCTAGAAGTCTTCATCACCGCAACTCGTCGAGCAGTTGCGGACGCAGGACAACTCAGCAGCGATCTGGATGCTCTTGAGTCGCGGTGGCGAGTCGCCGTGACATCGCGAAGGGGCAGCGCAGCAGAGCGCGCGTTGACTGTCCTGCTCACACACCCGGTGGTCACCGTCGACGATCTCGCATCGCTGACCGGCGTGAGCTTCCAAGCGGCCAACTCCGCCGTTACTCGTCTGGTCGATTCGGGTGTGCTCACCTCCACCGGTAGTGCCGCCCGCAATCGTCTCTTCGAAGCTCGGGATGTGTTCACACTGCTGACGAAGTACGAGAGGTCGCTGGCAACGGTCAGCGGTGACACGCGCGCCGAACAGCCAGTGCGACGGGTGCCCGACCGGCTGGTCTGACTGCCTGCCAGCGTCAGACTGACTTCTTCCGCGACGTGATGTCGACAACC
This sequence comes from Actinomycetota bacterium, assembly GCA_030652695.1. Classification (GTDB taxonomy): domain Bacteria; phylum Actinomycetota; class Actinomycetes; order S36-B12; family S36-B12; genus UBA11398. The sequence continues at coordinate 12,058 of JAUSQD010000191.1, forward strand.
GTTGCGCGCTGCGCATTCATCCGCTCCGCGATGCTGCGGCCGTTGTCGCGCGAGGCGTGTGCGTAGGCCATTGCAGCATTGACTGTCGAATGCCCCATGCGTCTTTGGAGATCCGTCAGGGTTGCACCGTTCGTCGCGGCAAGTAGCTGTCCGGAGTGCCGCAAGTCGTGCACCCGCACACTCTCATAGCCAATCGCGCGCAAGGTGCGCGTGATTGCGAGTTGGATGGCGTTGTATGCACAAGTGCCGAATCTCGTTGGGAAGAGCAGACCATCGGGGCCGAGGGGGGAGTAGTCCTTCATGTGCTCTCGGAGTACCTCCGTGACGAACTCTGGCAGCACGATCGTTCGTACGCCAGCCCGTGACTTGGGAGTTTGTACGACGTACTCGCTGTCGATCGGGTAGACCGCGCGCTCGACGCGGACCTGGGAGTGTTTGAGGTCGATGTCCTTGCGTCTCAACTCAGCGGCCTCGCCGAGACGAATGCCGGCCCAGGCGAGCAGGTACACCGTTGCCTTGTAGCGCACGGGCACCTGGCGCGCGAGCTCCTCGATCTCGTCAATGCCAAGCGTCGGACGCTCTGCATGGCGGTAAGTGCTCGCTCCCTTGATGCGGCATGGGTTGTTCGGGATCAACTCATCCTCCAGCGCTGTGTTCATGACTGCCTTGAGGAGGCGGTATGCGTGGGCGAGAGTTGCCGAGCCAGCCTGATCAGCTGTCTGGAAGCGACGACCCTTTTCCAGTGCAGAGGCTCGCAGGTGCTCGCCCAGGGCCGCGTACCATTCGCGCACGACGGCCGGATTCACATCGTCAATCATCAAGGTGCCGATGTGCGGATCAATGTGCAGATTCCATGCAGACCGGTAGCGCTCACGGGTCGACGGCTTGATCGGTCGCTGGGCGACCCACGTTCGCCCGTAATCGCCGAGCGTGACCCGCGCATGCTTCGGCGCCTTCCAGGTCTCGCGAACAATGTCGGACTCCTGCGTCGCCAAGTATGCGTTGGCGTCCGCCTTCGTCGTGAAGGTTTGCGGTGCAGTGCGGGCTAGGCCGTCACCGCCGACGTAGCGCGCCTGATAGCGCCCGGACGGCAATTGCCGAACGCTGCCGAACGTGCGCTTGCGCGGCTTCCTCGTAACCACCGATTCCCCCTGCCGAACGTCTCCTGAAGTGTCCCGACGTCGTGCCACTTGTGTTACTCAAGTGGCACGTACGTGGCACGATGATGACATTACGTCGAGAAGTGCTTACAGCGCAACGACTATTGGACACCTATTCCGTGCTCATAATCTGGTCGTCGCGGGTTCGAGCCCCGCCCGCCCCACCATTCGCGTGATTTGTTGCGCCTGTTGTTTGACACTCAGTTCATGTTGGTCGAATGGATACATTCTCTTCATGAATCGATGGATCGTCGGACTGGGAACAGTGGTGTTTGGTGCAACGCTCCTGCCAGGTGCTTCGCCAGCGAGTGCGACACCATTTGTCGTGGACTTCGACCTCACAGGTGTGAGTGTGTCTGCCGACGGTCCTTCGCAGCAGACTTCCGTTGCCGTCAAGGCGACACTCGATCAGAATGATTATCAGGACATCGTCTACCGGGTGACATTGCAGGGCTTCAAGGTCACCAAGCCCATTGCATCGCAGCCTGTCTGTCCCCTTTCGGCTGTCCGTGTGGACCTGCCTGCGGGTGTCGACGTGACCAGCTGCGCGCTGTCCCAAAAGGGAACAAGCGCTGTGCTTGCACTCGTGATAGAAGGATTCTTCGAAAACGATCCAGTTACGGTCACCATCCTCAAGGGCGTCGTCAGGACGCCCCGACCTCCAGGCGCATACCAAGTGGGGGTCTCCAGTTGGGCCTTCGCGACTCAATCACAGACAGTGACGTTCGCAGCGGAGGCTTACAGCTCGTGCACGGCCATGCACGCCGACTATCCGACCGGCGTAGCGAACGATGTCGCTGCACAGCAGCGGGCGGTCAAAGCTGGATACCGCAGCCCGCTCGTGAATCCGTGGGTTTACGGCATGAACAAGTCGTTGAGTTCATCTGTCTCGGGCGCTGCTTGCCCCACCCGTTAGCCGCTCACTCTGAGTACTCGTACGAACGAACGGACGTCTCAGGCTCGGCGTTGGGAAAACCCTGCGCGCCCCGGCGCAGCCCAGTACGTTGCTCTAGGTCCGGCGCACGCGTCCACGCTGCTCTTGCCGGTTGAGCCACTGATGCGGAGGAACACATGACGAATGCCGCGAGCATCGACATTCCTGAGTCGGCAACTGCAGCCGACTATCCACCCATCCCCGAGCCCAACGCGCTCACCGAGTTCTTCTGGGAGGGTGTGGCCAATCACAAGCTGCTCATCCTGCGCTGCGGTGCCTGCGGCAAGTACATCCACTACCCGCGGCCGATCTGCCCGAACTGCCTGTCGATGGATGATCTGGCACCGGAAGAAGTCTCAGGTCGTGGCACTATCTACTCGCACACCACGACCGTGCAGCCCTTCCACCCTTACTACGTGGACAAGGTGCCTTACAACCTCATCATTGTGGCCCTCGAGGAAGACGAGGAAGTCCGCATCACGAGCAACCTCATCGACTACCCCAACGACGACATCCGGATCGGCATGCCCGTCCAGGTGACCTTTGAGGAAGTGGCCCCCGGGCTGACCCTCCCGCTCTTCAAGCTCGCCTGACCAGTCGCACCACTCAGCTCCCAAGGAGGACTGCATGTCCAAGCGTGATCGCGTCGCCGCCATCGGTGTCGGCTACTCAACCACCGGTCGCCGCACAGGTTTGACCCGTCGCCAGCTGGTCGCCCAGGCCGCCAAGAAGGCGATGGAGGACTGCGGCATCAGTGCAGATCAAATCGATGGCGTCGTGCTGCACGCCGGTGTGGCGGGCGCCGAGCCTCCAGGCCTGGACTTCATCGACGCGCTGGATGTGGCCCAGATGCTGGGAATCATGCCGATCAGCTTCTACAACTCCGACCAGGGTGGGCCGGCATATATCCATGCCGCGATCTCGGCCATCGCCGCCATCCAGAGCGGACAAGCGCACACGGTGCTCACCGTGCGCGTCATCAACCAGCGTCTGAGCAGCGCGCAGGAGCGCGACTCCGTGCAGGGTCCAATGCGGATCGGTGGAGACTCCCAATTCACGATGCCGTTTGGATCCGTCACACCGATCCAGACCATCTCAGCACTCCCCGCGCAGCGGCATATGGAGCGCTACGGCACAACCGAGGAACAGTTCGGCGCTCACGTGATCTCCCAGCGCGCCAACGCAGCACTGAACGACGACGCGCTTATGCGTGACCCTTTGACGATGGACGACTATCTGAATTCGCGGTTCGTGAGCAAGCCAGTGCGCTTGCTCGACTGCGATTACCCGGTGGACTCGGCCTCGGCAATCATCTTCACAACCGAGGAGCGGGCAGGCGACTTCGCCAAGAAGCCGGTATTCGTGGAGTCTGCGGCCCTCTCGGCGACCGACATACTGCCGGCGGGCTTTGAGAAAGTGGTCGACCTGAACCACAACTCGCCGTACCACGCATCGGAGTTGATGTGGTCGCGGACAGACCTTAAGCCAGCCGATGTGGACTGCGCTCAGCTCTATGACGGATTCACCATCATCGTGTTCCAGTGGTTGGAAGCTCTGGGCTTCTGCGGGGAGGGCGAAGCTGGGTCATTTGTCGAATCCGGCGCCACGCGGCTTGGAGGCAGTCTTCCGGTGAACACCGATGGTGGTGCATGCAACGTGGGACGCCGACACGGCGCCAACTTCTGCATCGAGTCGGTGCGTCAGTTGCGGGGCAATGAGTCGGGCGAACGACAGGTGAAGGATGCCGAGGTCGCGGTCTGGGCCAATGCGACAGGTCCCTTCTCCGGGGCTGTCCTGATGACGAAGGACTGAGCAGACACGCGTATCTGAAGCGCATTTAGGATTTTGCGATGAACTCCTTGTCGTCGCCAGAGGAACTGCAAGCGCTGCTCAATCTGCAACCGCACCCAACGTGCGGCTGGGTGGCCATGAGTTTTGTCGACAGTGAGTCGATTGCTCCCGGTGGTCTGCCTGAGCCCTTTGACTCTGGCCGAGCCTTGGGATCGGCTCTGTACTTCATGGTGACCCCTGATCGCCCCGTGCATTTGCACTGCATTCACAACGACCAGCTGTATCACCGCTATCTGGGATTTCCGCTGGAGATCCTCTTGCTGCATCCAGATGGCACGCACTCGATTGAAACCATGGGTGAGGACCTGGCCCAGGGCCAGCATTTGCAACTCCTGATTCCGGGCAACACCTTTCACACTGCTCGCGTTCGTGGAGGCGAGTGGTTCCTGGGTGCGAGTACAGAATGGCCCGGAGTGGATCCAACTGATGTCGTGGTGGGCGATCCGGTTGAACTTGCAAAGCGCTTCCCAGATGCAGCGGCACTCATTTCTGAGTTCACCGCTGCTCAGTAGCGGCTGGTGGCCTATGCGCCGGTGAGGCGCAGAATCCGATCGTCACCGTTGCGCACATTGCCACGACCATCGGTATTGCTGGTGATCAACCACAGCGAGCCATCGGGCGCCACGCTGACTGTGCGGAGCCTGCCCAGATCACCGAGCTTGACGGCAGTTGGCTGACCGGCATTGGTCCCCGAAAGAGGAACCTTCCAGAGCACCTCTCCACGCAGACTGGCGACATAGGCATTGTCATTGGCGATTGCGATCCCGCTAGGGGATGCAAGCGAAGTCGGATTCCATTGGGTGAAGGGGCTGATGAAGTCCTTGTCATGTGATGTGCCCTCAAACTTGGGCCAGCCGTAGTTCTTGCCTGGCTGAATTCGGTTGAGCTCGTCTGCCGTCCGCTCGCCAAACTCACTTGCCCAGAGCTGCCCTTTGGAGTCGAAAGCCAAGCCCTGAACATTGCGGTGACCAAGTGAGAAGACAGGTGAATTCTTGAATGGGTTGCCAGCGGTGGGCTTGCCCTGCAGATCGATGCGCAGAATCTTTCCGCTCAGACTCTTCAAGTTCTGCGCGGAAGCAGGATTCCCGGCGTCGCCAGTTGCGACGAACAGGGTGTTGTTCGGGCCAGGCAGGATGCGCCCACCATCATGAATGCTGGCCTTTGCGATCCCCGTCAGGATTGCGGTCTGCTTGCCGAGCGACTTGCCATTCCAATTGATCCGGACCACGCGATTGTCATTTGCGGTGGTCTCGTATGCGTAGATCGCAGTGGGGTTGCTGGCTGGCACCGCTGCTATCCCCAAAAGTCCGCCCTCGCCTTGAGCAACAACGCCCTTGACTCGGCCAACCGTTGTGACTTTTCCTGCGGGCGTTACCCGCTTGATGTAGCCCGAGTCACGTTCGCTGACAAGCGCGCTTCCATCAGGCAGGAAGGTCAAGCCCCAAGGCGCATCCAATCCAGTTGCGATGGTCTTGGAGACTTCAACTTGAGCGGCTGCAGCACCTGGCACGCAGGCGATCAGTGCGAGTGTGGTCGCTGCCAGGCAGATCGTGCTCATTCGGCGCATATTTGATGGTAAGTCGATATTTGCGGCGAATGCCAATTCCCACTGCCAGATTCTCGCTGTAGCTGCGACATTTGCTCATGGATTCCACAATGATGCTGGTGCGCAGAGCAGCACCACCGCAACCAGTCACGTCAATTGAAGGAGCTTGATGACAGCGCTGGCCGACATCGTGCAGCTGGACCAGATCAATGAGGATCGATTCGTCACGCACAATCTGGTGACGAACGGCGGCTTTCTGTATGGCGGTCAGCTGATCGCCCAGGCGTTGATGGCAATGTGCAGGACAGTTGACGCTGGTCGAGTTCCGCATTCCCTGCATGCCTATTTCATCGCCGGAGGCAAGAGCACAGAACCGCTCGAGTATTCGGTGACACGAGACCGAGACGGGCGTGCGTACTCCGCGCGCAGTGTTTCGGCCATTCAAGACGGACGGGTCCTGATGAACATGCTTGGCTCCTTTCAGATACCCGAGGAGGGGATCGAAGCGCAAGCGCAGACTTTTCCCAAGGTCGCGCCGCCGCCAGCTGAGCCTGAGTTGTACGCGCTTCCGACGTCACCAGACGCTCAAATCTGGGATCCAGAGCCCGACGCGAATCTGCCGCACCCAACCAGAGCCTGGTGTCGATTCGAGGCTGCATTGCCCGAAGATCCCGCTCTGCAAGCCTGTGCATTGGCCTACATGTCCGACTTCTTCAATGGGCTGGTTCGCTTCCCTGAGTTTCCCGCAGGGGCATCGGTCAGCAGCCTTGATCACGCAATGTGGTTCTACCGCCGAACGAACATGAACACCTGGCATCTCATGGACTGGGCTGGGCACTCAGTCTCGGGTGGGCGCGGTCATTACAGCGGTGCCTTCTACGATGCATCGGGAGTCATGGTGGCTGGCGTGAGCCAAGAAGCGCTCGTTCGCGTACCCAGTGCGTAAATGATGAGCACGCCCTACAGTTGCGCGATGTTGCGCAATGTGCTGCTCGGTGTCGGGATATGCGGACTCGTGCTGGTGCCTGCTGGCGCCACCTTCGCTGCAAATTCACCAGGGGAGCCGTGCTCCAAGCCTGGTGAAGTGCTGCCACTAGGTGCTGGGTCGATCGAATGCGTGAATGGTCAGTGGGCACCGAGTTCCAAGCAGCCAGGTGGCGCTGCCGGCGGCCCTGCGGGTGCCCCGACCACGCCGCCCACAAACCCTCCAAATGCACCTTCAGCCAGTGCGGCCGTTGCCAAGATCTTCAAGCCCGTTGGCGTGGTGCAGAGTCAGGCCACTTTTGGCAGTTCAAGCAAGCAGGTCGCTGACCCCAGTGCCTTACGTCTGCCTGATGGCCGGATTCGCCTGTATTCGTGGGTGGCGCCTTCAGGTTTGCGATCGGCAACGTCGACTGATGCCACAGGTTTGAAGTTTGTCGCTGACCCAACGATTCCGCTGCCAACCAGCGCAGGCCAGCCACGCGTGGTGCGTGTTGGCCCTAGCGAAGTTCGGATGTTCAGCTCGAATGCAGGCGGCGTCAGAGCCGCCAACAGTCAGGACAATGCTCT
>JAUSQD010000014.1 GCA_030652695.1 Actinomycetota bacterium
GGCATCGCGGCCTACAAGGCTGCCGAAGTCCTGCGCGGTCTCACCGAATCCGGGCATGACGTCACGGTGGTGCCAACGCAGGCGGCACTGAAGTTCGTGGGCGAAGCCACCTGGGCAGCACTGTCGGGCAAGCCGGTGGCGACTGATGTCTGGACGGCCACCGACCAGGTGCCCCATGTGCGACTGGGACAAACGGCTGATGTAGTCGTCATCGCCCCAGCAACGGCTGATCTCATGGCCCGAGCCACTCATGGGCTCGCCAATGACCTGCTGACCAATGTGCTGCTCACCGCACGCTGTCCTGTGGTGATGGCCCCCGCAATGCACACCGAGATGTGGGTGCACCCAGCCACTGCGCGCAATGTTGCTGAGCTTCGTGCGCGCGGCATCATCGTGCTTGAACCCGCCATTGGTCGATTGACAGGCAACGACACCGGCCCAGGCCGACTTCCTGATCCAAGCGCGATCGTGGCTGCTGTCCAGGATGTCCTGCGCCGCACCCCGAGCAATGATCTTGCTGGCCTGAAGATGCTGATCAGCGCCGGAGGCACTCAGGAGTCCTGGGATCCAGTCCGCTTCATTGGCAACCGCAGCAGCGGCCGTCAGGGCGTCGAGCTGGCTCGCACCGCGGTTTCGCGAGGCGCGCACGTGACCCTGGTTGCTGCGCACATGGATGTGGAGCCGCCAGCCGGTGTCACGGTCGTCACGGTGGAATCCGCCGATGACCTCTACCAGGCCATGCATGGCCAAAGCGCCGATGTGGTGGTGATGGCTGCCGCAGTGGCGGACTTCAAGCCTGACCTCGAACAGGCCAGGAAGATCAAGAAGGAGTCGCTCTCCGGTGATCTGCACCTCACCTTGACGACCACAGTTGATGTGCTGGCCTCATTGGTGCAGCAGCGATCGGGCGGAAAGCCGCTCATTGTCGGCTTCGCGGCGGAGACTGCAGACAGTCCAGAGCACCTGCTCGAACTGGGCCGAAGCAAGCTGAAGCGCAAGGGCTGTGACCTGCTCGTGGTGAACGAGGTTGGTTCAGAAGTGGTCTTTGGGTCAAGTGAGAACAAAGTGACGATTCTGGGTGCCGACGGCTCCTGCGTCTCCTTGGAACGCTCATCCAAAGCAGTCGTGGCCGATGCCCTGTGGGACCTTGTCGCAACACGGCTTTAGTCCGCCGCCCCGATACACTGGCAGTTCGCAATTGACGACAGCAATGTCTGCAACCCAGGGGAGTACGCCGAGTGTCCAAGCGACTGTTTACGTCAGAGTCTGTGACCGAGGGCCATCCAGACAAGATGGCCGACCAGATCAGTGACGCCATTCTCGATGATCTCCTGCGCCAGGACGCCACCAGCCGCGTTGCAGTGGAAACCCTGCTGACCACTGGTCAGGTGCACGTTGCAGGTGAAGTCACCACCTCTGGATTTGCTGACGTCATTCAACTGGTGCGCGAAACCGTGTTGGGCATTGGCTATGACTCGTCAACCAAGGGCTTTGATGGTGAGTCCTGCGGGATCTCGGTTTCGATCGGCAAGCAGTCTCCTGACATTGCTCAAGGTGTTGACGATGCAATCGAAGAGCGCGAGGGCAACAGTGTTGATCCGCTGGATCGTCAGGGCGCGGGTGACCAGGGCTTGATGTTCGGCTATGCCTGCACCGACACCCTTGAGCTGATGCCACTGCCGATCTCCTTGGCGCATCGACTGGCAGAGCAGCTCACGGCAGTGCGCAAGGACGGCACGGTTGACTACCTTCGTCCAGATGGCAAGACCCAGGTCACCATCGAATACGACGAGGATGATCGCCCGATTCGCATCGACACCATCGTGGTGTCCACCCAGCACTCAAGCAACATCAGCCTGGACACCATGCTCACGCCAGACATCCGCAAGCACGTGGTGGATCCGATCCTTGACTCCATCGATCTGGATTCACGCGATGTCCGCCTGCTCGTGAACCCCACCGGCAAGTTTGAGATCGGCGGCCCGATGGGCGATGCCGGCCTCACTGGCCGCAAGATCATCGTTGACACCTATGGCGGCATGGCTCGCCACGGTGGCGGCGCATTCTCCGGCAAGGATCCTTCCAAGGTTGATCGCAGCGCCGC
>JAUSQD010000017.1 GCA_030652695.1 Actinomycetota bacterium
TCATCATCTCGGCAGTTGATGCAGCGCGCGAACTCAAGCACAAGCCGATCCGGTTCGAAGCTGTTCGAACGCAGCTCATTGAGCGAATGGAATGGGATCAGTCGACATTGACCCATGAGCCACAGGTGCTCGGTCCGGCAGCTCATCTGTGGTCACGTTCGTCACTCAAGCCGTCAGATGTCGATGTCGCGCTGCTCTACGACGGCTTTACCTTCAACTGTCTGTCTTGGCTTGAAGGTCTGGGCTTCTGCGAAATCGGTGAAGCCAAGGACTTCCTCCAAGGCGGGCACAACATCGCCCTCGATGGAGTGCTCCCGCTGAATCCCCATGGCGGACAGCTTTCACATGGACGCACCCATGGCATGGGTTTGTTCCATGAGGCAATCGTGCAATTGCGCGGCGACGGTGGACAACGGCAGGTAGCGCACGCGGAGACGGCTGTAGTCAGCAGTGGTGGCCTGACTCCAGCCGGTGCTCTTCTGCTCACCGTTGATGGCTAGACCGGGGATTCCAGGCAGGGGTGCCGGTCTAGTCGACAGCGCAGTGGGCGCTGATGCAGTCGATGACTGCTTCAGCGCCCACTCGTGCGTTTAGTCGCAGTCAGAGCAGATCGGTGCTTCGTCAGTGCCGCGAGCGCGCTGGCTCTTGTGATGAACGATGAAGCAGCGAGAGCACGTGAACTCGTCCTTTTGAATTGGGACGACGCGAATTTCCAGAGTCTCGTTTGAGAGGTCGGCTCCAGGCAGCTCAATGGACTCAGCGCCCAAGTCATTCTCATCCACCTCGATGGGTGTCTGATTTTCCTTGGCCGCGATTTCCTTCAGACCTTCGAGGCTTTCCTCTTCATCTGTGTCGTTCTTGCGCGGTGCGTCGTAGTCAGTAGCCATGCGAAGAATGTGCTCCCAAATTTCGGTGAATCGTGGTCATACAAACGCTGGAAGCCTGCTCAATATTCCTCGGGGTCTGGGCGGAATATTGGAATGTCACCAGCGATAAGCGGCTCACCATAGTGGCAACTGCTGTGTGCATTCAGCCAGGGTGACGCTCGAAGAATGCTTGAGCCAGTAGCAAACCTGCAGAATCCCATTCTGCACAAGCAAAAGTGGGCGCCAGAGCAGAAATCCACCGGTCCAGCGCCCACTCGGCCCTGTGCGTCAGGTGACGATGCCAGCAATCTTCAGTTCGAGCACTCGCTCGTCACTGATGCCGATCCCGGCGAGGATCTCGTCGGTGTGCTCAGCGAACTGAGGTGCCCGATCGATCACAGGCGGTGTCTCATCGAAAAGCACTGGATTCAGGACCAGCTCACGGGGGTGCCCGTCGGCATCCGTAACTTGGGCGATCAGCCCGTTGGCCCGCAATGACTGGTCGTGGGCCACCTCCCAGAAATTCTGGACAGGGCTCCACTGACCGTCCATGTCCGCCAGAATCTCAATCCATTCTGCTTGAGTCTTCGTCAGGAAGATTCCAGCGATGATCGCTGCTGCATCAGCGCCGTTCATGACCACTGAGGTGGCGTCGGCAAAGCGCACATCCGTGATCAGGTCAGGCCGTTCAATAACACGACACACTTCAGGCCAGTACTTGCCAGCCTGCAGCATGCACAGCTGAATCCAGCGGCCGTCCTTGGTCTTGTACGGCATGCTGACCGGATTGCGTGGCGTGTTGCCTGTGCCAAGGGCCATTCGTGGCAGATTCCCGCCCACCACCATCGCAAGGTTGGTCGACATCTGCGTTGCCCACGCGCCGACGCTGAGCAGGGACACATCGACCACTGACGTCTCTCCTGTCGTCGCCCGCTTGAACAGCGCCGCTGCGATGCCGCCAGCGATGGTCATGCCGCCGATGTTGTCTCCAAATGCGCCGGTCGGCTGACTTGTCAGCATCTCAGCCTCAGGAGGAGTCATGACTTCAGCAACTCCGCTGCGTGCCCAGAAGCCCGTTGCGTCGTAGCCGCCAGCATCGCGCTCTGGTCCTTTGTTTCCAAAGCCAGTGCCGCGCACATAAATGATGTCTGGGTTCACGGCACGAATCTGGTCTAGATCGATACCGGCTCGCTGGCGGGCTCCCGGAAGGAAGTTCGTCACGAACACATCACTATTGCGAACCAACGCATGGAGAATCTCGGTCGCTTCAGGTGAGCCCAAGGTGATGCCAAGACTTCGTTTGCCGCGGTTGGGGCCTTCCATGATCGGAAAGAAGTTCACGCCCGGTGCTGCGGCGTCCAAGCCCAGAACCCTCACGAGTCCGCGTTGGGCATCCCCTGATTCCGCATGCTCAATCTTGATGACATCTGCTCCCCAATCAGCGAGCACAGCTCCTGAAGATGGGACGTAGGTGAACTGCGCTACTTCGAGTACACGAACGCCTTCCATGGGTTGACGCATTCCTGCTCCTTATTTCGAGCGGGGCCGTCGCGCACGCTAGTAGGTCACCCATGTCGGTGCAATATGCCTGATGGTGATCCGCGTTGCTATTGAAGCGACGAGGTGGCGAGTTCAAGCATCGACTCGACTGGAAAGACCAACACATTGGCTATGGCTGTGGCGCGAATGTGTGCGTACTCATCAACGCGCTGGGCTTCGCGATATTCCTCGAACAATTGCTCACTTGGAAATTCAATGATCTGCGTCTCCAAGGGTCCTGAAGATCCGCGCTGGCGACGCATCCGCTGCAGAATTCTGGCACCGTAGGACTCTGCATTGGCAAGCGCTCGATCGGCATAGGCCGACAGGAGCAGATCCTGTCCAGCGTGACTCCAGACCAGCACACAGATGGTCACCGGGACCGATCCTGGACTTCGTGCCGCATGGAAGTTGGCATTTGAGACAACCGAGTTCTTGACCGGCTCCTCGTAGCAAATGACCATGTTTGCGATCTCGTCCGTACCCGAGGCAACCGCCTGAAGCGCATCAGTGTGAGTTCGGTAGGCGTCAAGCACCTCGCGCGAAGGCCAGCGCATCGTGAGCACTTCCAAGGGTCCGATCGAACCCTCCTTGCGGCGGTAGAGCGAGACTGGAGTTCCGCCGAATTCGGCAACGAAAGTACTAAGGGACGTGGCCAACTTGGAATGCAACTGCTCATCAGAACCGGGTCTGCTCCAGAGCAATGCGCAGATTGTGACGGTCATCGCCCCTCAATCTCGCAGTGAGTTTTCAGGATGCCCGGCGCAGCCATGTGCGTCAAGACACAGAATTGTGCCTAGTTGTTCCAGAATTCCTTGACCATTGCCGCATCGCGCAGTCCTTGCTCAAGCCCGTCCTCGGCTGCTTGGAATGCCATTGATGCATCCATGAAGTTCGGACCCAACTTGGCAAAAACGTCCGGGTCCAGCTTGACGATGAGATGGGGAGTGCCGCTTGCTTGAAGATCGAGCACTTCCTGCTCGGGGCCATCCACAACAAGCAGCACAAGGGTCTTGTCGAAACCAATGCCAAGATCAACGCTTGTCGGTGACAGGCACCCACCATCGACATAGAAATGCTGACCGACCTGAATAGGCGGATAGACCCCTGGCACAGCACATCCCGCGGCAACGCCGTGCTGCAGTGAGCCGCCTAGGTCTGCTCCGATCGCCTCGAACTCATAGGTGTCGATGTTCAAGCAGGCTGCGTGATACGAGGCGGGCCACTGTTCATTGGCGAGGTACTTGAAGGTGCGAAGGAATGCCTGGAGTTCAATCGAGGGTGCGGCAGCGCGAGCAGCTTCAGCGATCTCCTTGCGCACAGCGACGTCACCATTGCGACCTGACGCCTGCCCGCGCTCAAAGAGTCCGCGGAAGGAGGACTGATCATCGGAATCGATGTTCAGCACCGCAGTCGTGCCGCCGGCCGCTGCGCGTTTGCCGGCAGCACGGTAGCGCTCGACCTGAGCCATCATGTCGTGGCCGCAGGCGACCTGCACTCCAACGCCAGCGCCAGCTGAGGTGCCGAGAATGAAGTCAGCGTCATTCAGCCACACACCCTGCTGCTGCAGTCCGGCAAACCATCCGGTCTCCCATGCAGTACCGACTGATCCCCCACCGCCGCAAATCAATGCTCGACTCATGACTCAACTCCTCGGATTGACCTGCTGGCACGGTATCCGGCGGAGCTGAGCCTCGTAGTCGTTTTTCCAGACTGGGCAGTGAATTGGAACCTAGTAGGGACGAGGAAGACCTAGGCGTCGAGCCAAGTTGTTGCGATAGATCTCAGTGGTGCCGCCGTAGATGGCAGTGCCCGGCGAGTGCAGTCGTTGGCTGGCGATGATGCCCGCGGCGATCTTCCCGTCCACCCCGAAGTCCAAGATCCCTTCGGGTGCTGCCATGTCAGCGAGGCGGTCGGCGTTGGTGGCCAATGCCTCTGCTGCCATCGGCTTGCCGAGCTCACCAGCCGCGTTCCAGCACATTTCAAGATCAAGCATCGCCTCAGCCAGTGCCATGCGCACGAGCGGATCCTCCAGACGTGAACGTCCTTCGGCATCCTTGCGAGAAGCTGCCCAGTCGATGGCTCCATCGATCAATTTCGCAAAGGTGCGGGAGAAGCTCTGTCCCATCGATCCATTGACTGGAGTGACGCCCTCGGTCACGACTCCAGCTCCGTGTTCAGTTGCCAATGGAGTCGACATGACGCTCCACCCATCGTTGACTCCACCGATTCGATAGTCATCAGAGACCTCAACATCGGTGTAGAACGTCACGTTGGTGCGACCACCACCAAGGATCCAGATCGGCGTGGCTTGGACTCCTGGCAGATTCATGGGCACCAGGAACATGGTCAATGTGCGGTGCTTCTCTTCGATTGGACCGGTGCGGGCCAAAAGGAAGACATAGTCGGCGTGATGCGCTCCAGTCGTCCACATCTTCTGTCCGTTGATGGTCCACATATCGCCGTCGCGAACCGCACGGGTCTTTGCAGCAGCCATATCTGAACCGCTGTCGGGTTCTGAATACCCCAAGCAGGTCGACAGTTCGCCGGTGCGAAGCCCTGGGAGCACATTGGCCTTCAGCCACTCCGAGCCATGCTTGTCAAGGGTTGGGATCAAGAGGTCATTGCCGCCGGGCGAGGCCATGTAGAACTCTTCAAAGAGCGACGAGATGATCTGCTGCTCAATCTCACCAAGGCCAGCGCCGCCTGCATCTGGTGCAAAATGCGGGTGAATCCATCCACGTTCCACCATGCCAGTGCGAACTGCGTCGGGCGCACGATCATGATCCAGGGAAATGTGGGCGTAGTCAGGCGTCCAGTTGGTGTCGAGAAGGTCACGCAGTTCCTTCTCGAAAGCCTGCTGCTCAGCTGTGAGCTCTACTTCGCTGAAGTCCATGTCGAACCCTCTCTATCGCTTCGCAAGTTCATGGGTTTCGTGCCAGCGGGTGCGCTCAATCGCGCGTCGATCCACCGCCTTGCTGATCTCTTCAAGGTCACGCCGAGTGCCGCCGCCGACAAGTGCCCACGCGGCCGCCTTGCGGTAGAACAGACTGATATCGGCCTCAAGAGTGATGCCCATGCCGCCGTGCACGTGCACGGCCTTGGCCGTGCTGCGCAGAACAGAGCGGGTGGCTTGTGCCATGGCCATAGCGGCAAGTTCAGGTCGGAAATCTGGCTCATGCTCAGTGAGCCAAGCCGCCTTCAACGTCATATTTCGCGAAGTCAACTCGTCCATGTGCATATCGACAAGGTCATGTGAAATAGCCTGGAACTGCGCGATGCGCACCCCGAAGGCCTGTCGCTCCACTGAATACGCGCGGGCAATCTCCCCGGCCATCGCCAAGATGCCGACAAGTGATGCGGCCGTGGCAATGCGCCATTCACGTCGAGTGAGTTCCCAGAGTTCTGCGGCTTGGTCGCCACTCAGCAGCGTGGTCACTGAGACTGATGCATCAGTCGGATCCCACCAGGCCACAGGTGTGCATCCCTCATTTGGGGCTTGCTCTGCAAGCCCCTCGCGAGTCATCAAGATGACCGAGCCATCCTTGAATGCGAGGACGGACTTTGCCAGGGCACCACTGGGCACAAGCTCGGCACCCAGTTCCCACGATGAAATTGGGGCCAGGCTCAGAATCGTCTCGCCAGCAAGTGCCGACTCCCAACTGCCCTCGGCTAGCTCGACTCCCTCGTCCTTCAATCGGGCCAGGGTTCGCAGAGCAACAACGTGATCCAGCAACGGCACCGGCGCTGCCGTGCGTCCGATCTCGATGCCAGTCAAGACAAGCTCGATCAGCCCACCACCGTCACCGCCTGCCTCGGCAGGTACTGAAATCGTGAGCAATCCGTTGTCTCGAACTGTCGCCCAAAGCTGCGCATCAAAACCCAGCGGCTCGGCGTCACGTACAACCGATATTGGCGACTTCTCGCTGAACAGGCTGCGCAGCATGGCGACAAGCTGATCCTGCTCGTCGCTGAGTGTGTAGTCATTGCGACGCAATGTGGTGGTCACGTTTCCTCCAGAGATGCCCGCACACGCCAGGACAAAGGCGCAACAGTCGTCAGCATTCAACCACCAAGGGCCACGGAATTAGGGCTGCAAGGGGATTTGCCATCGGTCTCGCACACCAAATGCAGTGACTGGTGGGTCAGACGGGAATCCATATCCGGCCTCAGATCGGGGCGAGGCCATCTGTTGGCTTTTCGTTAACCTCTCGTTCATCTGCTGAACCCCCACTGCTCGTTCACCTCATGTTCACTTACAGCAGTTCGTCCGCCAAAAGCCGATGTTCTGGCAATTATCCCGCCAGTGATTCACCGAGACTTCACGTAGGAGACATCCACTCCATGGACATGTTGCTGATCGCAGTCATTGCCCTATGCGTGCTCGCATTGATCTTTGACTTCACCAATGGCTTCCATGACGCGGCGAACTCCGTCGCCACCGTCGTTGCGACGCGGGCCCTACCAGTGAAGTGGGCCCCACCCTTCTCGGCCCTCTTCAACTTCCTGGCCTACTTCGTCGTCGGCACGGCCGTTGCGAACACCATTGCCAAAACTGTGAAGACCGATGCTGATGGCGTAGCAGTCACATTTGCAGCGCTGTTCTCAGCCATCGCGTGGAACTTCCTGACCTGGCGCTTTGGCATGCCTTCATCTTCGAGCCACGCGATCATCGGTGGGCTGGTCGGTGCGGGCCTGGCTGCAGGTGGTCTCGACGCAATCGACTGGTCAAGCGTGCAGAAGGCTGGCCTGGGAATCTTCCTTTCGCCAGCAGTTGCATTCGCCATTGCATTCGCTGCGATGTATCTGGTCTTTGGGCTGCAGCGAATGTTCAAGATGCATGACAACCATCCAGTGTTCAAAGGTCTGCAGTTGGTTTCAGCGGCAGGCGTTTCATTTGGGCATGGAGCAAATGACGCGCAGAAGACCATGGGTGTTATCGCCGCACTGCTCCTAGGCGCCGGATACACATCCTTTGATGCCGAAGGCAACACGATCCTGGTACCTGAATGGGTGGCACTGAGTGCATATTCAGCAATCGCACTGGGCACTTTGTGGGGTGGCTGGAAGATCATCGAGACCATGGGGTTGAAGATCACCACTTTGCATGCCACTTCGGGCACTGCAGCGAACATTGGTGCAACAACAGCCATGTTCGGCGCTACGGCCATCGGGATGCCGATCTCCACCACCCACGCGGCCGCAAGCTCAATCGTGGGTGCTGGTGTGGGTTCGGGCAAGGGAGTCAACTGGCACGTTGTCGGTCGCATGCTG
Source organism: Actinomycetota bacterium (assembly GCA_030652695.1). GTDB lineage: Bacteria > Actinomycetota > Actinomycetes > S36-B12 > S36-B12 > UBA11398. The sequence goes on from JAUSQD010000017.1 coordinate 7,680, forward strand.
CTGACTTGGCTGATCACGATTCCTGCTGCGTGCCTCATTGGCTTTTCAATGTTTCATCTCACGCAATTGCCTGTGGCGCTTTCATGGATTGTCGTGGGAAGCATCCTGATTGGCTTCGGCTCGTGGGCGATCTGGGCGATGCTGCACACGATTCATGCTGAAGACATTGAGGCCGAACTGCCGCCCGAGAGCGAGTTGGCCGAGCCACTGCCGATGACGCCGCACCTTGTGGCGACAGATGAGAGCCCAAACAAGGAAGACCACCCAACCGTCACGCGCTGATTCAGTGCATGCAAGTCAATCGGCGTTGTTGATCTCCTGCATGACCAGTTCCAAAGCTTCAGTGGGCGAAAGCAGGTGCATGTCCGTTTGACGTTCAAAGGGGCGATTGCGGTTTGTAATTCGCTCATCGCTGGTGACGAAGATGTCCGCGCCATGTCGCACCGCCTTGGCAACGTGCATCGCCTTCTCGGTGCCTGAGGCGGTTGCGATGCCACCGTCATGCTCGGGGTGCAAGATGCCATAGACCAAGGAGTACAGGCTCGCGTCGACTTCGTAGTCATCGCCACTGGCCGGATTAGGCCTGGCCGCCTTCACGCCAGATTCAACGAGTCGGATCAAGGCTTCGTCATGCAGCAAGCGCAGAGCAGACATTTCAAGAGAGTCCATCGTGCAGGTATCACTATCAACGAAGAGCAGCATTTGGTAGGCAGTTGCGATGCGGTTGGTTCCTGCAGAGTGCAGTTCTGCTGACATCGTGCACCTCCCAAGTCGCCGGGTCTCCACTATCGCCGGACTTCAGGGCAATAGCGCTACTCGGGCAGCATCTGGGACACAACTGGGACAGAGCACACTGGAGGCCGAGAATTCTCCCCATGTAGAGGAGGATCTACATCAGTTGTTCGCGGCGCCGAGATTTCTGCGTGTACATCAAACGGTCTGCTTCCGCCACCGCTGTATCAAAGGCCGCGCCCACATTCCACTCAGCAACTCCGAATGAATGCGCGATCGGAATACGGAACTTCAATCGCCTCATCAATCCTTCTGCGCCAGGAATGTCGGTGCGAGGAAGGATCAGCAGGAATTCGTCACCGCCGCTGCGCACTGCAATGTCATCAGGCCGCATCATGCTGCGCAGGCCATCGCTGAAGTCGCGCAGAATCGCGTCGCCAGCCTGGTGCCCGCGCTGGTCATTGATCGTCTTGAACGCATCCAGGTCAATGACCACCAAACTTCGAGGTGTCGCGGTGATGCCCGCTGACGCCTGAGCTTCGAGCACCACTTCGAGTCCTTTTCGATTGATCAAGCCTGTCAGCGGGTCAACCATGATGAGCATCTGCATGCGTTGCATGATCAGACTCAGGACCACACCAAAGGCCAGAGTCGACAAGGTCACCACGATCCACAAGGGGAAGAGCTCGCGCAGCTGATCCATCAGGATCAGCGTCACCAGATAACAGACTGACGTGAAGATGACCTCAGCAATCGTGAAGCGCCATGAGAACCAGCAAGCCGTGTAGCACGCGCTGGCCATGAATGCCCAGGCAAGGGTGGCGGTCACCAGAAGCGACGGCGCAGAATATGACATGGCACAAAGGCCG
>JAUSQD010000018.1 GCA_030652695.1 Actinomycetota bacterium
TTCAAGAACAAGGGCGTGCAGCCCATGCTCGATGCAGTCGTCGCCTACCTTCCCTGCCCCCTTGATGTCGAAGCAGTTGAAGGTCACAAGCCAGGCAACGAAGATGTCATCATCCAGCGCAAGCCAAGCGACAGCGAGCCCTTCGCGGCCCTTGCCTTCAAGATCATGACCGACCCTCACCTTGGCAAGCTCACCTACATGCGCGTCTACTCAGGTCGCCTGAACACCGGCACTGCAGTGCTGAACAGCGTGAAGGACCGCAAGGAGCGCATCGGAAAGATCTACCGAATGCATGCCAACAAGCGCGAAGAGATCGATTCAGTGGGCGCCGGCGACATCGTTGCAGTGATGGGCCTGAAGGACACCACCACCGGCGAGACCCTGTGCGATGCATCGAACCCGGTAGTGCTGGAGTCCATGACCTTCCCAGCACCGGTCATCCACATCGCAATCGAGCCGAAGACCAAGAGCGACCAGGACAAGCTCGGCATCGCCATTCAGCGTCTTGCTGAAGAGGATCCGACCTTCCACGTCCGCTCGGACGAAGAGACTGGCCAGACCATCATCGGTGGCATGGGCGAGCTTCACCTTGAAGTCCTTGTTGATCGCATGAAGCGTGAATTCAACGTCGAGGCAAATGTCGGCAAGCCTCAGGTTGCCTACCGCGAGACGATCACAAAGAAGGTCGTCAAGATCGACTACACGCACAAGAAGCAGTCAGGTGGCTCGGGCCAGTTTGCTCGCGTCATCATCGACCTTGAGCCCAACACCGATGAGGGTGGCGGCTACGCATTTGAGAACAAGGTCACCGGTGGACGCATTCCTCGCGAATACATCCCATCGGTTGATGCTGGAGCACAGGAAGCACTCGAGAACGGCGTGCTCGCCGGCTACCCAATGGTCGACGTCAAGGTCACCCTGCAGGACGGTGCCTACCACGATGTTGACTCCTCAGAACTCGCATTCAAGATCGCCGGCTCCATGGCGTTCAAGGATGCTGCGCGCAAGGCCGGCGCAGTCATCCTCGAACCGATGATGGCCGTAGAGGTGACCACCCCTGACGACTTCATGGGTGATGTCATCGGCGATCTGAACTCACGACGCGGTCAGATCCAGGCGATGGAAGAACGCATGGGCGCTCGCGTTGTGAAAGCAGTTGTACCGCTGTCCGAGATGTTCGGCTACGTAGGAGATCTGCGCAGCCGCACTCAGGGACGTGCGAGCTACAGCATGCAATTTGACTCCTATGCACAGGTTCCATCCAATGTGCAGGTGGAGATCATCGCCAAGGCTCGCGGCGAATAGTCGCGGATCAAAAGAAACACACCAATAACAAAAATAACCATCCGATCCGCGATACCGCCGGACGGCTACACGACAAGGGAGAACTCAAGTGGCGAAGGCCAAGTTTGAGCGCACCAAGCCGCACGTCAACATCGGCACCATCGGTCACATTGACCATGGCAAGACGACCCTGACTGCTGCAATCACCAAGGTGTTGCACGACAAGTACCCGGATGTGAACCCCTTCACACCCTTCGACATGATCGACAAGGCGCCCGAAGAGCGTCAGCGCGGTATCACGATCTCGATCGCGCACGTCGAGTACCAGACAGAGGCGCGTCACTACGCACACGTCGACTGCCCTGGTCACGCTGACTACATCAAGAACATGATCAC
>JAUSQD010000023.1 GCA_030652695.1 Actinomycetota bacterium
AAATCACTAGCGGCAACGATCCTGGTGCTCGTATTGCGCTACCCCATCAACACCGCGCTGATCATGGGCGCGAGCCTGGCCCAGATCGGCGAGTTCTCATTCGTCTTGGCCGGTCTTGGTCTCTCCCTGGCGATCCTCCCCGCAGAAGGGGTCAGCCTGGTTGTCGCTGCCGCCTTCATCTCCATCGCGCTGAATCCGATGATGTTCCTTGGCATGAAGGTGTTCAAGAAGTTCGTCATGATGCGCGTTGCCTGGGCACGGAAGTTCGACTACGAGAACGACGAGCTTGCAATCCTTCCCGATGGAATCCAGGAGGAGGAACTTTCAGGACACGTGATCCTGGTGGGCTATGGCCGCGTGGGCAAGCGCATCTTCGAGCAGTTCACCAAACAAGGCATCACTGTCGTCGTGATCGACTACAGCAGGGAACGCATTGAAGATCTGCGAGAGCACGGGCACATCGCCCTGGCCGGCGACGGATCACAGCCCGCGATGTTGACCAAGGCAGGAGTGGAACGCGCAGCTGCAGTGTTCGTTGCGGCCCCAGACTCCACCAGCGTGCGCAATGCCACCGAGGCGGTGCGAGCCCTGAACCCGACGGTAGAAATCGTGATGCGCACGCACAGCAAGGAGGAGTCGCAGTTCATGGACGCGATTGCTCTGGGCCGGGCCTTCTTCGGGGAGCAGGAACTTGCCGACAGCATGATCAGTCCGGTGCTCAAACGTCTGAAGGACGAGTGAGGTGAACTTCCTTTCCTGATGGCATACCTGTTGATCCTCTAGGCGCTACTCTCCGCCAACTACGTAGATGCACTTGGAGGCCCGATGAGTAGCGGCGCTGGTTGGTACCCCGATACGACGAGGCCGGGCCAAGACCGCTTCTATGATGGGCAGGGATGGACTGATCACTGGCAGCCAAGCGCTCCTGTAGCGAATTCGCTCGTTCAAGCCGGCGGGGCGCAAATGTCTCCGCTCGGATCCACTACCCAGCACTCACTTGCTCCACAGTCGACGACTTCCATGATGGCTACGCAGTCCACGGGTAACGCCGCTGTCGTGGTCATCGCCTGGATTGTTGCTGTGCTGTCCTTCCTGTACATGCTCCCGTGGGCCATCGCGGCATCGCGCAACATGCGTGACCAGTGGGGCTTGTTCGCAGTGAACTTGCTTGTCGGTTGGACCGTCATCGGATGGGTCATTGCTCTGATTTGGTCAATAGCCGGAAGCAATCAGGGCATCGTCTTAGTGCAGCAAACTAACGTTGCAGTTCACAACCACATCCCAAAGAATGGCTCGTAGGCACGATCATGTAACAGCAACGATTGTGCCGCGGCATCCTTCACAGGCGCTGGATGAGCTCAATGCCGACTTACGTTCGCCGCCAATCATTGGTAGCTGACAGCCCACAGTGAGTTAGCGTTTGTGGCAAGCGGGCGTGCAAAGAGCACAGCCATCCACATTCGAGTAGTAGGCACCAGCAGCTCGCACTGCCGCCGAACAATCGGCTTGCCAACCCAGGTCTCGTCGGTGTGCCTGCAATGGGGAGCAAGTTCTATCTACGGTGACGTCGTGAACTTCGTGATCACCATTTGATTGAGCATTAACGTTTACACAGTATTGAGGCATTTCATCTCCTTGTCGGTGGGTTGCAACAGTCGCAGTGACCACTGACATTGGAGAGTCGAGTGAGTCAGAGTCATGACTAGAGCTTGCGCAGCACCGTGACGACCTTGCCCATGATCTTGGCGTGATCGCCAAGGATCGGGGCGTAGGCCGGGTTGTGCGGCATCAGCCACACGTGACCATCGCTGCGCTTCAAGGTCTTCACGGTTGCTTCGTCATCGAGCAGCGCTGCAACGATCTCGCCGTTCTCGGCAGTGTTCTGGGTGCGGACGACAACCCAGTCGCCATCGCAGATGGCCGCATCGATCATCGAATCGCCGCTGACCTTCAGCATGAACAGTTCGCCCTCGCCCACCAGATCGCGGGGGAGAGGGAAGACGGCTTCAACCTGCTGCTCGGCCAGGATCGGGCCACCAGCGGCAATGCGGCCAACCAGCGGCACCAGCGCCGCGCCAGCGCGAACCGACTCCGAAGGATCGAACTCGTCGGAGGATTCAACAACACGGAGCCGAGCAGGTGAAGAGAAGGACTCGCCAATGGCGGGCAGCTCGGTGTTGGGGTCAGCCACCACCATGGCGCGGGGCCGGTTGGGATCGCGGCGAAGATAGCCCAGCTTCTCCAGGCTCTTGAGCTGGTAGGCCACCGAGCTGGGGGAGGTCAGGCCAACGCTCTCACCGATCTCGCGCACGCTTGGGGGATAGCCGCGATCATCGACCGAATCTCGGATCATCGTCAGGATCTGACGCTGCCGAGTGGTCAGGCCTGCTTCATCAGCTGGGCCGTCGGGCAGTTCCACAAGCTCGCTCATTGATCCTCCATCGCTCACAACACTGCCAAACCTTGCATATCCGAGTTCTAAATCGCCGCTGTCAGACCCCAGCGACAGAGTTCACGTTAGCCGGACGACACACCGAAATCAAACACATGTTCGAAAGAACTGGACGTGTCGCCGGCAAACGTGCTACAAATCGCACAAGCGTTCGATCGAACACCTGTTCGAGAGAGTGTTCTTCCCCGAAGAGAAAGGCACGACCATGGCGATCGCAATCCCGCTAGCCCCAGCCGCACCCCGCACCACAAGTGCTCGCCGGCCGGTTCGTTCCGCAGTGCGCACCACACCTCGTGCGCTCTCAGCTCGCCCGATGCGCTCGTCAAAGCCACAGCAGGCTTCACACCTGACCCGCCGTGGCCGCTTGGTCGTCCTCTTCGGGGGAGTCATCGCGCTGTTCAGTGCCATGCTCATGTTCGGCTCATTGGCCAACGCGACCCTGAGCAGCCAAGGCCCGGCAACGGCAATAGTTGTGGTCCAGCCTGGTGAATCCCTCTGGTCAATCGCTCAGACCCTTGCCCCAGGCGCAGATCCTCGCGAGACGGTCAGTCGCATTCGTGACCTGAACGGCATGACCTCTGCCGTGGTCGTCAAGGGCCAGTCACTCATCGTTCCGACATTCAGCTAGTTCACTCGTAACAAGGCGAACAACAACTCAAAAGAGGATGGCGCTGTCCATCCGCCGACCAACTCTCATTTCGCAAGCAATTGCGAAATGCGTTGCGGCGAAAGGCCTATCAAAGCTCCAGCATCTCGGGTGCTGAAGCCCTGTTCATGAAGTAGTTCAACGGCCGACTTCGTCTTGCTCGTCGCTTGAAGTTGGGCATCTTGGGCGATGCGACTCGCGGCCTTCGCCTCGTCGATTAATTCTTGAAGTTGAGTATCGATCTCGAACGTGACCGTGACATCGAAGGAATCTGGGGGCACCTGGAGCCCCAGGGCAATTGCATCACGGGCCATGTATTCGATTCGATCAATTCTCTTGGCTTGAGTGTGAATCGACGAATCGAGAACACCGTGCACCGTAATCGCCCACCAGCCCTGGAAATGAACTGCGCTGGCATTGAAGTGAGGCCTCATTGATTCAGCTCCTCCAAGTACGTGATGCACTTCTTGAGTTCTGCTCGAGCCGTGAGCTCATTGATCTCCGAATGTCGAGGAATCCACACGGCGCGTTCATGGAGGTAGTACAGATCATGCTCACCTCCATGTCGGGAGAATTCAAAGGTCACTCCAGCTCCACGGGCCAATACTGCGATGCGCTTCAAGAGTTGGCGCCGTTTCACAGGCTCTGTCTAGAGTACTAGCCATTAGCAGGAAAGGCCACTAGGCATTCCTGTGGATGAAATTCAGGATTGCACGAACTGTGAGGGCCTGCAGGCCTTGATGTACTAGTGCCGGATGCCTAAAGCGACCTTGAGGCCAGCCTCAATCGAATGCATGGTTTGCGGGCTCAAGGCGCCAAGGTCGCGCTGAATTTCGTCGGCATACAACTCCACGATGTCATCGCACAACACGCGACCGACGAACGATTCCTGATCAGCGAACTCAATAATGGAAGCTAGCTTGGGCTTCGCGCTCGTGGTCATGCGCACCGCCAGGACCGTTGGCAGTGCTGCATTTCTCGCATTATTGGAAACCACAACAAAGAATTTCTCTGTTTCCAAAGGCGGTACAACGGCTGCATATACCCGGCCGCGAATCAGTGGCCAAGGGGCGCTCATTGCTCGTCAGCCCAATTGGGGGACCTTCGACGCGCTGATGCA
>JAUSQD010000032.1 GCA_030652695.1 Actinomycetota bacterium
CGAGCATGGGCTGCACGCCCCTGTTCTTGAATGCAGAGCCAGTCAGGATCGGGGTGAGCTTGTAGGCAAGAGTCGCGCGACGGATCGCGGCCTGAATCTCTTCGACTGTGAACTCCTCGCCCTCGAGGAACTTCTCAAGGATCGCGTCGTCAGCCTCGGACAGCACCTCCAGGAGCTTCTCGCGGTACTCAGCTGCCTGATCGGCAAGCTCAGCTGGGATCTCCTCGATTTCGTAGTCTTCGCCCTTTTCGGTCTCACCGCGCCAGGTCAGCGCCTTCATGGTGATGAGATCGACCACGCCGAGGAAATCGCCCTCTGCGCCGATTGGGATCTGCAACACCAGTGGGGTGGCGCCGAGGCGCTCAACGATCATGTCAACGCAGCGGAAGAAGTCAGCGCCGGTGCGGTCGAGCTTGTTCACAAAGCAGATGCGGGGAACGCTGTACTTGTCAGCCTGGCGCCAGACAGTCTCTGACTGAGGCTCAACACCGGCAACGCCGTCGAACACCGTGACTGCGCCATCGAGCACGCGCAGTGAGCGCTCCACCTCAACGGTGAAGTCCACGTGACCTGGGGTGTCGATGATGTTGATCGTGTGGTCTTTCCAGATGCAGGTGGTGGCGGCTGAAGTGATCGTGATGCCGCGCTCCTGCTCCTGCTCCATCCAGTCCATCGTCGCTGCGCCCTCGTGCACTTCACCGATCTTGTAGTTGATGCCGGTGTAGAACAGGATGCGCTCGGTCGTGGTGGTTTTGCCCGCGTCGATATGCGCCATGATCCCGATGTTGCGGACCTTGGCGAGGTCGAGGCTGGTCTGCGTAGACACGAATGCTCTCCGTTGCGTATGCGATGAAAGGGGTGGGGGGATTACCAGCGGTAGTGCGCGAAGGCCTTGTTGGACTCAGCCATCTTGTGGGTGTCTTCACGCTTCTTGACACTTGCGCCAAGACCGTTGGAGGCATCCAGAATTTCGTTCATGAGGCGCTCGGTCATGGTCTTTTCACGACGCTGACGCGAGTAGCTGATCAGCCAGCGCAGGGACAAGGTGGTGGCCCGGCCTGCCTTGACCTCGATGGGCACCTGGTAGGTGGCTCCACCAACGCGGCGGGACTTGACCTCAAGGGTGGGACGGATGTTGTCGAGTGCCCGCTTGAGGGTCTGCACTGGATCGGTGCCGGTCTTCTCGCGGCAGCCTTCCAATGCGCCATAGACGATGCGCTCAGCAGTGGAGCGCTTGCCGTCAAGGAGCACCTTGTTGACGAGCTGGGTGACCAACGGGGCCTGGTAGACCGGGTCGATGACGATGGGCCGCTTGGCGGCAGGACCCTTGCGAGGCATTAGGCCTTCTCCTTCTTCGCGCCGTACTTGCTGCGAGCCTGCTTGCGGTTCTTGACACCCTGGGTGTCAAGAGCGCCGCGGATGACCTTGTAGCGCACACCTGGCAGGTCGCGGACACGTCCACCGCGGATCAGCACGATTGAGTGCTCCTGCAGGTTGTGGCCAACCCCTGGGATGTAGGCGGTGATCTCGATGCCGGAGGTCAGGCGAACACGGGCCACCTTGCGCAGAGCCGAGTTCGGCTTCTTGGGCGTGGTTGTGTACACACGGGTACAGACTCCGCGACGCTGTGGGCTGCCCTTGAGTGCGGGAGCCTTCGTCTTGGAGACCTTGTCCTGCCGACCCTTACGGACCAGCTGTTGGATCGTTGGCACGCGTTGCCTTTCTCAGTTGGTGACCTTGCCGTTCCTGTTCCCTCAGTCTCCGACCCACGCGGTCGGGTGTGTCGCGCTGCGCAAGGCAACAACGATCACCAGATCGTGGATGGATCCCAGACGCGGAATCGCGTCGGTGCTTGCTTCGGGGGAAGTGCGCACAGCGGGATGTGCCTGAGGGGTCAGACACGAAGGGGAAGATTACTCGGCTTTAGTCCGCCGAGTCAAAACGGGGTCCGATTGGCGCACCGGGATCCCCGATCGCCTCATGGATGGTCAGGAGTGGAGCCGGCTCCGGACAGGATCAGCACCAGCGCGAGGAAGCCGCCGACGAAGATGACTGCCACCCAGAAGCCGATATTGATCCAGGAGATGAGCTTGGCCGCAAGGCTCAGGCCGCTGCCGCCCACCGTGGACGGCGATGCCGAGATGGCCCGATCAGCCTTGGCGGCAAAGATCAGGGAGACCACGGCGAAGATGATCGGACAGACCGCCCACGAGACCAGGGAGAGAATGAACGCCACGATCGCGTCGGCTGAGGTCGACTTGGTCGGGAGCGCAACGCTGGCCGTGGCGTAGGGCGGGATAGGCGGAGCCGGGATTGGCTCACTTGGCCAGGACTGTTCCTGAGTGGGCTGGTCCTGTGGGCTCATGGAGGCAAGCCTATTCGATGATGCGGAGTCGGTCAGGCTTCGGAGGGCAGGCGCAATGCCCACAAGGCCACTGCCGATGCAGCAGCCACATTCAGCGAGTCCACTCCCCCAGCCATCGGGATCCTCACCACCAGGTCAGCATCGGCAATCACTGCTGACGACAGTCCATCCCCCTCCGAGCCCAGCACGATTGCCAGGCGCTCTGGGGCCCGGCTTGCAAGGGAGGCCAAGTCGACAGAGTCTGGGGTCAAGGCCAGCGCCGCAATCGTGAAGCCCACGTCACGAAGCTGGCCGATATCCCGTGTCCAGTCGCGCAAGCGAGTCCAGGGCACCTGAAAGACCGAGCCCATCGATACCCGCACACTGCGTCGGTAGAGCGGATCTGCGCATTGCTCGGTGAGCAGCACCGCATCAGCACCCATGCCTGCCACCGATCGGAAGATCGCCCCGATGTTGGTGTGATCAACAATGCCGTCCAAGATCACCAGCTTTTGTGGGCCATTGCCGATGAGGTCAGCCAGCGCTGGCAGAGCGGGACGATGCATGGACGCCAGTGCCCCGCGATGCACATGGAAGCCGGCAAGGGCCTGGAGCTCGGCTTGCGTGCCGATGAAGATGGGTGTGCCTGGATGTCTGGATTCGATTGAGTCAATCAGCTCGCCCATGCGCGGAAGCCAGCGATCAGACATCAGCAGAGAACGTGGGGCGTGACCTGCGCTGAGAGCCCGGCTGATCACCTTGGCACTCTCAGCGATGTAGAGGCCGTGCTGGGATTCAAAGCTCGTGCGCAGCGCGACATCAGTCAGCGACGAGTAGTCAGCAAGCCGTGGGTCCGCGGCTGCACCCAGTGCGAGAACGGGCATGCGTCATTGTCTCCAGAAAGCAAGAAGGGGAAGAGCCTTGGCCCTTCCCCTTCTCACCTAGTACTGAGCGCTTATGCGTTGTATCCGCGGAAGTCGAACTCCTCCAGCGGCACAGCAGCACCCGAGGATGCGCTGAAGCTGGTGTAGTCGAGCTCGTCGTAGTTCGCGAAGGTTGCGTACATCGCGTTCTTGGCTTCCTCAGTGGGCTCGACCCGAACATTGCGGTAGATCGGCATGCCGGTACCTGCAGGGATGAGCTTGCCCAGGATGACGTTCTCCTTCAGACCAAGCAGCGGATCGCTCTTGGCATGAATTGCTGCGTCGGTCAGGACGCGAGTGGTCTCCTGGAAGGAGGCTGCCGACAACCACGACTCAGTTGCAAGCGACGCCTTGGTGATGCC
>JAUSQD010000036.1 GCA_030652695.1 Actinomycetota bacterium
GCGTGCAGCCATCGAGGCGCGTGCCAATGGCAAGAGCACTGCAGTGCTCAGCAAGTCGCTGTTTGGCAAGGCCCACACCGTCATGGCTGAAGGTGGCATCGCCGCGTCAATGGGCAATGTCAACGATCGCGACAACTGGCAGGTGCACTTCGGCGACACCATGCGCGGCGGCAAGTTCCTGAATCACTACCGAATGGCTGAACTGCACGCCAAGGAGGCACCCGAGCGGGTCTGGGAGCTTGAAGCCTGGGGTGCGCTGTTTGACCGCACCAAGGACGGCAAGATCAGCCAGCGCAACTTCGGTGGACATGAGTACCCACGCCTTGCGCACGTCGGTGACCGCACCGGCCTTGAAATGATCCGCACCCTGCAGCAGCGCATCGTTGCCCTGCAGCAGGAGGACAAGAAGAAGACTGGCGAGTTCGAGTCGGGTCTGAAGGTCTTCGCTGAGTGCTCGGTCACCAAGATCTTCATGACTGGCGAGGGCGAGGATCGTCGCGTCGCTGGCGTGCTTGCCTACTGGCGTCCAAGTGGCACCTTCGTGCTCTTTGAGTCAGAGTCAGTCGTCATCGCAACAGGTGGCATCGGCAAGTCCTTCAAGGTCACCAGCAACTCGTGGGAGTACACCGGCGATGGCCACGCGATGGCTCTGGAATGTGGTGGCTCACTGGTCAACATGGAGTTCCTGCAGTTCCACCCCACCGGCATGGTGTGGCCACTGAGCGTCAAGGGCCTGCTCGTCACCGAATCCGTGCGCGGTGATGGCGGCGTGCTGACCAACTCCGAAGGCCGTCGTTTCATGTTCGACTACATCCCTGACGTCTTCAAGAGCAAGTACGCCACAACTGAAGAAGAAGCCGATCGCTGGTACACCGATCCAGACAACAACTTGCGTCCACCGGAGCTGCTGCCTCGCGATGAGGTCGCCCGGGCAATCAACTCAGAGGTCAAGGCCGGACGCGGATCGCCACATGGCGGCGTGTTCCTGGACGTCTCCAAGCGCCTGCCGGCAGATGTCATCCGCGCGAAGCTGCCCTCGATGTGGCACCAGTTCAAGGAGCTCGCCGATGTCGACATCACCTTGGAGCCGATGGAGGTCGGCCCAACCTGTCACTACGTGATGGGTGGCGTCGAAGTCGATCCAGATACTCAGGCTGCTGTGGGAGTCAAGGGCCTGTTCGCTGCCGGCGAGGCCAGCGGCGGCATGCATGGCTCCAATCGTCTGGGTGGCAACTCACTTTCGGACCTGCTCGTCTTCGGACGACGTGCTGGCCAGTTTGCAGCTGAGCATGTCGACGAGGTTCGTGGGCAGGGCAAGGAGACGCACGTCAGCGAAGCCGATCTGCAAGAGGCACTGGACTGGGCGCTGGCTCCGTTCACCCGTGTCGAGGGCGAAAGCCCCTACGCGATTCAGTACGACCTGCAGGACACCATGAACGCTCTGGTCGGCATCATCCGCACGGCTTCGGAAATCGAAGAGGCGCTTGAGAAGATCCAAGAGCTCAAGGTCCGGATGGCGAACATGAAGGTTGTGGGCGGCCGGGCGTACAACCCGGGATGGCACTTGGCCCTTGACCTGCCCAAGCAGCTGCTGGTGTCGCAGTGTGTGGCCATGGCTGCGCTGATTCGCGAGGAGTCACGCGGTGGTCACACTCGCGATGACTTCCCCGAGATGAGCGAAGAGTGGCGCAAGGTGAATCTCATCGTGCGCGCCGAAGGACAAGATGTCACGATCGTCAAGCAGGACCTGCCGACCATGACATCTGAGCTTGCAGAACTCTTCGATGAGTCCGAGCTGCGCAAATACATGACTCAAGAGGAACTCGACTCACTAGCGGTAAGGACTCTCTGACTATGGGTTACACGGCGAAGTTCAAGATTTGGCGTGGCGACGATGGCAATGGCGCCCTTCAGGACTACACAGTCGAGGTCAACGAGGGCGAGGTCGTCCTTGACGTCCTGCACCGCGTGCAGGCCGAGCAGGCAAATGACCTGGCGATCCGCTGGAACTGCAAGGCCGGCAAGTGCGGCTCATGCAGCGCAGAGGTCAATGGCAAGCCACGCCTGATGTGCATGACGCGCATGAACACCTTCGAAGAAGAGCAGACGATCACCGTCACCCCACTTCGTGCCTTCCCAGTGATTCGTGACCTCGTCACCGATGTCTCCTTCAACTACAAGAAGGCGCGCGAAGTTCCCTCCTTCACCCCTCCCGTTGGCCTGAAGCCAGGTGAGTTCCGGATGGAGCAGAAGGATGTTGAGCGCAGCCAGGAGTTCCGCAAGTGCATTGAGTGCTTCCTGTGCCAGAACACCTGCCACGTGGTGCGCGATCACGAGGAGAACCACGAAGCCTTCGCTGGACCTCGCGTGCTGATGCGCGTCGCCGAGCTCGACATGCACCCACTGGACACGGTGGATCGCAAGAAGATGGCCCAAGAGGAGCTCGGGCTGGGCTACTGCAACATCACCAAGTGCTGCACTGAGGTCTGCCCGGAGCACATTCACATCACCGACAATGCGCTGATTCCCCTCAAGGAGCGCGTCGCCGACGTGAAGTACGACCCCATCCGCTGGCTTGGCAGCAAGATCGGTGTGCGCAAGAACGCTGAGTAAGTTCGCCGCTGGCCAGGGGCAGTGGGCTGAGTTCATCAGTCTGCTGCTCACAGCGACGCGTGCGTGAGTAATCTGGCCTCTTGTGACTTCCGTGAATGGCCTGGTTCTGGCCGCAGAATTTGATGAGCCCACTCGTGCGGCCTGGATGGTTGAGGTCGACAAGGCGATCAAGGGCGGTGACTTCGACAAGATCCTGGTCAGCACTACCTTGGACGGCATCCGCATTGAGCCGCTGTACACAGCCGATGACGTGGAAGTTGAATCTGATGAATCGGGTTTTCCGGGCTTCGCTCCTTTGACGCGTGGTGGTCAGATCATCCCTCGGGCTTCTGGCGCCTGGGACATTCGCGCCTCGATCACCCATCCCGATGTCACCACCGCAAATGCGCACGCGCTGAGTGAACTGCGCAACGGTGCAACCAGCCTGGAACTGCATCTTGATCTGACAGGTGAAGGTGCTGGAGTCAGTGTGCGCTCTGCCGAGGATCTTGCACGACTGCTCCAAGGAGTGATGCTCGATCTGGCTCCGATCTCCATTCGCGCCGGTGCGCTGGCACCATTGGCCGCTCAATGGCTTGGGCAGGTCTTCCAGGAGGCCAATGCCGTTGGCGTGCTTCCCGCTGGAAGCCTTGGACTTGATCCGCTCGGCACCCTTGCGGGTCAGGGTGTGCTGCCACAGAGTCCAAGTGAGGCCATCGCTGCGGGTGTGCAGATCGCCGCGGAAAGCACCACGCCACGTGTGCGCACCTTCCGTGCATCTTCTGTTGTTGCAGCAGACGCCGGCGCAAGTGAAGGACAGGAACTGGCCTTCGCGCTGGCCTCAGCGACGACCTACTTGCGTGCACTCGTGGCAGGTGGACTTGAGGTCAGCGCTGCTGCTGCCCAGATTGACATCGAGATGGCAGCCGATGTCGATGTGTTCTCCACGATCGCCAAGCTGCGCGCGCTGCGTCATTGCTGGTCAACGGTTCTTGGTGCCAGTGGGCTCGAAGTCGATGCGCAATTCCCCGGCCTGGTGCAGGTCCAGGCACATGCGGGCGGACGCTGGCTCACCGTGATCGATCCCTGGGTCAATCTTCTGCGCGGTACTTCGGCAAGCCTGGGAGCGGTCATCGGCGGCGCCGATTCGCTCACTGTTTCGGCATTCGACAGTGCCGTTGGCCTACCAAGTGATCTGGGTCGACGTCTGGCACGCAATACCCAACTCCTGCTCCAAGATGAATCCGGCATCGGTCGGGTTCTGGACCCCGCTGGCGGCAGCTACTACGTCGAGAGCCTGACGGATGCCTTTGCCGCGGAGGGCTGGAAGCAGTTCCAGGCAATTGAGGCCGCGGGTGGATTGGCAGCAGTCCTGGCTGATGGGAGTTTCCAGGCAGATGTGGCCGCGACCGCCGCCAGGCGCGACAAGCTGATCGCCAATCGCAAGCAGCCCATCACCGGTGTCAGCGAGTTTCCACTCATTGGCGAGCGCCGCCCAGACAGCAGTGCAGTGCCAGCAGCCGATTCGCGACCAGGTCTGAGCCTGGGTGGCACGGTGACCACCATCGCTCCACTCAAAGCCCGTCGCCTGGCCGAGTCATACGAGGCCATGAGAGCTGCAGCTGAATCAGCAGCCACCAAGCCGACGATCTTCCTTGCCAACATCGGCACCGGGCCCTCCTATGTGGCGCGCGCCACCTTCTCCAGCAATCTCTTCGCCACTGGCGGCGTGGATGCAGTGGGCGAGGGCGGCTATGCCGATGCCGCATCTGCTGCTGCAGCATTCAAGGCTTCGGGTGCCACTGCGGCTGTCATCTGTGGCACCGACGCGGCCTATCTCGAACAGGGCGCGGCATATGCCGAGGCTCTCAAGGCCGCAGGTGCTGCCTTCATCTTCCTCGCCGGACGCGCCGGTGAGGCTAAGGATCAATACGAAGCCGCTGGCATTGACGACTTTGTCTACATGGGAGTCGATGTGCTGTCCACCCTGCAACGCCTACACACCAAGTTGGGAGTCTGAGATGGCGACCGTTCCTGATTTCAGCGGTATCGAACTCAGCCCGCGCAAGGCTGGCAGCGATCACCAAGCCTGGGCCGATGCAGTGGCCAAACTGACCGGCTCGGTGCCTGACAAGCTCGTGTGGGAGACGCCTGAGGGCATCGACGTCTCACCGATGTACTCCGCGGCTGACCTTGAAGGCATTGATCATCTGCGCACCCTGCCTGGCTTGGCGCCCTTCCTGCGCGGGCCGTATCCAACGATGTATGTCAATCAGCCCTGGACCGTTCGTCAGTACGCAGGCTTCTCAACGGCTCGGGATTCCAATGCCTTCTACCGACGCAATCTCTCGCAGGGCCAGAAGGGTCTGAGCATTGCCTTCGATCTGGCCACGCACCGCGGCTATGACTCTGATCATCCGCGGGTAGCGGGTGACGTCGGCATGGCCGGAGTGGCCATTGACTCGATCCTGGACATGCGCGAACTCTTCGACGGAATTCCGTTGGGGGAGATGAGCGTCTCGATGACCATGAACGGCGCAGTGCTGCCGATTCTGGCGCTCTACATCGTTGCTGCCGAAGAGCAGGGCGTGCCGACCGAGAAGCTTGAGGGCACGATTCAAAACGACATCCTCAAAGAGTTCATGGTGCGCAACACCTA
>JAUSQD010000041.1 GCA_030652695.1 Actinomycetota bacterium
GCGTGCACCTGCGCTTTGGTCGGGTAGCTCGGGGCGGGATCCGCTGGAGTGACCGGCGTGAGGATTTCCGCACTGAGGTGCTCGGTCTGGTAAAGGCTCAGGCAGTCAAGAACGCCGTCATCGTGCCGGTAGGTGCCAAAGGTGGTTTCTACGCTTCGACCGCTCCGGAGCCCACAGTTGATCGCGAGGCATGGATTGCCGCAGGCAAGTCTGCCTACATCGAATTCATCTCCGCCCTGCTGGATCTGACGGACAATCTGAAGGCCGGGCAGGTCATTGCTCCCGATGATGTCGTCCGAGCTGACGGTGATGACCCGTATCTGGTGGTGGCGGCTGACAAGGGCACCGCGAGTTTCTCCGATCTGGCCAATCGCCTTTCACTGGAGCGTGGTTTCTGGCTGGGGGATGCCTTTGCCAGTGGTGGATCCCATGGATACGACCACAAGGCCATGGGGATCACCGCCCGCGGTGCCTGGATTTCCGTTCAGCGACATTTCCGCGAACTTGGCTCTGACGTGCAAACTCAAGCTTTCACGGCCATTGGCATAGGCGACATGAGCGGGGATGTATTCGGCAACGGCATGTTGTTGAGCCAGCAGACGCGCCTTGTCGCCGCCTTTGACCATCGCAGCATCTTCATCGATCCACAGCCAGACGCGGCGCGCAGTTTTCAGGAGCGCCAGCGGCTCTTCAGCCTTCCCCGCTCGAGTTGGAACGATTTTGACCCGGCCGTGATTTCTGCTGGTGGCGGGGTATTTCCGCGAAGTGCGAAGTCGATTGAGATTTCCGACCAAGCACGTCAAGCACTGGGCCTATCAGGTGACCGGGTGAGTCTGACCCCTGATGCGCTCATCAAGGCTGTGCTGCAAGCGCCTGTTGACTTGCTCTGGAATGGTGGCATTGGCACCTATGTGAAGGCTGCAGGCGAATCGCATCTCACTGTAGGAGACAAGTCCAATGATGCGATCCGCATTGATGGAGCGCAGTTGCGGTGTCGAGTTGTGGGTGAGGGCGGAAACCTGGGATTCACTCAGGCCGGCCGCATCGAGGCAGCTCAGGCAGGAGTGCGGCTCAATACCGATGCGATTGACAACTCAGCTGGAGTCGACACATCCGATCATGAGGTGAATCTGAAGATTCTGCTCGACGATCTTGTGCACCGTGAGGCCATCACGGTCAATGACCGCGACGAGCTATTGGCGCGCATGACCGATGCAGTTGCCGCCTTGGTCCTGCGCGACAACTATGACCAGAACGTCGTGCTTGGCAATGCCCGATCGGCCGCACCTGCGATGCTGCTGGTTCAGCAGCGCCTGATGCGCGATCTTGAGCATCGGGGATTGCTGAGCCGCCGCCTTGAGGTCCTGCCTTCTGACGAGGAGATCGAACGGCGTCGAATTGCCGGACAAGGCCTGACATCCCCGGAGTTGGCGGTCCTGCTCGCGTACTCCAAAATGACGCTGACCGATGAATTGAACTCAGCGAACATTGGGTCAGACCCCTGGTATGAGTCGGCGTTGATGTCCTATTTCCCGGACGAGCTGACCGAGCGATATCCCGCTGAAGTCAAGGGTCATCAACTGCGCAACCAGCTGATCTCCACTGTCGTCTGCAATGGCCTGGTGAACACCGGAGGCATCACATTCGTCTTTCGGGCAATGGAGGAAACGGGAGCCAAGGCTGTCGAGGTCGTCCATGCAGCAGCAGCGGCAGCGCAGATCTTCGAAATTGAACGGCTCACCGCAGAGGTCAACGCTCTTGACTTCCTCGTACCTGCCATGGCGCAGGATGCCCTGCACCATGGCATTCGACGGCTGCTTGATCGCGCAACTCGCTGGCTGCTCAACTCACGGGGTGGGCATCTGGCTCCGCAGGAACTGGTGCTGACCTATGAGCCTGTCGTGGCCGAATACCGGGACTTTGTGCGCACGCACTTGCCCGAAGGCGTGGTGGACAACATGAGGCTTCGTGCCGCAGGTCTGACCTCGCTTGGCGCTCCGGTTGCACTGGCTGAAGAAGTCAGCGGGCTGCTTGAAGTGTTTGCGCTTTTGGACATCGCAGATGTTGCTCGCCGCACGGGCGTGCCGCCGTCCACGATCATCCCCTTGTACTTCACGATCACCGAGGCCTACGGCATTGACCCCCTGCTGCTGGCAATCTCAGACTTGCCGCGCGGTGACCGTTGGGCGGCTCTTGCCCGGCACGCCCTGCGCGCGGATCTGTACGCCGCCGCTGCTGAGTTGACTGAGCAGGTGGTGCGGATGGATCAAGGCTCACCGGCGATCACCTTGGCCTCATGGGAGGGGCATTTCGCCAGCAGCACGGGGCGCGCCAAGGCCACGCTGCTGGATATCGCGGCGGCCGAGCACCCAGATCTTGCGACCCTGTCCGTGGCCCTGCGGGCACTGCGAACCCTGGTGTCCCAGACCCGGGAATAATCAGCGACCTGCCGACGCTTTGCAACTAGGACAACTCCTGCGAGTTGACTGCATGCGACGGTTAACATGGATCACTTGCTTGAGCGTTCATCTATTTTTGGAGTCATCGTGAGCCTGCCACCCCTGGTGGAACCTGCAGCCGACCTCAGCGTTGACGAGGTTCGTCGCTACAGCCGACACCTCATCATTCCCGATGTTGGCATGGCAGGTCAGAAGCGTCTGAAGAACGCCAAGGTGCTGTGTGTTGGTGCTGGCGGCCTTGGCAGTCCCTCGCTGATGTATTTGGCAGCGGCCGGCGTTGGCACCCTTGGCATCGTTGAGTTCGACATCGTTGATGAGTCCAATCTTCAGCGTCAGATCATCCATGGGCAAAGCGATGTTGGCCGTTCCAAGGCTGAGAGCGCCCGTGACAGCGTGCGAGAGATCAATCCCTATGTCACGGTCAATCTGCATGAAGAGCGATTGGACTCATCCAATGTGATGGAGCTCTTTCAGCAGTACGACCTCATCGTTGATGGAACAGACAACTTCGCCACTCGCTATCTCGTCAACGACGCCTGTGTGCTGCTGGGCAAGCCCTACATCTGGGGTTCGATCTATCGCTTTGACGGACAGGCAAGTGTGTTCTGGTCAGAGCACGGTCCTTGCTACCGCTGCCTCTACCCAGAGCCGCCACCACCAGGCATGGTTCCCTCGTGCGCTGAGGGCGGCGTGCTTGGCGTGCTGTGCGGATCCATCGGCTCGATCCAGGTGACCGAGGCCATCAAGGTCCTCACCGGTATCGGTGAGACTCTGCTTGGCCGATTGATGATCTATGACGCGCTGGAGATGAGCTACCGCAAGGTCAAGATCCGCAAGGATCCCAACTGCGCGATCTGTGGAGAGAACCCCACGGTGACCGAACTCATCGACTATGAGGCCTTCTGCGGGACGATCTCTGATGAAGCCGCCATCGCGGCGATGAACTCCACGATCTCAGTCGTGGACCTGAAGAAAATGCTGGATGACCGAGACCGTGGCGAGGATGACTTCCTGCTGATCGACGTGCGCGAGCCAGGGGAGTACGAGATCGTGCAGATCCCAGGATCCGTGCTCATACCCAAGGGTCAGTTCCTGGACGGCAGTGCTCTTGAGGATCTGCCAACTGACAAGCGCGTGATCATTCACTGCAAGCTTGGCGGTCGATCGGCCGAAGTGCTCGCTGTTGTGAAGGGCGCGGGATTCTCTGACGCGGTGCATGTTGGTGGTGGCGTGCTTGCCTGGGTCAATCAGATCGAGCCCGACAAGCCGACCTACTAGCAAGCTCAGACTGCTTGAACAAAGCGAAAGGGTGACTGGAGACAGTCACCCTTTTTGCATTCCTGCAGCGTGCTCAACCGGCGACGATGTCGCCTTCAGCAGAGGAGACCTCGATGCCCAGGGACTTCAAGTACTCCGTTGCGCCATCAAGGTCTGCCGTCTCGCCCTCAAGGTCAAGGACCATCCAGCCCACGTGCTGATCGATATTGGCGCGACGGATATTTGGCACGACCTGATGATGCTTGACCATCATGTAGATGATCGGCTCGGTCGTGGTGTCAGGGCCGAAGGTCAACTGCAGATGGCGGTGAGGCATGCAGGCCATCTTACGCGAGGACGCAGTTGCTGCGACTGCGGCGAGACCACTTGCATCTCCGCTATTCAGTGTTACTATCTACCGGTAGTCAATAACACTGAGTAGTAAGGGAGATGGCCTCCGTGGGCAAACAGATGACCGAGATGCTCAAGGGCGTGCTGGAAGGCATCGTGCTGGCCTTCCTGCGCAACCGCAGCGCCTACGGCTACGAGATCACGGCCTGGCTTCGCGAGCAGGGCTTCGCCGACATTGCAGAGGGAACGATCTACGCACTGCTCATCAGAATCGAGCAGCGGGGTCTTGTCGACGTGGAGAAAGTCGCCTCTGAAAAGGGACCACCACGCAAGGTCTACTCACTCAACGCACAAGGCCAGGAATACCTCGATGAGTTCTGGGGAACGTGGAGCTTCCTGAACCAACGACTAGATCAGCTCCACGAAGGAGGCAACTAATCATGGGTATCGCAGATTTCAGTCGCAAGATCGTGGGCGACAAGCGTCGCTGGCGTCAGTACAAGGCTCGAGTTCGCGAGCTGCCTGAGAACTATCGGATCGCAGTTGAGGGGATCGAGCGGTACCTCATGCATTTCGGAGTCATGGATGCCGACAATGCCTGCTCGCTCTTTGAGGATGTTGCGGATCTCTTCGAACAGGCTGCCGCCGATGGCACGCCGATCCACGAGATCGTAGGCAGTGATCCGGTGGAGTTCGTAGATGCACTGGTGCGCAACTACGACAAAGGTGGTTACGTGAGTCGGGAGCAGCAGCGCCTGAACGATGCGATCGCGCGAGCGATACAGCAGAGCCCAACTCCATGACTGCGCCAGCAGGCACTCAGTTGATGCAGACCCTGCACGTGCGGGGGCTGGAGAAGTCCTATGGGCAATTGCCTGTGCTGCGTGGAGTCGACTTCGAAGTCGAACGCGGCACGATCTTTGCGCTGTTGGGCTCAAACGGCGCTGGCAAGACCACTGTCATCAAGATTCTCTCAACACTGCTGAAGCCCGATGCCGGATCCGTGTGCGTGAATGGCTTTGATCTGGCGGGTCAAGGGAAATTGGTGCGCGAGTCGATCAGCCTCACTGGTCAATTCGCAGCGGTGGACGAGATCCTGACCGGGCGCGAGAACCTGGTGCTTGTTGCCCGCTTGCGTCACTTGGAGAACGCCAGAGGAGTTGCCACAGATCTCCTTGAGCGCTTTCTTCTTGTCAAAGATGCTGATCGCCGTGTTGGCACTTACTCCGGAGGGATGCGGCGTCGCCTCGATATCGCAATGAGTTTGATCGGTGATCCACCCGTGATCTTCCTTGACGAGCCAACCACTGGCCTGGATCCACATTCGCGAACCGAAGTGTGGAACAGCGTGAAATCGCTTGCTCGCGAAGGCACCACAGTGCTGCTGACCACGCAGTACCTCGATGAGGCTGAGCATCTGGCTGATCGAATTGCGATTCTGCACGAGGGCAGGATCATCGCCAATGGCACATTGGCTGAGTTGAAACTGCTCCTGCCGCCTGCTCAGGTTGAGTACATCCAGAAG
This sequence comes from Actinomycetota bacterium, assembly GCA_030652695.1. Taxonomy (GTDB): domain Bacteria; phylum Actinomycetota; class Actinomycetes; order S36-B12; family S36-B12; genus UBA11398. The sequence goes on from JAUSQD010000041.1 coordinate 5,593, forward strand.
CAGCCGACCCTGGAAGAAGTGTTCCTTGCCATCATCGGCAATCACGGCGATTCGGTTGCAGCAGCAGGATCTGACCCAACAACTGTGAGGCAATCGTGAGCACGCACTTCGTCGGGGATACCACCGTGTTGCTTTGCAGGTCGATGCGCCACATCACGCGCAGCTTGGACACCATCATCACCGTCACGATCATGCCGATCGCGCTGATGCTGTTGTTCGTCTATGTCCTTGGTGGGGCCATCGATGTCGGATCTGCTCAGTACGTGAACTATCTGCTGCCAGGCATTCTGTTGATCACCATTGTCATGGGCATCTCGTACACGGCATTTCGCCTCTTCACCGATGTGAACAGCGGGATGTTCGAGCGACTCCAGTCCATGCCAATCTCGCGACCGAGCGTGCTGTGGGCTCAGGTGCTGGCTTCAGTTGTGTCAAACCTGTTGTCACTCGTACTGGTCATGCTGGTTGCGCTGCTCATCGGCTTTCGATCTTCAGCTGGCATCTGGGATTGGCTCGCCGTCGTTGCGATCCTGATCCTGTTCACAGTGGCGACGACCTGGATAGCAGTGATTGCCGGACTTTCAGCACGCACGGTCGATGGCGTAGGTGCTCTGGCATACCCCTTCCTGTTCTTGCTGTTTATCAGTTCGGCGTTCGTCCCGACGGACACGATGCCTGCGGTGGTGCGCGCATTCGCCGACAACCAACCGGTGACCTCGATCATCAACACCATCCGCGATCTCCTTGCGCAGCAGTCCACTGGCGCAGACGTGTGGATTGCCTTGGCATGGTGCGTCGGGATTCTTGTCGTGGCCTACACACTCGCAACCGCGGCATATCGACGCAAGCGAGGGTGATGCGTGCTTTGGTCTACAGGGCGCCCTTTTTCGTCAGGAAGCTGAATGCCCAATAGCCAGGAATAGTGGGAATCCAGAAAGTCACGACGCGATAGAGCAGCACTGCTGACAGTGCAATGCCGCCATCGAGGCCGGCGGCCGTGAGTCCAGCGGTGAGTGCAGCTTCGACAGCTCCGAGTCCACCAGGCGTTGGTGCAGCTTGGCCAATGGTCGCTCCAGCAAGGTAGACGACAGCGACTACAGCAATGCTGAGGCTGCCGCCGAAGGCCTCGATGCTCGCGTAGAGCACGGCGATGTATGCAATGTTCAGCACAAGGATGCCGCCAAGGCCTTCAAGCAGTTTCATCGGTCGTTGCGCCACCGTGATCAAACGAGGACCGACTTCGCGCAGCAGGGGTCCGACTCGCTCGTTGGTCAGTCGTCGTACCTGCGGAATTGCGAACAGGCCAACGATGATGACGGCAATGACGACGACAGCGATGACAACAATCCGTGGAGGCTGAAAGGTGAAGTCCGCCTGAGTTCCGGCTGCAAGACCAAAACCAAGAAGCAAGATCATGTGCACGATGAAGGCCATCACCTGCGAAACGCCGACGCTGGCTCCGGCTAGCGCTGGGTTGATGCCAGCCTTCTGCAGAAAGCGCACATTGATGGCGATGGCGCCAAGGGTTGGCGGCGAGACGAGCGTGGCGAAGTCACCGGCGAGTTGTGCGAGCACAGTTCGGTGCAGCGGGATGCGTTCGGGGACGAATCCGGACAGTGACCACGCGGCACCGATGTAGGTGACGGTGCTGAAGAGCAGGGCGCCCAACACCCAGCGCCAGTCGGCAGTGGTGATGAGGTTGATGAGATCGACGTCTGCCAGTTGACTGAGCAGCACATACCCGGCGATGGTGCCAACGACAGCCAGCACCAGAGTCCGCGGCTTGATTCGCTGAAGTTGGATTGGCTCCACAGCATCATCTGGGCCAATCTCGATCAGGGTGTTGCGCAATTCGACCAGCAGGTCCTTGTGGCGGCGGAGAGCTTTTCGCGATGGTGCCGACAGCGCAACTGTTTGCAGAGCAGGCAATGCGCGTGAGAGACCGGCAACGCCAAGCACGGTGCGGCCGGCAGCAATGGCTCTGTCAGCACCGGCAAGCAGGGCCAAAGTGCACAGCATTTCTGCAATATCAATGCGCATGGCCACGTCGGTTGCGGCCACTGAACCCGTGTCCTGTCCGACCAGCCACACGGTCTCATCGACGCCACGGATGATGTGATCAGCGTGCAGCGATCGATGGCTGATGTGATGTTCATGCAAGGTGCGCAGCGCTCGCCAGGCCTGTTCCAGATCGGCGTCGCTGAGCTCGTCGAGTTCGGAGAAGCAGGAGCCCTCGATGTACTCATACGCCAGCACATAGGAGTCGGCGTTGATCTCAGATGCGAGCAGGAGTCGAGGCTCTGCAGCACCGGCGGCCTGCGCGGCGTATGAAGTCAGGGCTGCATGATCCACAGTGCGGCGCATATTCGACCGCCCATTGACCTGATCCTCGCGCAGTCGAAGAGCGGTCCAGGCCGCTGTTGCGAGTCCGGCGCCCTCCATGTCGCGATCGAATACCGTGACGCGCAAGACCGCGCCAATACGGGTGACCGCTTGGTAGCGACGCCCACGGCGCGTGGTGTCTTGCGCAACCAGGGAGATCACCGGGTAGCCACCCAGTTCAAGGGCTTGGGCTACCGCCAGGCCTGAGGGACGCGAGGTTGGCGTGCCAAATGCATAGCGGGCAATCAGGCCCACGCCCCAGCCGATGGTGATCGAGATCAGCATGCCGGCCAGCGCGATCGCTGAACTCAGCACGGTGACGATTGCCACCGAGCCGATGATGACCACGCTCAGCACGCTCCACGGTCGTCGGCCCATCAGTCGTGCCACGGTGATGAAGGCGATAAGGCCGCCCAGGATCGGAGCCGTCGAAACGCCTCCTGCGCTGGATGAGCCAGTCAGGGCAGTCAGCAGTCGTGGTGAGTCGATCTGGCTGACAATCGTTGCCAGCACAGTCAGCAGCACGATGGTGAACAGTGAGGCCAGCAAGGCGTCGAGCAGTTGACGCAGGCGCTTGCGCATGACCATAGAGATCGACGCGGCGATCGGCAGCCCAAGGGTGCCGATCCCACCGATCACGTTCAGCACCAAGATGACCAGCGACGGAAGCAGATTGGCTCCGGTGGACAGGTCGGCGTCAAGCCCCGCGCTCGTGCTCGAGGCAAACCAGGCTGCGCCGACCGTTGCAAACGTCAGTGCCACAGCAACAAGGAACCGCGCGAGATCCAGTGGTCGCCGAACCCGACGGGGGATCACCCCATCCTCGATCACGACTGTGGTGGAGGTCTCGGGTTCAACTGCTGGCAGATCTGAGCGCCCGTCCGGGAATTCCACGGGCTGGTCAGTCACGGGGGCCATGGTGTCAGATCGGCCGCCGAGCCCGACGTGATGCATCGCCGCAGCAGAGGTCAGGCCCAGGTGGTACCAATGGCCCATGAGCGCAGCCGGGGGAGATCGAGGCTCACGGCGGGTCTGGGAGCTTGATCGCTCGGCTCTGCAGCCGGCGCCAGCTGTCGCCCTGGATTCCGACCAGCAACAGGTGGTCGACCATCGTCGCGGTCCGCTGCTCGTCTTGGCCGGTCCAGGCACAGGCAAGACCACGACCATCGTTGAGGCGATCGTTGCCCGCCTGCAGGATGCCGATGATCCGATCGCTCCTGAGCAGATTCTCGCCCTGACCTTCGGTCGACGAGCAGCTGCCGATCTGCGTGATCGACTGGTGGGCCGACTCGATGGTGGGGTGCTGCCCACCGTGGCGACCTTTCACTCATTTGCCTATGGACTGCTCCAGCAGACAGCTTCGGCCGAGGACTACCGTGAGCCGCCAAAATTGCTCTCGGGTGCCGAAGAAGATGTGCGCATACGCGAGTTGCTCGTCGGAGCCATTCTTGACGGCACGATTCAGTGGCCCGATGACCTCCAGGGTGCAGTCGGCACCCTTGGTCTGGTCAATGAGGTGCGCGCGGTTTTGGCCAAGGCAAAGCTCCTGCGCCTTGACGCTGATCAGCTGCAGTCACTTGGCAAGCGAGCAGAGCGGCCTGCCTGGGAGGCACTTGGCGAGCTGGCGGCTATTGAGAGCCAGGTGATGGCTCTTGAGAATGTGCTGGATTACGTGTCGCTGTTTGGCGAACTGCTCGTTCGACTGGCAACTGTTCCCAATATTCGTGAGCGTTTCCGGGTGATCGCGGTGGATGAGTATCAGGACACCGACCCCCTGCAAATTGAGCTGCTGCGAGCACTCGTCGGCCCCCACACCAACTTCATTGCTGTGGGTGATCCTGATCAGGCGATCTATGGCTTTCGCGGGGCTGACGCTTCGGGCCTGATTGACTTCCCGTCCACTTTTGGATCGGACTCTGATCCTGCCCCGATCGTGGTGCTGGGCAACACTCGTCGCTTCGGGCCTGCCATTCGCGAGGCAGCCACGTGCATCATCAGCAAGGTGCCGCTGCGCGGGTTGCCAGCTGACGTGGTTGCCCGCCATCGGCATCCGAGCACTGCACAGACCCAAGACGCCGAGCCCATCAGCATTCGCACGTATGACAGCGAGCTCACCAGAGCTGCGAGCATCGCGCAGCAGATGCGTGAGCAGCATCTGCATTTCGGAGTTGCCTGGTCACAGATGGCGGTCCTGGCACGCAGCGGTCAAGACATGGCAACTGTCCTGCGCGGGCTGCGGATGGCTGGCGTTCCAGCCGTTGTGGCAGCAGATGAGATCCCTCTGCGCTTGGAGCCGGCCGTGGGCACCTTGCTCTTGGCCGCGGAAGTCGCGCTGCATCCGCAGAGCACGAGCGTTGGTCAGGCAGTTGATCTGCTCTCGGGCCCCCTGGGCGGGCTCGACGTCACACAGTTGCGCCAACTGGGTCGAGCCTTGCGCGCCGAGGCTCGTGTCCAGAATCCATCGGTCTCCCCGCCACCAGCGGATCAATTGATCGCTGAGGTGCTCAAGGGCACTGTGGTCATCCCTCATGGCGATGAACTCAGCGACGTGTCGGCCGCAGTTGACCGACTGCGGCAATTGTTGGATGCAGCTCACCGGCAGCTCCTCGCTGACGCCACGCCTACTGAGGTGCTGTGGCAGATCTGGTCTGGACAGACCCAAGGTGGTGGCCGAGCCCATGGCTGGCCAGATCGCCTGCGGCGTGCTGCACTCAATGGCTCAGGTGCGGCAGACCACGATCTTGATGCGGTGATGGCCTTGTTCGACACCGCCCACCGAAGTGTGTCCAGATTTCAGGGTTTCAGGGGCATGCGGTCATTCCTGTCAGCCTTGAAGGACCAGGCACTTCCGGCCGAATCTGTGGCCGAGCGATCCGTCGACGGTGAGGTGGTGCGGGTGCTGACGGCCCATCGAGCCAAGGGCCAAGAGTGGGATTGCGTCTGGATCATCGGACTCCAAGAGGGAATCTGGCCTGATCTGCGCAGACGAGGCAGCGTGCTTGAAGCCGATCGTCTGACGCGGGTCGGTATCGGGCCGGCAATTTCGCCAACAGAACTCCTGGCTGAAGAACGCCGACTGCTGTATGTGGCGATGACTCGGGCCCGTCGCAGCTGCACTTTGGCTGTGGTGCAGACCGCAGATGAGGCAGGGCAGCAGCCAAGTCGATTCCTTGATGAACTGCAGGTGCCTCGCTATGACTCTCAGGCGCGCAGCGAGGCAATCACCAGCCTTCCGCGCCTGGTTGCACGGCTGCGCACCGCCGCCACTGATCAGGCATCATCTCCTGCTCTTCGCGCTGCTGCCCTCCAACAACTCAGTGCACTGGCCCAAGAGCGAGACGACGAAGGCCAGGTGCTGATCCCGGCAGCCCAGGCCAATCAATGGTGGGGGGTGCTTGATCCGACCGCGCTCGATCTGCCCATTCGCCCCTCAGACATGCCGATCGGCCTTTCTGGCAGCGCAATTGACACCATCATCACCTGTCCTCTTCGCTGGTTTCTTGAACATGATGTGCACGCTGACGTCATGCGTGGTGAGGCAACCAAGTTTGGCAGTGTCATTCACGCGCTTGCAGACTTCATTGCCAAGGGTGAGGTTGCTGACGACCTGGACTCTGCCGACCTGTGGATCGATCGGGTGTGGCGTGATCTTCGATTTGAAGCCCCTTGGCAAAGTGCCAGCGAGCGCCTGCTTGCCCGCGAAGCGCTCGCGCGCTTTCTGAACTACCAGCATCAGGCCGAGCGTCAGCTCCTGGCCACTGAAGAACGCCGAATCGCTGTCATCGAAGTCCCCACCCCCGACGGTGGGGTTGAGCATGTGCGCATCCATGGACTTCTTGATCGAATCGAAATTGACGACATGGGTCGCCAGGTGGCCATCGACTTGAAGAACATGAAGAACCCACCACCGGACAAAGACGTACCCGAGCATGCGCAATTGGGCATGTATCAGCTCCTGCTGCGCGAAAACGGGGCCGAGGTTGGTGGCGCAGCGCTGGTGCAGTTGCGGGTGGGCAGCCGTTCAGATCCTGAAGCTCCCAAGGTGCAATTGCAACCACCGCTCGATGGCCCTTCGCCCACCTGGATCGAGTTGGAGTTGGGCGAGGCCGCAGAACTGCTGCGCAGTGAGCGCTTTGAGGCTCGCCCGAATGACTACTGCAAGTTCTGCGCATACCAAACGATCTGCCCGACTCAAGGCGCTGGTGAGCAGGTGGTCTCATGAGTGACGTCAGTCGCAGGCAGCTCGATGCAGTGCTGGGCTTTGAACTCAGCGATGAGCAATGGCAGATCGTCAGTGCGCCTCTGGAACCGTCGGTCGTCGTTGCGGGCGCAGGTTCTGGCAAGACCACTTCGATGGCTGCCCGGGTGGCGTGGCTGGTTGGCAGTGGATGGACCGACGCTGATGCGGTGCTTGGCTTGACCTTCACCAACAAGGCTGCAGCCTCATTGGGCGCCAGCATGCGGCGCATGGTCAACGCCATGGCTGCTCACCACCACTCGGAAGTCCCCTCTCCTGAGTCTGCCCACCCTGCCGAGCCGCAGGTCCAGACGTACAACTCATTTGCTGGGCGCATCCTCAACGACCACGGCATCCGCATCGGCCGTGAACCCGGTGCCCGACTGCTCACTGATGGTGCTCGGCAGCAATTGGCCTACCAAGTCGTGTGCACCAGCTTGTTGCCACTTGACTTCCTCGAGAAGTCCCCCGGCGGCATCGCCGCTGACCTCTTACGCCTGGACGATCAATGCAGCGAACTCGATATTGAACCGTCAGCGCTCATCGCATGGGATCAGCAGCTCATTGGCTCACTTACTGCGCTGGAGCCATTGCAGAAGAACGGCAAGGACACTGCGCAGACCTCTGCCAGGCGCATTCTGCTGGCCCGACTCATTGAAGAATGGCGTGCGGCGAAGCACGCCCGCGATGTCATTGACTACAGCGATCAGACGCGACTGGCACTTGCGCTGATTCGGCGCTTCCCTGAAATTGCAGCTGAGATGCGTGAGCAGTTCTCGGTTGTACTGCTCGACGAGTACCAAGACACGTCAATCGCTCAACGGCATTTGCTGCAGGCGCTCTTTGGTCAAGGACACCCCGTCACCGCAGTGGGCGATCCGTGCCAGGCCATCTACGGCTGGCGTGGGGCCAGTGTGGACAACATTGAGAATTTTCCGCATCACTTTCCTGCAGTGCGTGGTGGAGAGTTCTTCGCGGCAGCGCGATACACCTTGAGTGCCAATCGACGCTCCGGGCATTCGATTCTGGCCATTGCCAATGAGCTGTCGCAGGTCTTGAGAACCCAGCACACAGGCTTGCTCGAATTGCAGTGGGCCGACACTGGCAAGGGCTCCGGTGATGTAGCCGTTGGTCTCTTCGAGCATGTCGGGCATGAGCGTGCCTGGGTGGTTGAACGAGTCCAAGAGCTCGGTCAGGCAACGCAGCAGCGTTGGGGCGACATCGCCATATTGGCGACCACTGGCCGGGAGTTGGCAGAGTTTTCGCAGCTGTTGGCCTCAGCTGGAGTGCCAGTACAACTCCATGGCGCTGCCGGTCTGCTCAACAAGGCTCTCGTCGTTGAGGTCCGCAGCATCCTGGAAGCTGTGGTTGACCCGATCGCTAATCCAGCGGTCGTGCGACTTCTGGCCGGACCTCGCTGGGCGATTGGCCATCGCGATCTTGCAGCGCTGGGTGTGCGTGCGGTTGAACTGGCTGGTTCTGCCCATCGTGTCGATGCGGCTGATGTGGGCGAAGCGCTCGACGAGGCCGTAGCGGGGGCGGATGGCGTCGAGATGACCTCGCTCAGTGATGCAGCACTGGATCTGGGTGATCCGCAGCGCTTCTCACCAGAGGCCTATGCGCGCCTGACGAGCTTTGGTCGCGAGTTGGCGGAGTTGCGCAGACATGCAGGCGAGCCGCTGGTTGATTTCCTGTCGCGCATTGTGCGCACGACCGGACTTGATGTTGAACTTGAACTTGCATCTGATGACGCACAGATGAGTTGGCTGAGCTTTGTCCGCTTTGCCGCGGAGTTCACCGACCTCGAAGGTCGGGCCACCCTCAGTGCCTTCCTGCGCAGACTTCGTGATGCCGAGCGATTCGATGTCGATCTCAGCGTCGACCTCGTGCAACGTGCTGATGCCGTGCAATTGATGACGATCTTCAAGGCCAAGGGTCTGGAGTTTGCGCATGTCTTCGTGCCGAGTTTCGTTGACGGGGCTTTCCCCGGAGGAAATGGTCGAGGACAGTGGCCATCAAGTGCGGTGACGGTGCCCTGGCATCTGCGTGCCGATGCAACGGACGCCTTGATGAGCTACCCGAAGCCACATGAGAATCCGCGAGCCAAGGACTACACCGCCTATCTGGAAGAACTGCGCGCATTGCAGCAACTCGACAACGAGCGACTTGCATATGTGGCGCTGACGCGAGCGCAGCACACCTTGGTCGTCACAGGGCATTGGTGGGGCACCAGTCAGAAGTCGGCTCGCAAGCCCAAGCCGTATCTGGGTCGTGTCTTTGACGCCAGTCAGGGTGGCGTCGGCAATGTCGTCAACTGGCATGCGGAACCTGAACTCGAGGGCAATCCATTCCTGATCGAAAGTCAGGCCATGCTGTGGCCGGCTCCCATCACGTCTGCGACACGAGTGCGTGCCCTTGCTGAAGAACTGAATGAGGTCATCGCGCAGTCAAGTGCCGACTTGACGGCGCAGGAGCAGCAGCAGCTCACGCAATGGCAGTCGGCCGCTCGCGTGTTGACGCAGGAGCTTCGGTCGCAGCAGCAGACGGTTGTACGCGTGCCACTGCCCGAATCGCTGTCGGCAAGTCAATTGATCCGTGCACTGACAGAGCCAGCTGCCCTCGCGCGCGACCTGGCTCGGCCGATGCCATCGACGACATCGCGAGCCTCTGCTCGAGGCACCGCGATGCACACGTGGATTGAGACCCAGTATGGGCAGCAGTCACTCCTTGACCCCGACGATCTTCCGGGAGCCGCTGATTTCGACATCTCAAGTGATGAGGCCCTTGCAGATCTCAAGGAGGCCTTTGGTCGCAGTGCTTTTGCCAACCGCCAGCCCTATGCCGTGGAGCAGGCCTTCGCCATCGTGCTTGGCGGAAGAGTCGTGCGCGGACGCATTGACGCCGTCTTCGAAAGCAACGGCCGCTTTGATGTCATCGACTGGAAGACAGGCAGTGCTAAACACACTGATGCATGGCAGCTCGCGCTGTACCGACTCGCGTGGTCGCACATCGCTCAGGTGCCCCTTGACTCCATCGATGCAGGCTTCCTGATGATTGCCACCGGCGAACTCCTGCGCCCGGCACTGCCTGATCTCAGCGCACTTACTGCTTAGGCGGTGCATCCTCGGCAATGACGATCGGTTCGGCGCCATCCTGCTGATGTGTGGCCGCAGCGATGGCTGCTCCAGCTTCCTCAGTCGGCTTGGGTCGAGTGCCGATCAGGCCTCGCATCCATTCGCGCGATGGCTCTTCGATGAACTTCCACATCAACCATGCGATCAACAGAGCACCAAGAACCAGTCCGATGACTCCTAGGGCATAGAGACCGCCAGAGTCAATGCCGATCTGCTTCATGCCGGCTCGCCAGAGTCCAAACCACACCAGGTGGGTCATGTACAGCGAGTACGAGATGAAGCCACCGAGCACGAGAGTCTGGGTGCCCAGAGTGCGCGTCAGTCCACGGCGTGAAAGGGCAAGGGCACCAATCCAGGCGATCAGGAACGGCACCAGCAGTAGATGGAAGTACGGCGGCAGCGGCTCACTGTCCTCGCCAAGATCCATCGCAGGTGGTTGCGCGGCAGGCAGATTGGCCAGGAAGATCGAACCCACGATCACGCAGATCGGCAGCACGACAGTGAGCACGGTCGCGATGCGTTCCACCCGTGGCGCAGGATCCCCCTGGAGACCCGGATGGGCGCGAGTCACGATCAGATACACCAGACCGCCAGCGCAGAACTCAGTGAGCACTCGAATCGTGGAACCCCAGTTGTTGGTGTAGAAGGGGTCTGTCGTCGTGAGCCCGTAGGCAATCAGTGGGATCAACACGATCACGACTGCAACTGCGAGCCCCCACGTGGGCATCCGCTTGCGGAAGCGCCACAGCACCAACACGATGAACGGGAACAGCAGATAGGCCAGCCACTCCATCGACAAGGACCAGGCGACGAAGTTCCACCCGCGTTGAGGATCCGATCCCCATTCCTGAATGAGCAGGAGTTGCTTGATGAAATCCCATGGAGTGAGCCACACGCGATCCAGGTCTTCTCCGCTGAGCTTTGCCTGGGCAACCACGGCAAAGCCGGCGACGAACAGCATGACCAGATGGACGGGATAGATCCGTCCGAGTCGCAACCACAGGAAGAAGCCCGATGCCCGCACCTTGAAGCCTGGGCCCATGCGTTCCAGATACGTGTGAGCCAGGATGAATCCGGACAGTGCAAAGAACAGGTCCACGCCGAGTCGACCGACGCGGAAGAAGTCGGAGATCACCGGGATGTCAGTCAGTCCAAGGGTGTTGAGCGGGCCTTGAAGGTGGTATGTCAATACCCAGAATGCCGCCACGAAGCGGACACCCGTCAGCTGACGAATAAAGACGTTCACGCACTCTCCTGACGCAATCGCAGGTCATGATCGTGGCACGCCAATAGGCTCGAGCGTGTGACGGACACCCGACTCCTTTCCGATCTGCTGTTTGCACAACCCGGTTTGGACCGAGCCTCGCACCTGCGAACTGACTCCTTGTTCCTAGACGGATTGTTCAACGACGCCACGCAGGTCATGTGGGTCAATCAGGGTGAATCACCGATTGATCCCGACGCTGATTCTCCTGCATTGCTGCTGATGTCTGGACCACAGGCCTTGGACATCATCGGCGATGACCGTTCGAGCGTGAGCTTTCTTGGCTTGGACCCAGAAGGCGTCAGTTATGTCGCCATCCATGTTCATGATCGCGCGATGCTGCCCGGTGAACAATTCTGGATGGGCCTGCGCGACGCAGGTCGGGGACTGTCAGACGTGCACGCTTCGGCATTCGTGGGCGCCATTGGCCTGGACAACTGGCGCAACAAGCACCGTCACTGCACAGTGTGCGGCGGTGAGCTCGAAGTGACGCAAGCGGGTTGGGTGTTGCGCTGCGCTGCAGACGGCATTGACCATTTCCCAAGAACTGACCCGGCCATCATCGTCTTGGTTCGAGATGCCGATGATCGGGCGCTGCTGGGTCGGCATGCGAATTGGCGTGGCGGGTGGATGTCCACACTGGCTGGCTTTGTCGAACCGGGTGAATCAGCAGAAGCCGCAGTTCGACGTGAAGTCTTCGAGGAGACTGGCGTGGTCATCGGCACCGATACCGATTCGGTCAGCTATCTCGGCAGTCAGCCCTGGCCTTTTCCAGCCTCGTTGATGATGGGTTACCACGCGCTGGCGTCCAATACGTCGATCAAGGTCGATGAAGTGGAGATCTCCGAGGCAGTGTGGTTCTCGCGCGCTGAGATGCGTGCGGCGTGTGAAAGTGGTGAGCTGCGCCTGCCGCCCAATACGTCGATCTCACGGATGCTGATCGAGCGCTGGTTTGGTGAGTCCCTGCCGGGGGACTGGTCGCGCTAGGCCAGCGCCAGTTGAGCTTTGACCTGCGCCAATGAGGGATTGGTCATCGCGGTGCCATCGTCAAAGAGAATCGTGGGAACGGTCTGATTGCCACCATTGACCTGCTCGACAAAAGCGGCAGCCTCTGGGTCAGTCTCGATGTTGATCTCCTCAAAGGTGATGCCCTCGCGGCCGAACTGGGCCTTGAGTCGAGCGCAATAGCCACACCATGGAGTGCTGTACATCTTCATGGAAGACACGGTAACCCCTGAGGCTGGTGTCGGAGTAAGGCACTACCGTCCGACCGTGACTCCTGAGTCGATTCTGACATCTCTCGATGAGGAGCAGCGGGCTGTGGCGACCAGCATCGGTGGGCCACTTGTGGTGCTGGCCGGCGCAGGCACCGGCAAGACCCGTGCCATCACTCACCGGATCGCCTATGCCGCAGCGACAGGTGCGCACGAGCCTCGACGCACCCTTGCTGTCACCTTCACCACGAGAGCGGCCGGCGAGATGCGCTCGCGCTTGCATGGGCTGGGTGTCGAAGGGGTGGGCATACGCACCTTCCACTCCGCAGCGCTGCGACAGCTGCGCTACTTCTGGCCGCGGATCTCGGGTCAGGAGTTTCCGCAGCTGCTCGCAAGCAAGGCGCGCTTTGTGGCCGAGGCCGCGGCGTCCTGTGGCCTGCCGACCGACAAGGCCGTCATCCGCGATCTGGCGTCGGACATTGAGTGGGCAAAGGCGCATGAGTTGAGTCCCACCGACCTTGGTCGGGATCCGCGATCCCTTGCGCGACTGTGGAGCATCGATCTGGCCGATGTTGCCAAGGCCTATGCAGCGTATGACGATCTCAAAGCGCGTCGGGGCCAGCTCGACTTCGAGGATGTGCTGCTGGTGACGGTTGGCGCATTGCGCTCGCGCCCTGACGTTCTCGATGAGGTCCATCAGAACTATCGCTGGTTCACCGTCGATGAATATCAGGACATCAACCCCGTGCAACACCGCCTGCTCGGCCTCTGGCGTGGAGATCGTCAGGACGTGTGCGTCGTCGGTGACGTCAGTCAGACCATCTACTCCTTCACTGGCGCTTCGCCCGAGTACCTGCTGAATTTCCGAAAAGAATTCACTGACTCCTCGCAGATCGAACTGGTCAACTGCTATCGCAGTACGGCACCGATCGTTGCGGCAGCCAACGCTGTCATTGCTCAGGCGGCCACTGCCGGGAGCCTGCAATTGCGCGCAGTCCGCACAGATGACGCAAGTAAGCCTTCGGTGCTTGCCTACAGCGACGACGTTGAAGAGGCTTCAGAAGTCGCGCTGCAAGTCCAGCAGCTCATCAGCAAGGGAACACCTGCCAAGGAGATCGCAATCCTGTTTCGTGTCAATGCGCAGTCAGCTGAACTGGAATCCGCGCTCAGCGATCGCGGTGTGCCGATCATGCTGCGTGGAGTGGAGCGCTTCTTTGATCGAGCTGAGGTGCGCGAAGCGGTCACGCGCCTTCGCGGGGCTGCTCGCGGTGGGGAGCACGGGGGCCTGCTTGGCGAAGAAGTGCGAGCAGTGCTCAGTGCAGCTGGCTGGTCAACGGCACCTCCACGTGCTGGCGGCGCCGTGCGCGAGCGGTGGGAGTCACTCACTGCGCTCATCGGCTTGGCTGACGAGCATCCGGAGCTTCAGCTTCCGGCCTTCATCGCAGAACTCGACAGGCGTGCGGATGCGCAGCACGCGCCAGTCGCTGATGCGGTCACCTTGGCGTCCCTGCATTCAGCCAAGGGCCTTGAATGGAGTGCGGTCTTCATCGTGGGATGCAGCGAAGGCCTGCTGCCATTGCAGTATGCCGAGACTGATCTTGCCGTCGAAGAGGAGCGTCGACTGTTCTACGTGGGGGTGACGCGCGCCAAGGATCTGCTGTCGTGCTCGTGGTCGCGTTCGCGTCAGCCTGGCGGGCGAGCCTCGCGCAAGCCCAGCCGATTTCTGGATGCCATCAGTGCGTCACCAGCTGGCAGTGAACAATTGCGCGGTCGAGTGCAATTGGGCTCAGGCAAGCAGCGCGCGGAACGGGTGCGCAAAGGCCCAGCCCGCTGTCGCATCTGCAAGAAGGCTCTGGTGAGCGCCCCTGAGCGCACCTTGGGTCATTGCCACACCTGTCCGGTTCAGCATGATGAGCGAACCTTCGAATCGCTGCGACAGTGGCGCCTGGAGCTGTCGCGCGAGCGTGAAGTGCCGGCCTACGTCGTGTGCACCGACGCCACGCTGATGGCCATAGCCGAGCAGCAGCCGCAGACGCTCGACGAGCTTGCAGCGATCCCTGGGATCGGACCGGCGAAGCTGGCTGAATTTGGCGAAGCGCTGCTGGAGCTCGTTCGCCACTAGTCCGTCAGGTAACCCGGGACCCACTTCTCCAACTCTGCGCGCATCGGCACTGTTGCTCCCAGTTGGCACAGCACGCCGATGCCGCCCAGCCAGACGCGATGAATAAGTGCGTACTCAGGAGGCAGATTGATTTTCAGGCCGATCGTGAAATCGGGATCGCGGTAGTCATTGATGCGGCTGAATTGCCCACGCATCCAATCCCGGCTGAAGGTGAAATTCTCATGTCGACTTGGCTCGACGAAGGGATCCAAGTAGCTCAGCAGCTGTTCGGGATCCAGGCTGATGTTCGGCTTGATGAATCCCTCGTCGCGCAAGCCCTGCATCACCGTCTCGGCGTCGCCCATGTCTGCCACGCGCAGCAGGGTTCCCAAGGCCATCGGCAGTCCGTCTGGCAACCGGGCCACGGCACCGAAGTCCAGTGCGCAGAACAGGCCCTCGGGGGTGATTCGGTAGTTGCCTGGATGCGGATCGGCATGCAGCAGACCCACACGTGATGGGCCAGAAAGAAGAAAGCGGATGTACTGCGTGCCAGCGAAGTCGCGCTCAGCTGGAGTGCCATTGGCAATCACTGCGGAGAGTGGAATCCCGTCGACCCATTCGCTGACCAGGACATGTGGCGCACTGACGACCACATGCGGCACGACCACCTCGGAGTCACCTTCATAGGCATTGGCATACTCGCGTTGATTGTTGGCCTCCTTGAGGTAGTCCAACTCCTCAATCATCCGAGCCTTGAGCTCTTCGATCAGAGGCTTGATGTCCATGCCCGGGATGGCCGCGGACATCATCTTGCCCAGGCGGCCAATCTGATTGAGATCAGCAGTCAGCGCCTTGTCAGCGCCGGGGTATTGCACCTTGACTGCAACGACGCGACCGTCATGCCAGGTTGCCTTGTGCACTTGGCCAATTGAGGCTGCAGCCGCTGGCTTGTCGTCGAAGTGCTGAAATCGATTCCGCCAGTCATCGCCAAGCTCATCAGCCAGAATTTCATGGATGCGTGCGGCATCCATCGGAGGCGCGGAGTCCTGCAACTTGGTGAGAGTCTCGCGATAGGGCGCAGCAAACTCCTCGGGCATGGCGGCTTCAAAGATGCTCATGGCCTGGCCGAACTTCATCGCGCCACCCTTGAGCTCTCCCAGCACCTTGAACAGCTGCTCGGCCGTGCGCTGCTGGATGTCGGCTGCGACGGACTCCGCACTCTTGCCGCCCACGCGCTTGCCGAAGCCCAAAGCCGCACGGCCGGCATAGGCCGCAGGCAGCGAGGCGAACTTCGCGCTGCGCCGAATGGCGCCCTTGGGGAGTTCGGGCATAGGCCCATTGTCACCCGGGTTGCCTCAGCCTGCGACCGCAGGCTCCAATACCCATTGGCATTGGCACAGTGGATGCGCAGGTCGGGCTTGAGCATCAACAGCTCCATCGGGCAGTCGGATCTCATAGGCAAGATTTCGCCAGGCGCCCACAACCACTGGGCTGTCGACCCACGCGCGGGCAAGGCGTGCGGCCTGCGAAGCCACCAACTGGGCAAGGAGGCGATCGATGGGCAGCTGCGGCAGCCGACTGATCGCCGCGTGGAGCTGCATGGAAACCCCAGCCCAATGGTGGTCGGCATCGCGCGTGTGCAGATAGGAGCAGCGCAGGCAGCTTGTGACGCCAGGAATCACCAAGGGTCCGGCCACTGCTCGATCGCCATAGGCGGCGACAAACAGATGAGCGATGGCTGGCTGGCTCACTTCGATCGCCGCCATCTCAGCACCCACCACGGGGTGCATGCCCACGATGATGTGCAGGTGGGCCTCCTCCAATCGTGAGGTGAAGGTCAGCCCAGCAGCGCGCATCGCCGTGATGATCGCCACCGTCATCGACACTGGTGCCGACCTGACTCCGGCCCCGGTCAAGGCGAATCTGGTGCTGTGGCGAAGGGTCACTGTCTGGTCAGCGAGGGTGCTTGAGCCAAGCGTGAGCAAAGCCGCAGAGTGGTCAGCTGATGCCGCGTCGCGCTCACTGACGGACATCAGGCGCCAGGCCTGCGGCATGGCTCCGGCATCGTCAATGGCACCGCTCTCAGCGGCTATCCACAGCAACTGTGCGTAGTGCGCAGGCCCTGGTTCGCGATCAGCGAATTCAGCCCTCAGCGCAGCGACGGTGCGAAGGCCGTCCAAGGCGAGCAGCCACTGGGCTGAGGTCTGATCCAGGGGCAGTACCCGGTGCAGACGTCCTTCGCCCAATTGCGCCACTCCAGGTGATCGCCACAGGAGCGGACATTCAGCTCGATAGCGAGGTCGGGATTGTTCATTGGTGATCCAGGTGTCGGGCACGGGCCGAGCCTGCGGTCCTTGGCCTGTGGACAGCGAGGTGAGAACCACAGGCACTTTGCGCTAGATGATACGGGCTGTGTCCGGTTTATACCGATTTATAGGGAAAATCTAGGGGAAACACCCGTGTCTAAGAGGAGGGCAACCGGGTTGGGCGGCCACCGTGCCCTAGGGTGGCAGTGCCTGCCCAGCGGGCACGTGGCGAGGCCACAGCCGTACACCAGCGGACACAAGCACCCCGAGTGGGTCAAGAGCACAGGAGGGCCACATGGCCGAGGAGAGCTACACCGGCGAGGCGTACTGCGTGAAGTGCAAGGCCAAGCGCGAATTCACCGGTCACGTTGAAGAGACCAATGGCCGTCGCTTCGCCAAGGGCATCTGCCCCACATGCGGAACCAAGGTCACCCGAATCTTGGGTAAGGCCTAAGCGAGTTTTGCGAAGGCGGGACATCCTCGGATGTCCCGCCTTCGGCTTTTTTGGCTTAACGTTTCTCCATGAGCAGCAATCTCCCCTTCGGCTTTGGCGTCGGCGACCCCAACCAGCCCATCGACATGCAGGCCCTCGGAGCCGCCTTCCAGCAGTTTGGACAGATGCTGTCCAGCGCACCAACAGATGCCGGTCCTGTGGCCTGGAGCGTTGTTGAGGACGTCGCGCGCAAGTCCCTGCAGACCACCGGTGATCCAGTGGTGGCCGATGCGGAGTTGCGTTCCATCACTGCTGCTGTCCAGCTGGCCAACCATTGGCTGGACGAAGCGTGCACCTTCCCCGAATGCACAGTGCCGGCACAGGCGTGGAGTCGTGCGCAGTGGCTGGAGGCCACCATGCCGGTGTGGCGTCGAGTAGTGGAGCCCATTGCCACCCAGATGCAACAGGCCATTCCATCGAATATTCCTGCTGAGCTGAGTTCGATGCTCGGCCCGCTGATGGGCATGGTGCAGCAGTTGAGCTCGGTCGCATTTAGCAACCAGCTGGGCAATTCACTGGCGGGATTGGCGCGCGAGGTTGTCAGCGCCTCAGACATTGGCATTCCGCTGACCGATGGTCCGGTGGTGGCCTTGGTGCCAAGCAACGCCACGGCGTTCGGTGAAGGTCTTGAGGTCGCCGCTGATGATGTCCGCCTGTACCTCGCGCTTCGCGAGTGCGCCCACCAGCGACTGTTCTCGCACGTGCCGTGGCTGCGTGCCCGCGCGATAGGCGCCTTGGAGGCATATGTCTCCGGTTTGCATGTTGATCAGGATCGACTCCAGGACATGTTGCAGGACGTGGACTTCGCCAACCCTGAGGCGCTGCAAGAGCTCATGACCTCGGGTCTGATGACTCCGGAGGACACTGAAGAGCAGCGCGCTGCCCTGGCCCGACTGGAAACCCTGCTCGCCCTCGTTGAAGGCTGGGTTGATGATGTGGTGACCGAGGCGGCCCGCGATCGCCTGCCGGCCGCCGTTGCGCTGAGGGAGTCCATGCGACGCCGGCGCGCGGCGGGT
>JAUSQD010000049.1 GCA_030652695.1 Actinomycetota bacterium
GGTCGTAGGTCGAGGACGGAGGCGACCACACCGTTAGATCACGTTGCAGCCATTGGATTCGCTGCGCTGCTTCGACGTCGATGCTCTCAGCTCGGGCCTTGGCTTTCTGCAGTGCGTTGTCTGCGATATCGACGCACGTCACCCGCCAGCCCTGTTGCGCTAGCCAGATCGCATCGCCGCCTTCACCACATCCGATGTCGAGTGCGTGTCCAACAGCAAGCTGCGCTGCTTCGGTCACCAGTACCGCATTTGGATTGCCGCTCCATGAATATCCGGGTGCGCCATAGCGGTTCTCCCAGTAGTCGCGACCAAAGGGCAGCTCTTCCTCGGGCATCACATGTGTCATGGTCGAATCGTTGTCGAGAGTCTGCACTGCTCCCAACAATCTTGCTGAAATGGCAAGATGGCATTCATGAAGATCAAGACTCGGAACATCGCTGCGCAGATTGCAGCTGTTGGACCACGGTTGAAGGCAGTGCGCATAGAGAAGGGTGCGAGTCTGGCGCAAGTCGCCGACCTCACCGGTATCTCGTCCAGCACCCTGTCTCGCCTGGAGGCTGGCTTGCGCCGACCCACCCTTGAGCTGCTGCTGACTCTGGCGCAGACCTATGAGGTCTCACTTGCTGAGCTCGTGCCGGTGCCAGACGCAGGTCAGCCGCGCAATCGGCTGCGCGCAGTGCAACTTGGCGATCAGATCATTGTGCCGCTGTCTCGCGGAGGGATCGGCCCGCAGGCCTTCAAGCACGTCATCCCAGCATCAGTTCCTGAACGCCTTCCAGAATTGCGCGTGCACGAGGGATATGAATGGCTCTACGTACTGCGCGGCAGTCTTCGAGTGGTGCTTGGTCCACACGACATCGTGCTGCCAGCTGGTGAAGCTGCAGAATTCGACACTCGGACTCCTCATTGGTTTGGCCGCGTGGGCGACGGCGATGTGGAGTTCCTTTCACTGTTTGGCAAGCAAGGCGAGCGAGTGCATGTGCGGGCGGCCCCTGCGCGTCGGCACAAGAGCGGAACCCGTTAGCGCAGTGAGCTGAGGTAGGCGCGCCACCCTGCGAAGGCACTGATGTCGTGGGCGGTGTCTGCAGCTCCGCTGTCACAGGCAAAACCTTGAATGCTTGTGCCGTCATCGAGAGTCATCTGGCCCAAGTGCAGGGGCGGAGCCACACGCGCGAACAGCTGCGCGAAGCCGGCATGTGGCAGGCTCCACACCTCGATCTCGATGCCAGTTTCGGGTCCGCTTCCGGTGTCGATGAGTCCCGGTCGCGGGAAGGGCCCGGGCACTGTGAACATCTGATAGCCGCCAGCAGTGCGTGCGCGCGCATGCAGCCTTCCACCGAGCTCGACCAACTCCCGATTGGCTGGCTGGCCGGTCAGATGCGCCCCTGCAACGGCCAGCAGAGTGCGGGTGGGATCACTTGCCCACGGATCAGACTGCGATTCGCCAGTCCAGGCACTGGCCAGCTCCATCAGTGGGCGATCACTGAATGCGGGTGACAGCAGCTGCACGCCAAACGGCAGCCCATCGGGTCGCATGCCTGCTGGTACGGCAATCGCGGCCAGATCGAACAGATTGCACATGTTCGTGAAGACGCCGTTGCGTGAGTTTGCCCCGATGGGGTCTGCGGCTACTTGAGCCAGAGTCGGATGCCAGGGAGTGACTGGCAGGAGCAGTGCATCTGCGCTGACGAAGACCACCTCGGCCAGTGCTCGCAATCGTTGGAGTTCGTGCGCAGCCTTCCACGATTGGACCGCGCTGAAGTCTGCTCCCCGCAGCACGATGCTGCGGACAGTCGGGTCCAGATGCGGGCCGTCGGGCTCTAGCAGATTCCCGAAGGCAGCGGTGCGTTCGGAGACGAACGGCGCTTCGTACAACAGACGGGCCGCAGCGAGGAAGGGCTCGATGTCAACCGAGACGAGAATGGCGATCGTGGCAGCATGCTCGAGGGCTTGTTCCCACGCCTGCTGATGAGCCGGCTCCAACCCGAGTGGCCCATTGGGCACTGCGATCACTCGCATCTGGGTCGCCACTCCGGGCGGCAGTGCAGCTGGCATCTGCCTTGAATATGGGTCGGCTGCGTCATAGCCGATGATTGCCTCGAAGGCCTGTTGGGCCTCGCGAACGGTGCGCGTGAGCGTGGTGATGCAGTCCAGTGACGGACAGGCAGGCAGAAGTCCACGATTGGACACCAGGCCGCGCGAGGGCTTCATGCCAACCAGCCCATTGAAAGCAGCCGGCACCCGGCCGCTGCCTGCAGTGTCTGTGCCCAGCGCCAATGGCACGATGCCGGCGGCCACTGCGATCGCACTACCACTGCTGCTGCCACCGCTGATGTGCTCTGCAGAGTAGATGCTGTGGCAGGCGCCGTAGGGGCTTCTTGTGCCCACGAGCCCAGTGGCGAACTGGTCCATGTTGGTCTTGCCGATGGGTAGAGCGCCTGCGTTGATGAGTCGTTGAACCGCGAAGGCATGTGTGGGTGCACGTGTGGTCAGAGTCGGACACGCGCCGGTCGTTGCGAGTCCGCGTACATCGATGTTGTCCTTCACGGCAAATGGGATCCCAGCCAGTGGTCCATTGCCTGCGGTATGGGCGAGTGACTCGATGTCTGCGTCAGTGTGCGTTGAGATGAAGGCAGGCTGCTCCAAGGCTCTGGCTGCGGTGAGAGCGTCCAGAGCTGCTTGGGGCGACACGGTCATGCATTGACCCCCGCATTCATCCCCAAAGTGGTGAGCAGGGATGAGGACTCGGCAATGGCACCAAAGACCCCGCCCTGCATCGTGACCATCTTCAGGGCCGCTGCATAGTTGCCCGTGTCAGTGGCTCCGGTGCAGTCAGTCAGCAGCAGGCATTCATAACCGCGGTCATTGGCCTCACGCATGGTGGTGTGCACGCACACATCGGTCGTGATGCCTGTGAAGATCAGATGCGTGATGCCGCCGGTGCGCAGCAGAAGATCCAGATCAGTGGCGTAGAACGCACCCTTGCCTGGCTTGTCGATGATGGCCTCTCCTTCGATCGGCGCCACCTCCGGCACGATTTCCCAGCCGATCTCGCCGCGCACCAATATGCGCCCGCATGGACCACTGTCGCCAATAGCAGCACCAATGCGCGCTGAACGCCAGAGCTTGTTGGGGGGACAGTCGGCCAGATCAGACCGGTGCCCTTCGCGCGTGTGGATCACGGTCATGCCCACTTCGCGTGCGGCAGCAAGAACCCTCGCGGTCGGCTCAAGCCCAGCCCGCGTGAGGTTCAAGTCGTAGCCCATGGCATCGACGTAGCCGCCCGGACCACAGAAGTCGACCTGCCAGTCGATGAGGATCAATGCAGTCTTGTCCGTGTCGATGACACCGTCGTACGGCCATGAATAGGGCTCAGACTCAACTTGACCGAAGAGGGACACAACTGCTCCTTAGTGACGGGGTGGATGGATCAAAGTTCAAGGGCGGCGAGCACGGCGGCGGTGGTACCAATCGCGCCGAAGATTCCGCCGGACATCTCAACCATGGAGAGGGTGTTGCGCTTGAGATCGGGATCCAGTGCTGCGGTGGAGTCCTCCACCAGAAGGCACTCGTATCCCATGTCATTTGCCGCGCGCATGGTCGAGTGCACGGCAGTCTCAAGAGGAAGGCCTGCCAGCAGCAGGTGAGTGATGCGCGAGGAGCGCAATACGGAATCCAGTTGACTGCCAAAGAAGCCGTCGATGCCCACTGCATTGAGTGTTGTTGCGGGGAAGGGCAGTTCTGCGGGAGGCGACCATTCGCCCCCCGCAGAACCATCAGTGTCAGTCGCTCCGAGTCCGGCTCGCAAGACCGGGCTGGCAGTCGTCACATGCAGCACCGTGGCGCCGAAGTCGATGACTGCGTGAGCAAGTGTGGTGATGCTGGCCATGGCCGCATCACCTGCAGCTGGGGTGATTCCAGGCGCTGCTCCACCGGGCACGATGACGATCAGGGCCAGAGTTGCTGGCTGGATCTTCGCGTCATAGGGCCAGGGATACGGGGTCGAACCGGCAACCCAGACTTCTGGCTGCAGCTCTAGCCGCTCGGTGGAAGCAGGCCTGGAATCGGTGGTCACTGCGCGATCTTCCCCTTGACTCCTTCAACGAACCAGTTCATGCCTTCAATCTGGGGATCGCCGTACTGCAGCGAGGTGCCTGCAGGAACGACGATCTTGCCAGCCTGATCCTTGATCGGACCGGTGAAGATAGAGCCGCCTGGTGCCGAGAGGTCCGTCAGAGCCGAGGCGATGGTGGCCTGGGTGTCCTCAGTGACTGTCGGTCCAAATGGCGACTGGACGAATGGGTTCTCACCATCTTGAAGTCCAACACGGAAGTTGGCGTTGTATGGGCTTCCGGTGAACTTGCCCTCAACGGCGGTCTTGACGATGTCGTTGTAGAGCGGACCCCAGTTCCACTGAGAGCCAGTGAGCCAGCCCTTGGGTGCAAGGGATGAGGCATCTGAGTGATAGCCAACAGTCATCGCGCCAGCGGCTTCAGTCGCCTTGATGATGGTGTCGGTGCAGTCCTGATGCTGAGTGATGACGTCCACGCCCTCGGCCAGCAGGCTGTCAACAGCTGCCTTCTGCTTCTGCGGATCACACCAGCTCGAGGTACTGATCGTTGACGTGGTCACCTTCGGGTTCACCGACTGGGCACCAAGTTGGAAGGCATTGATGTTGTTGATTGTCTGCGGGATTGGGAATGCGTAGATGTATCCCAGCTTGTTTGACTTGGTCGCCTTGCCCGCAGCGATGCCTGCCAAGTAGACCGGCTCATAGACCGTGCCGAAGTAGGTGCCCACGTTCGGACCGATGTCCTTGGGATCGGCGATGTAGTTGCCCTGCTGCACGACTGCGACATCTGGATTCTCTGCCGCAATCTTCTGCGCTGCCTGAAGGTGTCCGTAGCTGGTAGCAAACAGGATCTTCGCGCCGCGGCTGACCATGCCCTGCATGACTCGGTAGGCGTTGTCATCCTCAGGCACGTTCTCCTGAGTCAGCACCTCCATGTCGGGGAACGCGGCTGCAACTTCCTGGCTTCCCTCATAGGCGGCCTGGTTGTAGCCGAAGTCTGTCTTGGGTCCGACGAAGATGAAGCCAACTGCACTGCCACCCGTACCTGGGCCGGTGCCTGCTTCTGCAACTGCTGCTGCTTCTGTCGGAGTTGTCTCTGTGCTCGCAGTTTCTGCAGTGCTACTGCATCCTGCGAAGATCAGTGCTGCCGCTATTGCAGCACCGACGATGGGGATCTTGCGCATGTGGCACCTTTCAGTGGTCAGACACAGTGCATGTCTGCGAGTTGAGTGAACGCAAAGCCGCTCGTCGGCGAATCTAGAGATGTGGTGTTACTAGGGCTGGCCGGATTTGTTAAGTATTGATTTCGCTAACTGGTGGGAATTTCGACATTCGCCTTGATATTCACCAGTAAAAGAAATGCGTCTGAAACGGTGAAGCACGCCTAGGAAATATTTGCTCACTACTTTCCTGCTCGTGACGGACACTGTGATCGCCGGAAGCCCGCTTCTCGATGTCATCGGTTGCACCAAGCGCTTCGGCGAACTGGTCGCAAACGACTCGGTGAACTTCTCCGTGAAGACGGGGGAGATTCACGCGCTCATCGGTGAGAACGGTGCGGGCAAATCCACGCTGCTCAAGATGATCTTCGGGCTGTATCACCCTGACGAAGGTCAGATGATGTTCCAGGACCGCGAAGTGATCATCTCGACTCCGCTAGTCGCGCGTGCGCTCGGCATTGGGATGGTGTTTCAGGATCTTCGCCTGGTCCCGGCGCTGACAGTCGCAGAGAACATCGCACTTGCCTTGCGTGTGAAGCGCTTGAACATGAAGGCGATCCGCGAGCAGATCGTCACCGCCAGCGAGCAGTTCGGCCTGTCTGTGCATCCAGATGCCCTCGTCCGACACCTCTCCATTGGCGAACGCCAGCGGGTGGAGATCCTGAAGGTCCTGGTGACTGGCGCACGACTGGTCATCCTTGATGAGCCGACAAGTGTGCTGGCGCCCCAGGAAGTCGAAGGTCTCTTCGGCGTACTTCGCACCCTCAAGGATGAGGGCTACGGCGTTGTCATCGTCACCCACAAACTCCCTGAAGTACGGGCCATTGCCGATCGCGTCACTGTGCTGCGCGGTGGCAAGGTGATTCTCGATGGTGAGGATCCCAAGCAATACGACGACGGCGCGCTCATCGTTGCCATGGTGGGTTCGTCGGTCTCCGCGATCCGGCGCACTGAACATCATGCGGCTGGCACCGTCGTGCTTGAAGTCAGCGACATCAGCGCCGACGGCGATCAAGGAGTGCCTGCAGTCAAGAATGCCACCCTCACTGTTGAAGCCGGGGAAATCGTTGGCATTGCAGGAGTTGCAGGCAGTGGCCAGCGCGAATTGTGTGAGGTCATTCTCGGGCTTCGTGATTCAACCAGTGGCAAAGTCACCATCGCTGGTGAGGAGATTGGCGCGAGCCCGTCAGCTGCGCGCAAGGCCGGGGCAGTCGGAGTTCCAGAAGATCCAGTAGCCGACAGCGTTGTGGGCGACATGACGGTTCTGGAGCACATGGCCCTGCGTGGGGTTGCCATACCGACAGGCATTGCTGGCATCAACTGGGGCGCGATTCGCAAGTGGACGACTGATGCCAACGCGCGGGTGCAATTGCGGATGGCGGCAATCGAACGTCGAGTGGCAACGCTGTCGGGCGGCAATATTCAGCGCGTCATTTTGACTCGGGTCTTCGCCGATGACTCTGCGCTGATCGTGGCTGAGTATCCGTCGCGTGGCCTGGATGTCATCAATACCCAAAGAACCCAGCAGATGCTGATCGAACGAGCCTCACAGGGCGCCGGCGTTCTGGTTGTCTCAGAAGATCTCGATGAGCTGATGTCCATATCCGACCGCATCGCGGTCATGCATGAAGGGATGATCATGGGTGTTGTTGACGCAGCTCACACTGATCGATTCGCGCTCGGCCAGCTCATGGTTGGCGGTCACGCATGACAACGACGGTCACACCACCAGATCTTTCGCCTACGCCCGACGACGGCAAGTCGCCGCTCAGCCAACGTCTTGATGTCGTAGGCCGTCTGACTGGCAGATGGGTCGGCGCCATTCTCATTGCGCTGATCATCTTCAGCATCCTGATCATGACTCGCGGCGCGAATCCCATCACTGTGTTCTCAGAAGCCTGGGCGAACACCATTCAATCGCCCTTCGCAATGCAGCAAGCGCTCGTCAAGGCCGCTCCATTGATCCTCGCGGCACTTGCCGTGGCCATCCCCGCGCGAGCGGGTCTGGTGAATGTGGGTGGCGAAGGTCAACTGATCATCGGTGCAGTGGCGGCCGCGGGGGTCTTCCAATTCACCGATGGTCGCTTGGCTGGCCCAGTGCTCATCATCTTGATGGTGATCGCCGGCATGGTCGCCGGAGCGCTGTGGTCAGGCTTGGCGGCTTTCCTGCGCGTCACTGCGGAAGTCAATGAAGCGGTCAGCACCTTGCTGCTGAACTTCATTGCACTTGATCTGCTGTTGTTCCTGATCTATCAGCCATGGAAAGACCCCAACGGCACTGGTCAGCCGGCCAGCCCGCCTCTGCAGGACGACGCGCACTTGCCATTGATCGGTGACACGACCGTCACGATCGGCATCATCATCGCTGTCGTCTGCGCAATCCTGGCCTGGGTCTTGTTGAAGTTCACTCGCTGGGGATTCAAGCTCGCGGTGGCTGGTGGAAATCCCGAAGCCGCTCGTCGTGCCGGACTGCCAGTGAACCGACTGCTGATGTCCTCAATGCTGCTGGGCGGCGCACTGGCTGGCCTCGGCGGCATGATCTATTACGCGGGAACCGAGTATCAACTGCGCCCGGGGCTGTTGGCCACCATCGGCTATTCGGCCTTCCTGGCCAGTTGGCTGGTTCGTCATCGACCATTGCTGATCATCGTCTCCTCGGTGATCCTGGCGATCCTCATCGTCTCAGGTGACAGCCTGCAGATCGACTCAGACCTGCCAGCCGCCTCGATCAACATCCTCACGGGCCTTCTCCTGATAGCCGTGCTCGGTTGGACAGCAAGTCCATGGTTCAAGAAGAAGGGTTCCGAATCATGATTGTCGATGTCCTGAGTGGTGGCGTCAGTGGCGGCACTTCGATCATGTATGCAGCACTTGGCGAGACTGTCAGTGAGCGCGCGGGCATCATCAACCTTGGCACCGAGGGCTGCATGCTCATGGGCGCCTTTGCTGGCTTTGCCGTCACATCAATGACCGGCAGCCCGTGGTTGGGGATGCTCGCCGCGGCAGCTGCTGGTGGCGTGCTTGCACTGATCCACGCGATTCTCGTAGTGAGTCGCAAGGCCAATCAGTTTGCCAGCGGCCTTTCACTGCTGTTCCTGGCTCTTGGCCTAACTGCCTTGTATGGCTCGGGCTATGTCGGTCAGAAGATCAATGCCTTTGATCCCATCGCCATTCCTGGGCTGTCAAGCATTCCGTTCATCGGTCCGATCCTGTTTGAGCAGAACATCCTGACGTACATCTCGTACTTCGTAGCTCCGCTGATGTGGTTCATCATCTTCCGCACGCGCATCGGCCTGATGCTCCGCACAGCGGGCGAGCGCTCAGAAGTGCTGACGGTCAACGGCTACAGCGTGGTGAAGGTGCGCTACATCGCAGTCGTCACTGGCGGCATCTTTGCCGGTATTGGTGGCGCGTATCTTTCCGTTGCGTACTCGCAGTCGTGGTTTGAGAACATGATCATTGGTCGCGGCTTCATCGCGGTAGCACTTGTGGTGTTCGCAGCCTGGGACCCGCTGAAGGTCATCGGTGGTGCCTACCTGTTCGGCTCCGCGCTGGCATTGAGCCCGGTGCTGCAGGCCAACGGGTACGAGGTCAATCAGTTCGCACTCGACATGCTGCCATTCGTTCTGACTCTGCTGCTGCTGGTGTTCCTTGGCAAGCGCGCAGTCAACTCCTCGCCTGCTGAATTGCGCAAAGTCTTCGACAATGCGCGTGCGTGAGGCGGGCTGGAATGAATGTGCGCATCGATACAGCATCGCCGCTGCTCTCCGGCTTTGACGCGGACTACGAGGTTGTTCATTCGGGTAACAGCACTGTCGTGCTGAGGCCATATGAGATGCACGAGGACGATCTGATTGTCACCACGGGCGAGGTTGGACTCATGCCAGGCGGGATCCACTACTCGCGCGAGGTCTTTGATCAGTGGCGCTCTCGCATCTACGGCACTCGGGTGACTTTCCGGTCAGACTCTCGTGCCCTGGACTTGATCGAGCGAGTCAATCTGCGCCTGGGCATGGCGCGCATCGATGAAGACTCTCTTCTGCTTGCGGTGCATCTCCTCAGTCGCTCGCGTCCTCGCGAGATCGGCATCACCTCTGTCGACAGTGCCAAGGCTGCGGCCTATCAGGCGTGCGATCGAGATGGTGATGCTCTTGCCGCCTCGATCCGAACGCTCGTGGGATCAGGAGAAGGCAGCACGCCAGCAGGGGACGACCTGCTCGTTGGTGTGTGCGCCGCACTGCGCAGTAGGGGGTATCTGTCTGAGGCAACGCTGATCGCCAGCATGGCATGCGACATCGCCCACCGCACGACTCGCGCCTCACGTCTGTACTTGCGAGCAGCAGAAGCGGGTCGCTTCGCCGAGCGTGTGCACGTGCTCGCGTCCTCCTTCTCCCACCAGGCCGATGCGGCGAAGATCATGAAGTCAATTCAAGGCTGGGGCGCGAGTTCGGGTCTTGATCTGGCCACCGGCATGTTGGGCGGACTCCTCATTGCCAGCGAGCGCGCGGGAAGCTCGATTGCGAGATCTGCATGAGCCTTGTTGGTCAGTCAGTTCTCAAGAGTGCAGTGTTCCCAAGCCTGTACCGCGACTCGGTGACGCTGATGATGATCGCCTCGAAGTTGCAGGGCATCGCAGGAGTCGAGCGCGCCGGCGTGGTGATGGCAACTCCGGCAAACCTGGAGATATTGGCAACTGCGGGCATGCTTCCCGAACAGCTTGCTGCCACACCGGACGATCTCGTGATTGTGGTGCGCTGCGATGACGAGCAAGCAGCCGATGTCGCCATTGCCGCTGCTACAGAACAGGTAGCCGGTGTTGGTCAAGGTGAGTCCGCTTCAACAGCGCTTGTCCGCCCTGGGACTCTTGCCGAGGGAGTCGCTGCCTTGTCGGGGGCAAATCTGCTGTCAGTGTCGACCCCTGGTGCTTTCGCACCATTGCTGATCAAACAAGGCCTTCAGGCAGGACTTCACGTCTTCTGTTTCTCGGACAACATTGCGATTGCAGATGAAGTGGCGTTGAAGGAGTTGGCAGTCAGCAGGGGACTGCTGCTGATGGGTCCTGATTGCGGCACCGCACTGATCGATGGTGCCCCGCTCGGCTTCGTCAATGCTGTGTCTCGTGGGCCTGTCGGCATCGTTTCTGCTTCAGGCACCGGTGCTCAGGAGGTCATGTGCCAGCTGGATGCGCAGGGGGTTGGCGTCTCTCAGGTCATTGGTGTCGGAGGTCGCGACCTGAGCGCTGAAGTCGGCGCAAGCATGACCAATCTCGCACTCGATCTGCTCAGCGCAGATGAAGAAACCGTGTGCATCATTGTGATTGGCAAGCCTCCAGCGCCTGAAGTTGCCGAAGCGCTGTTGGCCAAGCTTGCGAAGTCATCCAAGCCCGTGGTGGTCTGCCTGATTGGCAACTCTGAAGTCGGCACGACTGGACCTGTCACGACCACCGCGACTCTTGCTGATGCCGCTACGGCCGCTGCGATCCTGGTCGGCGCACCGGCACTGGACGATGCACCATTGGCAGTGCTTCCTGAGTCCGGGGTGCATGGCGGCGGCGTGCTCGGGCTGTACACAGGTGGCACTTTGGCGAGCGAGGCGAAGTACCTGCTGCGCGAGAATGGTGTGAAAGCAGAAATCCTGGATCTCGGAGATGACGAATACACGGTAGGTCGTCCGCATCCGATGATCGATCCAAGTCTTCGTGCAAGTCGCGTGGCTGAAGCAGGCGCAGATCCGTCTATCGGGATTGTCCTGGTCGACCTCGTGCTGGGCTTTGGATCCTCGACGGATCCGGGAACACCACTGGCGCAAGCGGCGGTGCTTGCTCAAGCAGCTGCAAAAGCCGACGGACGCGTGCTGCATATCGTCGCGAGCATCTGCGGCACCTCTCGCGATCCGCAGTCGATCAGTGGTCAGCGCCAACTGCTGCTTGATGCCGGGGTGATCGTGGCTGAAAGCAATGCAGCGGCGGTGCGCACTGCAGTGGCGCTGCGAATTGTGGGTGCCTGATGTTCGGGGGACTGCGAGTCGTGGCAGCTGGAGCCACCTTGATCACTGCATCGATACCTGAGGCCGATCTTGTGCAGTTGGATTGGCGACCTCCAGTCTGGGGAGATGCTGAAGGTGCTCGGCAGTTGGCGATCCTGACTGAAGATTCAGTCGACGAGGCAAACCAACGGGCCATCGCACTCATTCACTCAGTGCGTCCACAGCTGAGTTCGGTGCAGCTTGCAGCCGATGTCGTGCCGGGCATGGTTGGCCAAATCCTCCTGCACTCAGGCCCACCCATTGCCTGGGAGCGGATGTGCGGACCCATGCAGGGCGCGCTCATCGGAGCCACGCTCTACGAGGGCTGGGCCGCTGATGAACGCTCTGCGCGTGAGCTCCTGGGTTCAGGGCAGATCGCCCTGGATCCCTGTCACCATCACTTCGCCGTTGGCCCGATGGCCGGTGTGGTCTCCCCGTCGATGCCGGTCGTTGTTGTGGTCGACGGCGATCGCTCAGCCTTTGCCACCTTGAATGAGGGATTAGGCAAGGTCTTGCGCTTTGGTGCCTTCGATTCGGAGGTGCTCACTCGCTTGCACTGGCTGCGTGAGGTCATGGCCCCGGCGATCAACGATGCGCTGATCGCCACAGGTCCCATCGACATCACGACGATGATTGCGCAGGCACTGTCGATGGGCGATGAAGGGCACAACCGCAATCTGGCTTCGACTTCACTGTTTGCGCGCCGACTTGCCCCAGTGCTTGCGAGCCTGCCAAATGGCGTGCAGGCCCTGCAGTTCCTGGCGGACAACGATCACTTCGCTCTCAACATCTCGATGGCTGCAGCCAAGCTCTCACTCGATGCCGGCGCGGATGTTTCCGGCTCAACAGTCGTCACCACGATGTGCCGAAATGGCGTGGACTTCGGCCTGCGCGTGGCCGGCACCGGCGATCAATGGTTCACCGCACCCGTGGGACCGGCAGATGGTCTCTTCTTTCCCGGCTACGGACCAGAGCACGCCAATCCGGATCTCGGCGACTCATCGATCACCGAGACTCTTGGGCTTGGGGGATTCGCGATGGCTGCGGCACCTGCCATCACGCGCTTTGTCGGTGGCACCGCGGCCGATGCCATCGCCACTTCACAGGCCATGCGGCGCATCACGGTGGCCGAGCATCCCGTCTTTCAACTGCCCACCTTGGGATTCATTGGCACTCCATCGGGAATCGACGTTCGCAAGGTCGCCGAAACCGGAGTGCTCCCAGTGATCAATACCGGCATCGCCCATTTGGAAGCGGGAGTTGGACAAATCGGAGCAGGAACGGTGACGGCCCCACCAGAGGTATTTGTCCAGGCTCTTGCGGCCTTGGCCACAAAACACGTGGCGGTGACGTCATGAGTCGCACAGTGCTGATTGCCATCGGTGGCAATGCCTTGATCCGCGAAGGCGAAGGTGGCTCGCTTTCGATTCAAGCCGAGCGCGCGCACGAGTTTGCCGAGACCATCGCAGATCTGATTGAAGATGGCTGGACGCCGATCATCACCCACGGCAATGGACCGCAGGTGGGCTTCATCCTTCGGCGAGGAGAAATCGCAGCCTCTGATGCCAAGACGGAGAAACTGCCGGCACTGCCGCTGTGGCTTGCTGTTGCCGACTCCCAGGGGGGCATCGGCCACATCATCACTGCCGCCCTGAACTCAGTCATGCGCCAACGCCAACTCAGCAATCCGGTTGCTGCCCTGCTGACGCACACTGTGGTCGACATCGACGATCCAGCCTTCATCACACCGACCAAGCCCATTGGCGGATGGCTGGATGCCGATATGGCGCGACGACATGTCGTGGAAGACGGCTGGGATGTCGACGAAGTCGAACCCGGCAGCTTTAGACGGGTGGTGCCAAGCCCCGAACCACTGGAAGTGCTCGAGCTTGAGGCCATCCGCACTCTGGTCAAGGCCAATGCTGTGGTCGTGGCCGCCGGTGGCGGCGGAATCCCGGTGACGATCTGCGAGGACGAGCTCGTCCCGGTCGATGCAGTGATCGACAAGGACCGAGTCTCAGCGCTACTCGCAGCCAAACTCCGCGCAAATGTGCTCGTGATGGTCACTGGTGTGGATCGCGTATTCGTTGACTTCCATGGACCAAATGAGCAGGCCCTGGATGTGATCACTGTCGATCAGGCGTCCTCATTCGCCGCACAAGGTCATTTTCCGGCCGGATCGATGGGTCCCAAGATGGAATCTGCGATCAGTTTCGTCAATGACTGTGGCTCAGATGCCGTCATCACCTCCATTGAATTCGTCCGCGAAGCCTTGCGAGGACTTGCTGGCACACGCATCGTTGCGGTGCTCCAGGGGCTGGAGCCCTAGCACCGGAGGTAAACTGGGCACCTACGGAGGTCTCATGCTCAGTTGGATGCGCAAGACCATGGGTGGCTCAGCTCCGGGTGCTTCCTCCTCCTTGGGCGCTCTTGAGGAGATCTTTGCTCCCGCGGCTGCCAAAGCCCGCCTGGATCTGGAATCCCGCCACGAAATGACGATCCCCATCCCAAGCCCTGGTGACAAGCTGCTGACCGAGCGATTGCTGGTCATCAAGGCAACCAAGCAGCACCAGCCCGAAATCCCCGGAAATCGGACAAATTCCCCCGATTAGACGATTGCGGCACTGGGCCCCTAGACTCTGCAGGCTGACGTTGGCTTCCCCAATTGCCCGCCACCAAGAATCTGGTGGTTTTGGCATGTCTGGGAATACGGCGCTGGCATCACTCACACAACGAAGGACGAAGCAGCAGTATGGGCAAAAAAGACGGAGCGATCGAGCTTGAGGGCACGATCATGGAGTCTTTGCCTAATGCAATGTTCCGCGTGGAGTTGGACAACGGGCACAAAGTCTTGGCGCACATCAGCGGCAAGATGCGGATGCACTACATCCGCATCCTCCCTGATGATCGAGTCGTCGTAGAACTGTCTCCGTATGACCTCACCCGCGGTCGCATCGTCTATCGCTACAAGTAACGACACGAGGACGCAAACACATCATGAAGGTCAAGCCGAGCGTTAAGACGATTTGCGATAAGTGCAAGGTCATCCGTCGTCACGGAGTTGTCATGGTGATTTGCGAGAACCCTCGCCACAAGCAGCGTCAGGGCTAATCACCTGACGAGGGTCGCTGGGGAGAAAACCCGACGACCTGTCTGAGAAGTACCCGACCCCTGGCGCAAGCCAGGACGACACCTTCGGCCACGGGGCCGAAGACCTGCCTCGACGGGCAGGACTGGTGCTTCAATCCAAACCCCGTGCTTGAGAGAAGAGAGAACGTCAATGGCACGTCTTGTCGGTGTTGATCTGCCGCGCGAAAAGCGCATGGCAATCGCACTCACCTATATCTATGGGGTCGGCCGTTCACAGGCCGCCGCCGCCCTTACTGCAACGGGCGTTGATCCGGAAATGAAGTCCAAGGACCTCACCGATGATCAGACTCTTGCCCTTCGCGACTGGATCGACACCAACCTCAAGGTTGAAGGCGATCTACGTCGTGAAGTTGCCGCAGACATCCGCCGCAAGGTTGAGATTGGCTGCTATCAGGGACTTCGCCACCGTAAGGGCCTCCCGGTCCGCGGCCAGCGCACCCACACCAATGCTCGTACTCGCAAGGGTCCGCGCAAGACCGTCGCTGGCAAGAAGAAGGCCACGAAGTAATTCGTCGGCTTCAACCGGACTCGTAGGAGAAACAGAACATGGCACCCAAGTCAGGCCAGAAAGGCGCACCGAAGAAGGTTCGCCGCAAGGAAAAGAAGAACGTGGCCCACGGTCACGCTCACATCAAGAGCACGTTCAACAACACCATCGTGTCCATCACCGATCCCACAGGCGCGGTCATCGCGTGGTCAAGTGCGGGTCAGGTTGGATTCAAGGGCAGCCGCAAGAGCACCCCATTCGCCGCACAGCTCGCAGCAGAGTCTGCCGCGCGTCGCGCAATGGAGCACGGCATGCGCAAGGTTGACGTGTTCGTCAAGGGTCCCGGCTCCGGCCGCGAGACCGCTATCCGTTCGCTGCAGGCAACTGGGCTTGAGGTCGGTTCAATCTCCGACGTCACACCAGCGCCCCACAACGGAACCCGTCCGTCCAAGCGTCGACGCGTCTGATCGCGCGCAGGAAAAACAGGAGAGCGAAGAGATATGGCGCGTTATACAGCAGCCGATTGCAAGCGGTGCCGTCGCGAGAAGATGAAGTTGTTCCTCAAGGGATCCAAGTGCGAATCTGCCGCTTGCCCGTTTGAGAAGCGTCCCTACCCTCCAGGCCAGCATGGTCGCGGTCGGTCAAAGGACAGCGAGTACCTGCTCCAGCTTCGTGAGAAGCAGAAGGCCACCCGGATGTACGGCGTGCTTGAGAAGCAGTTCGCGAACTACTTCGTTGAGGCACAGCGACAGTCCGGCAAGACCGGCGAGAACCTGCTCATCATTCTTGAGACCCGTTTGGACAACGTGGTGTTCCGCGCTGGCTTTGCCAAGTCGCGTGACATGGCGCGCCAGCTGGTCACCCACGGCCACTTCCTGGTCAACGGCCA
>JAUSQD010000050.1 GCA_030652695.1 Actinomycetota bacterium
ATGTAGGGCGCGATGTCCTTCATGTACCGCTGCATCTGGACAGAGTCCTGGGGATCGGCAAGCGCAAGCAGCGCCTGCTTGGTGGCCTTAACCCAGGCGCGGTACGGCATAGCCAAAGGCTTCATAGTCGGCGGCATAGGCCTTGACCACCTTGGTCAGGAGTTCAGGCGTGTAGTGCTCGTTCATATGTGATGCGGCATTGGTTGCCTTGCGGCAGAAGAACGCCTCTTTCAGGTCTGGTGTCGACGTGAGTTTTCCGAGCTGATCCCAGGACTCTTCGAGGTCTTCAAGGTGAATGAGTGAATTGAACTTGATCAAGCCGAAACCGATCTGATCGGTCTGTCGCCTCCAATGAGGATCCTGCTGTCGTGACGGCAAGGCTGTCACCACATCGATGAAATCGGCAAAGCTGATGTCCTGCGGTCGTTCTGGGGCCCGACCCTGCTCTTTGAGAATCTCGAAGATCGGCTCACTTTGCTGCAAGCCCTGAGTGATCTTCTCCAGCCAACCTGAGAGCAATCGCGATGCCGGCTCGCGCACAACCGCGAAGCGCTGCAATTTACGGCTGGTGAGCACATCTTCGAGTTCCGCTGGTGGCAGTTGGTATGGCTTGACAAACGGGGTGGCGAGTTTGCGATTGTGCGGGTTGTCTTGGATCTGCTCAACCAACGAGTCGCTGAAGCGGGAGGCCTCCAAGCCACCAAGCGTCGATTTCATCGTCCCGCAACCGGCCTTGGGCACTTCGAAGTAGACGTACTTGTTCACAAGTGAGATGTGGGTGTGCAGATTGATTGATCGCCAGCCCATCGACTGCACGTAGTGTCCGGTGACTTTTCCCAAGTCACTTGCGGAAGGACGACGGTTCATCGGTGGGTCTCCGCTCGGCAGTCATTCCCGGCACCAGCCGGAGTTGCGCCCATGATATTTGCATTGCGTTCTCATGGACCTTGGTGCCGCTTTCCTTGATGAGGGGGAAATACGCCAGCCGATGCCTCAGCGTTGACGGCACCGGCTGCATAGCGTCGGGGTGGCGGGATTCGAACCCACGACCTCTTCGTCCCGAACGAAGCACGCTACCAAGCTGCGCCACACCCCGAAGAACCAGCGGAGTCTAACTGAGCGCGGACGACCAAGGGGCGGTCAGGGTGAGCAGCGTCGCTTCAGGTCGACAGGCAAATCTGAATGGGGCATAGGGGGAAGTGCCACAGCCGGCGGACACATGCAGGGGTGAACTCCTGACCTGACCATCAGCGTCCTGGAAGGAGTACGTCGACAGGCCACGTGCTGCTTTGCGATCAAGGTCGCAATTGGTGACAAGCGCGCCATAACCAGGGATCCGAAGCTGACCGCCGTGGGTGTGTCCGGCGAGCACGAGGTCTGCGCCATCTCCGACGAAGCCATTGAGCACTCGGGTGTAAGGCGCATGCACAACACCGATCGAGAGATCTGCGTTGGTATCAAAGGGCCCAGCAACCATTTCGTATCGATCACGACTGATGTGCGGATCATCGACCCCGCGCAGTTCAAGGGCGCGACCGTCAGCTTTCACGGTTGCAGACTGATTCGTGAGGTCCTGCCAACCGACATCACTGAGACCGTCGACGAGGTCTTGCCACGGCAGCATGGCCCGTCGAGGCTCGCGCTGGGTCGGTGCCTTGAAGTAGGCAAATGGATTCAGCGGTCGCGGTGCGTAGTAGTCATTGCTGCCGAGCACGAATGCTCCAGGCAGGTCAAACAGCGGATCCAAACTGTCGAGCACGTGTGGAATTGCATCGAGGTCAGCGAGAAAATCACCGGTCACGACAACAAGATCAGGTTCAAGATCGCGAAGAGATCGCAACCACAGATGTTTCTTGCCCTGGCCGGGGACGAAGTGCATGTCAGAGATGTGCAGGATGCGCAGATCAGGCTGGCCCAGCGGCAGCACCGTGACTTCTGCCCGACGAACCGTGAAGTGCTGCGTTTCCCAATATGCATAGGCCAGCCCGGCAGCGCCCATAGCTGCGCTGCCTAGCAGTGCCTTGCCGATGCCCATAGGTCGATGGTGACACCCCAAGGCCATTGGCAGCAATTGCGGGTGCGCCACAATGCCCACATGACAGCACTCAAGAGCCAATTGCAGGCTGACCTCACGACTGCGATGAAGGCTCGAGACCAGCTCACCTCATCGACCCTGCGCATGGCCTTGACGGCTGTGACCAATGAAGAAGTCTCGGGCAAGCAGGCCCGGGTGCTCAGCGACGAGGAAGTGCTGACGGTGCTCGGCAAGGAAGCCAAGAAGCGCCGCGAAGCCGCTGAGGCCTATGACGCAGCGCAGCGTCCCGATCTTGCGCTCAAAGAGCGCGAGGAGTTGGGAGTCCTGGAGGCCTATCTTCCTGAGGGATTGAGCCAGGAAGAGGTCTCCGCGATTATCGAGGCCGCGGTGGCACAGGTCAGCGCGCAAGGCTTGTCGGGCGGCGCTGCCTTGGGGTCAGTGATGAAGCTGGTGCAGCCACAGGTGAAGGGACGAGCCGATGGCAGTGCCGTGGCGGCAGGGGTCAAGGCAGCCCTCGGAGTGGGGTGAATGCACCGTTCACTCGCGCGTTATCGAATAGCTCTTTGTAGCTATAAATAAATAGTTCTTCTGAACCTATTGTCACTGTCAACATCTGCGTAACGTCACCGCCATACCTGTGGGCCAGATCACTACAAATCAGATGATCGACGAGCAAAAGGGGTTCGACTGATGACCTTCGACACCGACTGGGCAGCGCAAGCAGCATGCCGGACAGCAGATCCAGACACATTGTTCGTGCAGGGTGCCGCTCAGAATCGAGCGAAGGCCATTTGTTCCGGGTGCATTGTTCGCACTGAATGTCTCGCGGATGCCCTTGATAATCGGGTCGAATTTGGCGTCTGGGGTGGGATGACCGAGCGCGAGCGTCGAGCACTTCTGCGCCGCCGCCCCAATGTTGCGTCCTGGCGTCTGTTGCTGCAGAACGCAAGTGAAGATTTTGCGCGGCAAAGCCCTATGGCTGCTGCGCGCGTCTCCTAGTTCTGCGCGAGCAATTCGCCGATCAGGCGAAGTCCATCAAGATCGTGCACGTCTTCAGCCAGTGCTGGCACCGTGGTGATGGGCACTGATGCATGTGCTGATGTAAATCTTGCGGTCAATGACTGTTGGCGCTTCATTGTTGAAGCGCGATCTGCATGCAGTTGCAGCAGCGCCGAAACCAAACGGCTATTGGCATCACCGTCGGCCAAACCCTCGGCGGCAGCGAGCGCTTGCTCGCGCGAAACCTTCGGCAGACTCAATTCCTGCACGCGGTTCAGTACGAGACCAGCCAGAGGCATGGCATCTGCGTGCAGACGTTCAACAAAGTAGGAAGCCTCACGCAACGCATCAGCTTCAGGCGCAGCAACAACGACAAAGGACGTACCTGAATCCTTCAGCAGCGCATACGTGGCATCAGCTCTTTCGCGGAATCCGCCGAAAGTACTGTCAATCGCCGCGACAAATGAGCCAACATCGTTGAGCACTTGCGAACCCAGAATCTTTGACAGCACACTGGTGAAGAACCCGAAGCCGACTGAGGCGAGTCGACCAAGCCCCTTGCCGGCCCCTCGTGCGGGCGCGGACAGCACCCGGATGAACTTTCCATCCAGAAATGAGCCCAGCCGAGCAGGTGCATCCAGGAAATCCAGCGCTGTTCGTGATGGTGGTGTGTCCACCACGATGAGATCCCAGATGGCATCAGCTTGTGCCTGTGAGTGCAATTGCCCCAGCTTCTCCATTGCCATGTATTCCTGAGTGCCGGCAAACGAGGACGACAGAGACTGGTAGAAGGGATTCTCCAGAATCGCCTTTGCA
The DNA here is from genome assembly GCA_030652695.1 of Actinomycetota bacterium. Classification (GTDB taxonomy): domain Bacteria; phylum Actinomycetota; class Actinomycetes; order S36-B12; family S36-B12; genus UBA11398. Next base: position 3,851 of record JAUSQD010000050.1, read on the forward strand.
CGCTCAGGGTCAGCATGCCTTTCGACTACGTCGTCGAACGTGCGCTTCATGTCCAGCATCATCGCGTCCAGGCTGCCGCCAGCTTTGGTGTCGACTCCCTCGACCGGTCGTGGAGTGTTGTCCAATTCAGCGATGCCCATGGCTTGGGCCAGACGGCGTGCGGGATCAATGGTGAGCACGCACACGTTGCGGCCACTCTCGGCAGCACGCAGTGCGATCGCTGCGGCCGTGGTGGTCTTGCCGACTCCGCCGGAACCCGTGCACACAATGATGTGAACATCTGGATCTCGGAGAATGGCATCAAGATCAAGCACCGGAGCGGAGGGGACGAAGCTGCTCATCGGATGCCTTCGTCGAACATGGTTTCGGCCAGCGCATAGAGCTCACCGAGGGCCACCCCCTGCGCCAAGTAGGGGAGGGTGAACACCGGAAGCTGGAGGTCATCGATGCGTGCCTGCTCGCGTGCCTCGAGGTCAGTGCGTCGAACGTGATCAATTGCCTCTTGCACGAGTCCTTCTGCAACATCTCTGGCTGGCTGCCTGATCCCAGCCGCGACGGCAAGTTCGCCGATCTTTGACTTTGGCAACGTGGCCTTTCGCACCTTGGCGCTTTGGCGCTCGTCGAGTAGGGGAGTGCGCATCATGTTGACGAACACTGCACCCACCGGGAGATTGGCCACGTGAAGCTCAGAGATGCCGTCAATGGTTTCCTGCACGGGCATCTCTTCCAGCAAAGTCACCAGGTGCACGGCAGTCTGAGGTGAGGCAATGACTCCCATCACCATTTCGGCATGACGATGGATCGGCCCAGTCTTGGCCAGCGCTGACACCTGAGCGGTCACGTTGAGGAACTGCGCGATGCGCCCAGTTGGCGGTGCGTCAATCACGACATGGTCATAGGCATTTGAGGCGCGCTTGGTCTTGCGCCGCACGACCTCGCAGGCTTTGCCTGTGAGCAGGACATCACGCAGCCCCGGCGCCAAGGTGGTGGCGAAATCGATAGCCCCCATCTTGCGCATGGCCGAACCTGCTCGACCCAGGTTGTAGAAGCTGGCGAGGTAGTCAACGAGAGCTTCGTCCGCGTCGACCGCCAAAGCCCACACTTCGCCGTCGCCAGGAGCGATGGCGATGCGTCGCTCCTGATAGGGAAGCGGTGGCGTGTCGAACAGCTGGGCGATGCCCTGACGGCCTTCGACTTCCATCAGCAAGACCCGCTTGCCGTCGCGCGCGAGGCAGATGGCAAGTGCCGCGGCCACGGTTGTTTTGCCCGCACCGCCCTTGCCGGACACGACATGCAGCGCCGTGCCAGACCAGTTGACCATCTGGTCAGCGTAATCCGAGACGGCAGACCGGCTTCGACTCGATACGGCTAGGGTCTGGAGCATGACCAAATGGGAATACGTGACTGTGCCGCTGCTTGTCCATGCAACCAAGCAGATCCTGGACAACTGGGGCATGGACGGCTGGGAATTGGTGCAGGTGGTGCCAGGCCCAAACCCAGATCAGCTTGTTGCCTATCTCAAGCGTCCGATTGCTTCCTGACATGAGCGTCGAAAGTCGCCTTGCTGAAATTGGCCTGAGCGTGCCAGAGATCGCTGCGCCTGTGGCCGCGTATGTGCCGGCGGTGCGCACCGGAAATCTGGTGTTCACCTCTGGCCAGCTGCCAATGCTCAACGGCGAGATCCCCATGACCGGCAAGGTCGGTGCGGAAGTCACCCCCGACGAAGCCGCAGAGTTGGCCAAAATCTGCGCGCTCAATGCCATTGCTGCGGTCAAGGGTGTCATCGGCGACCTGGAAAAAGTAGTGCGAGTGGTCAAGGTGACCGGCTTCGTGGCAAGTGCGCCTGGTTTTGTGTCGCAGCCAGTGGTGGTCAACGGCGCGAGTGCAGTGCTCGGGCAGGCCTTTGGTGACGCTGGCGTGCACGCACGCTCTTCACTCGGCGTTGCATCCTTGCCGCTAGACGCGCCCGTTGAGGTTGAACTCATTGTCGAGGTTCTTGGCTCGTGAGCAGTCTTCCCGAAGACGCTTTCGTGCGTGCTCGAGAACTCGCCACTGGAAAGGCCTCGTGGGTGCCTGTGCCGCCCCGATCGGCAGCGACTGTGCTGCTCTTGCGCGAGACCGAATCAGGGCTGCAGACCTACATGATGAAGAGGGCGCAGACCATGGCCTTCGCTGCCAGCGCCTACGTGTTTCCCGGTGGAAGGTTGGACCCTGAAGATCTCGTGCAGGGCTCACAGCTGGATGCAGCCGAGATCGATTTCAGCGCCTTGGCCGAGCGCCTGAGCACGGATGAGTCCCAGGCTCGCGGTCTGCTCATGTGCGCGGTGCGCGAGTTGGAAGAGGAAGCGGGAGTCGTTGTCGATCCCCGTTCACTTGTGGTGATTGATCACTGGGTTACTCCCGAGTGGGAGGCACTGCGATACGACGTTCGGTTCTTCATTGCCTATCTGCCAAACGGGCAGGACCCGCAACCACGTGGGACCGAAGCAGTGGAAGCACGGTGGTTGTCCCCTTCGGATGCCATCCGCGAAGCCGATGCCGGAGAGATCTTGTTGATGGCCCCTACTCGAGCGGCACTGGAGCATGTGCTTGAGCATTCGCACATTGCAGATCTCATTGCTGCTGCACATGCCCGTGACATCGTGCCGCGCATGGATCGACTTCAGGTGCACGATGATGGTTCTACGAGCTTCGCGATCGTGCACGATCGCACCGGTGAAGTTCTCACAAACGATCGACCGACACCGCCGGTTGAGACGAACAACTCCGCATGACTGGTCGGCCTTTGCCCTTCCTGGGATCTCGTGCAAAGTGGGAAGGCGGATCGGTGACTGACAGCGCTGTATGCGTGCTTGCCCACAATCCCAATGTGATGACTCTTGATGGCACCAACACCTGGCTCCTGCATGTGCCGGGTTCGCGCGAGTGCATCGTGATTGACCCAGGGCCAGACGAGAAGGGCCATTTCGAGGCAATTCTTGCTGCGGCCGAACTTCGGGACGCAACAGTCGGCGCAGTGCTGCTCACGCATCGCCATTCGGATCATTCAGCTGGTGCCAAGTCCTTGGCGGAGCGAACGAACAGCTATGTCCGAGCGGCGGATCCGCAATTTCGACTCGGCGCCGAAGGTCTTGAAACAGGCGATGTGATTGTCGTTGACCAAACTGAACTGCGCGTGGTCGCAACTCCGGGGCATTCGAGTGACAGCGTGAGTTTTCTGATGTCTCATGACAACACGATGCTCACCGGAGACACCGTGCTCGGTCGTGGCACAGCGGTGATTTCAGCGCCAGACGGAAATGTCGGCGCATACCTCGACAGTCTCCTGCGCATGCGCGAGGCGGTTGCGCAAAGTGAAGTCGGGCTGCTGTTGCCAGGTCATGGACCGGCCTTGGATGCACCAGACGACATCATCAACGGCTACTACGAACATCGCATCGCACGACTTGAAGAGGTGCGTCTGGCGACGAGTTCGGGACTGCGGACGTCTGAGGAAGTACTTGATGTGGTCTATGCAGGTACTCCGGAGAAGTTGCGGGCTGCTGCCCTGCAATCAGTGAAGGCTCAACTTCTGCATTTGCAGATCAATGGTCAATTCACAACAGACGAGGACTTAACGAGCCCGCCGACCGAGGCGCTCGACATCGAGTATTAGCACCTGACGAGACTCCAGGCGGATCCAGCCGCGCTGCGCAAAATCAGCCAATGCCTTGTTCACAGTCTCACGGGAAGCGCCTACGAGCTGAGCGAGCTCTTCTTGAGTCATGTCGTGGGTGACCATCAAACCCTCGGGCGTAATGGTTCCGAACTTCTCGCCGAGATCCATGAGTGCCTTGGCGACGCGCCCCGGGACATCGGAGAACACCAGATCTGCCATGGCCTCATTGGTGCGGCGAAGGCGACGAGCCAATGCCTGGAGAAGGGCGGTTGCCACTTCCGGGCGACCAGCAAGCCACGGGCGGAGCTGATCATTGCCCAGGCCCAGCACCACAGCATCGGTGAGCGCTGTGGCCGTCGATGTGCGCTGGCCTGGATCAAAGAGGCTGAGTTCACCGAACATTTCGCCTGGCCCTAGGACGGCCAGCAGCGATTCACGACCATCGACTGAAGTCTGCCCCAGCTTGACCTTGCCATCGACGATGACGTACATCCGGTCGCCAGCCTCGCCCTCAGCAAAGAGCACTTCACCCTTCACCACAGTGCGCTCCACGAGGGAGGCACGCAAGGCTGTTGCACCCTCAATATCCAGTGCGGCGAACAACGGGGCACCCATCACGACTTCGTCCACATGCTCATTCTGACGCATCACAGCCTGACCCGGTACACGGCTGGTCAACAAGAGTCCGCATACGCTGTCCAGATGGTGGTGATGGCAACACAAAAGCGGCGATTTCGCGCTGTTTTTCGTGCGCTCGAAGAGCAGTACCCGGATGTGAAGTGCGAGCTTGACTTCACCACCCCGCTCCAGCTGCTCGCCGCAACCATCTTGAGTGCCCAAAGCACGGATGTACGCGTGAATTCGGTGACTCCAGAGCTCTTTGCCCGCTATCGGACTGCTGCAGAGTTTGCGGGCGCTGATCGAGCAGACATCGAGCGCATCATCTACCCAACGGGCTTCTTCAGGGCCAAGGCCGCCAGTCTTCAAGCGATGGGCCAGCAACTGTGCGAACGCTTTGGCGGTGAGGTGCCGATGACCTTGGCCGAGCTGGTTACCTTGCCCGGCGTCGGGAGAAAGACCGCGAATGTGATGTTGGGCGAGGCCTTCGGCTTGCCGGGCATCACCGTCGACACCCATCTGGGTCGGCTTGCTCGGCGCTTTGGCTGGACCACCAACACCGATCCGGTGAAAGTCGAGCGCGACTTGATGATCCTTTGGCCCAAGAAGGACTGGACCAAGGCCTCGCAGTTGCTCATCTGGCACGGCCGGCGGCGTTGCCATGCGATCCGCCCGGCCTGTGGGGCCTGCAATGTGGCCCAGTGGTGTCCTTCATACGGAGAAGGACCAACAGATCCGGCAGTGGCAGCGAAACTTGTGCGCACGGCAGGTCGCGGCTGATGAGCCTTGTCGACTGGGTGCTCGTCGGAGCCGTCATCATTTTCGCCTGGGCTGGTTGGCGTCAGGGTTTTGTGGCGGGTTTGCTGTCTTTTGCTGGCTTCCTTGGCGGCGGTCTCCTTGCCGCCTTCCTGTTGCCGGAGGTGATCTCAGAGCGCGTGAGCGAGGGTGTCATGCGCGCCCTGATTCTGATCGGAGCGATCCTGCTCTCCGCGCTGCTGGGACAAGCGCTGACTTCAATTCTTGGCCGCTGGCTGCGTGAGGCCATCACCTGGACTCCCGCGCGTCTGGTCGACAACATTCTTGGAGCGGCGCTCAATGTGCTGGCCCTCGCGGTGATGACCTGGATTCTTGCCAGCGCCATTGCCATGCTGCCTCGAACCGAGGCGACTTCAATGATCCAGCAGTCCAAGGTCGTCACCTCCTTGGATGCATTGGTGCCCGATCAGGTGCGTGATGCATTCATTCACCTGCGCGATGCCGTGGGCGACGGGGCCCTGCCGCGGGTGTTCTCGACTCTGGCCGAGAGCGTGGGTCCGGAAGTAGACGCGCCTGACAGCTCCTTGGTCGATGCGACCGCAATACAGGAGGCAGCGGGTTCGGTTGCGCGCATTGTCGGTATTGCTCCGTCATGCAGCACAAGTCTTTCTGGTACTGGATTCTTTGTCGGTCAGGGCTTTCTGCTGACCAATGCACACGTGGTTGCGGGAGTGGAGAATCCCGAGGTTCAAGTAGGAGACCAGCGCTGGCCAGCATCGGTTGTGTACTTCGATCCGAAGCTCGATGTCGCTGCACTGCGCATCGACACGATCTCAGTTCCCGCATTGGCGTTGCGCACGACTTCGCCGGAATCGGGCACGGATGCTGTCGCTATTGGCTACCCCGGCGGTGGAGACATCCAAGTCCTTCCCGCACGAATCCGCGCTCTTGTGGATGCGCGTGGTGATGACATCTATGGCAAGTCAGGTGTGCAGCGACAGGTGATCAGCTTCAGGGGAAACGTGATCCCAGGTGACTCCGGCGGACCGCTGCTCGCCCCGGATGGCGCGGTCGTTGGCATGGTCTTTGGTTCAGGCATTGGCGATGCCACCATCGGATTCGCCATCGCATCCAGTGAACTGAAGCCAGCAATCGTTGCCGGCAGCAGTGGTCAAGGGGCTGTCAGCACCGGATCCTGTGTGGTGCGCGAGTAGCGCACGCAAGTCAACGCAGCGGCAGAGTCTGCAGCCAGTTCAGGAGCAGCTCATTGACCGCTTCCGGAGCTTCTTCGTGGGGAAAATGGCCGCTGGGAATCTCCCGCCATTCGTAGCTTCCCGAGCATCGGTCCTTGCTTCCGGCACTGGACTGAGGCAGGCACATCGGATCCTGAGTCCCTTGGATATGCAGCACTGGGCACCGTGTTGATTGCTGCATCGCCGCATAGAAGCGCCGCCCGTCAGACCTTGGCATTGAACGGATCGCCCAGCGGTGATACTCCAATGAAGTATGCGCAGTGGGCCATCGACTGAATGCCGCGCGGTAGATCTCGGACTGCTCGTCGACCCAGGAATCATCGGCGGACCACTTGCGCAGCAGCGTTTCAACACGCGCTCCGTCTCTGCGCGCCAATCTGCGTTCCGGCCGAATCGGCAGCTGGAAGCCGACGGCGTACATCAGTCGACTCCATTGACGATGCCTCAGCACATTGCGGCGAAGGCTGCGTGGATGGGGCATCGCAATTGGCGCGATGGCATCAACGACTTCAGGATGCATGACGGACATCGCCCACGCGACCATTCCGCCCCAGCCGTGGCCAACAATCACGGCGCGCTCCTCGCCCAGACTGCGCGTCACTCCAGCGATATCGGCCGCCAAGGTGAATGGGTCATAGCCGTGTGGCGGGTGGTCAGAACCCCCATAGCCGCGCATGTCAACGGCAATCGCCCGATAGCCGGCCGCTGCAAGTGCAGTGATCTGATTGCGCCATGTCCACCAGAATGTGGGAAAGCCATGCAGCAGGATCACTGCTGGGCCTTCACCCATTTCGACTACGTGAAATCGTGCCCCATTGGCCGAAACGTCACGATGCTGCCATGGACCTGGCGCGTGGATGACGCGCTCAGCGAGCGCCACGTTCAGCTAGGTGTATCAGTGGGTGCGAAGGCTTCTTGTGTCTTGGCCAATTCAAGCATCGCCAATGTTGGACCCTTGATCTTGCGTGCCTGGCGACCAGCGAGCATCGCTGTGATCACCGTGACGGCGAGCAGAAGCAAGGTGACGATTCCAAAGGCCGCCCACGTCTGCAGTCCCAGTTGGACCAGAACATAGACAAGGGTGAACAGCAGGAACAGCAGCACCAGTGGTGCGCTGATGAGCGCGACCAGCCCGAGGATGGTCGCGCTGGTCATTGCGTCGCGAGATGCCTTCATCTCCGCTTGCGCGAGAGCGAGTTGGGCCTTGGCGAGGCGCTTGGCATCGGTCACCGTCTTGGTGACCAAGTCAACGATGCTGGGCTGCGGACTGTCTGGCATGAGTTGAGGCTACCGGTCCGGCTCGGTATCGACTATCGCAGTGGAGGAATCGTCCGTGGTGGTGTCTGCTTCTGGGTCTGTGAGGCTGGCATGTGAACGGCCTCTCAACAGCAGGGCGAAGCCAGCCAGGATGGCGGCAAGGATCGAGGCGACGAGGACCGCAAGCTTGGCCGAGTCGAGGGGGTCGCCTTCATAGCTCAACTCGGCGATCAGCAGCGCGACGGTGAAGCCGATGCCGCCAATGAGTCCGACAGCGGCGACATCAAGCCATCGAAGCGACGGGGCAAGAGTGGCCTTGGTGAATCTGGCGACCACCCACGCCGTCGCCAGAATCCCGATTGGCTTGCCCAGAACCAAACCGGCGATGATGCCAATCGCAATGGGAGAGGTGATCGCGGTGATCACACCAACGGAACGCAGATCCACGCCAGCGGCAACGAAGGCGAAGATCGGCACGCAGATGCCTGCACTCAGCGGATGCAGCCGATGGGCGAGCCGGTCGGCAGGCGACGAAGCTTCTCCGGGGTCACGCCGCACGCGGGTCAGGAGTCCAAGCACGACACCCGCCACCGTTGCGTGCACCCCACTCATGTGCATGAACTCCCATGTGAGCAGGGCGAGGGGCACGTAGAGGTAGGCCGAGCGGACTCGCTGACGTTGAGCTAGCGCATAGGCACCACAGCTCAGGATCGACAGCGCCAGCCAGCCGAACTCGATGTTCTCGGTGTAGAAGATCGCAATCACCGTGATCGCGCCCAGATCATCAACGACTGCGAGAGTCAGAAGGAAGGCGCGCAGGGCGATGGGCAGGTTGCGACCCACGACTGCGAGCACTGCGAGGGCAAATGCGATGTCAGTGGCCATGGGGATGCCCCAGCCATCGGGCATTCCCTCGGGCGATGCAGAGTTGATGCCGAAGAAGATCAGAGCGGGCACAGCCATTCCGCCGATGGCAGCCGCGATGGGCACGGCGGCCTTGCGTGCATTCGACAGCGAGCCCAGCACGAGCTCATGTTTGAGCTCAAGACCAATCACGAAGAAGAAGACAGCGAGCAGGCCATCGGCCGACCACACGCTCAGCGACAGATTGAGGTGGAGAGCTTCCGGTCCGAACTGCAACTGCACGAGATCCTCGTAGGCATCCCCCCAGGGTGAGTTCGCCCAGATGAGTGCAACCGCTGCCGCAACGAGCAGCAGAATGCCGCCGACCGTCTCGTCGCGCAGTCGTTCAGTGAGCCAGCCTCGCTCGAGAACCGACAACTTGCCCGGAAACTCCTCTGGCAGTTGGGGAGTCAATCCTCGCTCTTCCCCTGGGCCAGACCGGTTGAGATCAGGTTCATGACTGTGGGGTCAGCAAGAGTGGTGGCATCGCCGAGATCACGATGCTCGGCGACGTCGCGGAGCAGGCGTCGCATGATTTTTCCGGAGCGGGTCTTTGGCAGTTCAGCCACAATGAGTATCTGTCGCGGCTTGGCAATCGGGCCAATCTCATGTGCCACGTGATTGCGCAGTTCCTGGGCCAACTCCGGTCCATCTTCGGCCCCTGCGCGCAGGATGACGAAGGCAACGATGCCCTGACCCGTGCGCTCATCCTCGGCTCCGACCACTGCGGCTTCGGCGACCTTTGGGTGCGAGACCAGAGCAGACTCAACCTCGGTGGTGGAGATGCGGTGGCCGGAGATGTTCATGACATCGTCCACGCGACCAAGGATCCAGATGGCGTTGTCGCTGTCGAGCTTGGAACCGTCGCCAGCGAAGTACACATTGGGCCAGCGACTCCAGTAGGTCTCCACGTAGCGCGCGTTGTCTCCCCAAATGCCTCGCAGCATTGCCGGCCATGGCTCGGTCAACACCAAGTACCCCCCGGATCCCGGCTCAACGGCTGTGCCGAGATCATCAACGACCACTGCAGTGATTCCGGGGATGGGCGCCATCGCTGAACCGGGTTTTGTGGACGTAATGCCAGGCAGCGGCGAAATCATGATGCCGCCGGTTTCGGTCTGCC
>JAUSQD010000053.1 GCA_030652695.1 Actinomycetota bacterium
GTGTAGCTCAATGGTAGAGCCCCAGCCTTCCAAGCTGGCCATGCCGGTTCGATCCCGGTCACCCGCTCCATCTCGTCCAAAGCAAGGCCGATCTCCTCTAGCGAAGAGGATCCGGCAGGCGCAACTGCCGCACGCCAGTGAGACGTTCATAACCACGATCGCGCATTTCCAGCAGGTACCAGCGAAGCACGAGCTCTTCATCGCGGGCCGCAGCAATGACTGCCTCATCTCCGGGGTCCAATTCTCTGGACGCTATCCCTGAGACCAGTGCGACAACTGAGTCCGGGACCCCACTGATGGTGTCGTCCCACTGCAGGTCCTCCTGGGTTCGCGTCTCTGCATCATGCACCCGGCTCCAGGTGGCAAGGGCCGCACTTCGCTGCGCCTCGATTGCCTTGAAGAGCGTGGTCACCGCATACACCGCGAGCCCCATGAACGCCAGGGCCTGAGCCAGGGAGGCGAATCTGTCCAGAGCGGACGCGTCACCACTGTGCAGGATGACCACGGCAGCAGCCACAAAAGGCAGGCTGAAGGGCAACCAGGCGTACATGCGTGGCGGAAGCGCGAGCAGGGCGATGACGGTGGCCGCGAAGCCACAGTTCACCAGCCAGTCAACGGTGACCACAGCGGCCATGTCGAGTTGCTCATCATGACCCTCATGCAAAGCAGGCATGAGCAGGACGAGAAAGGTCAGCGCGAGCGCCATGAAGGTGATGACGGCCAAGTGACGCATGAATGTTCTGTCCCACCAAAGGGCGCCGACGATCACACACGCGGCAAAGGCCAGATAGGCGAGCAGCAGGATCCACCAGTTGGAGAATTGAGTGCACACCAGGCCCACGGTCGCCAGCCCGTAGTAGACGGGGCTGATGGCCGCCAGTCGCGCGTAGCGCGGACCCACGACGATATTCAGCACGGGCGCACTTGATTCCAGCTCGGCAACGATGGCTTCCACCGGAAGCCGCAGTTCGACCTCGGTGCCCTCACCCGGCTCAGACTCAACCTTGACCGAGCCGCCGAGAATCTCGATCGGCTCCTCAATCGCACGCTTGAGGCCAAAGTGCTGATCTGGAACGCTGGAAAAGCCAATGCCGTGATCCACGATTCTGATCAGCGCTGTGTCGCCTTCCACTCGCGTGAAGATCTCAGCCCGCGTCGTCTGGGCGTGGCGCACGACATTGCGCAGAGCCTCGACAATGGCATCTCGCAGCACTCCGGCCGGAATTGCCGCAACAAGCGCATCGGCAGTTCCCACAATCTCGATGTTCAACTGGCCGTGCAGCACATCTGCTGCGTGCGCCACGACGGTGGCGATCGGCACGGACGTCTCGTAGCGCGAGCCAGTATCAAGATGGCCGAGGTCTGCCGCACAGGTCTGCTCGACCAGACTCCGATTGGTACGACCGACGCCGTTGCCAACGGCAAACAAGGTGTTCAGCATCGTTTCGTGCAGTCGGCGCTGACTTTGGTGGTGGGCTGCGAGCACCGCTTCATTGCGTCGGGTGCTGAGAAGCGCGTGCTGAGAGGAGACAAGCGCATCATCTGTGGCCTTCGCAGAGGCCGCCCAATTGCTTCGCCACAGTGCAAGCCCCACTCCGGCAACGAGAAGGAACGCCGGCCCGGCCCAGAAGTTGATGATGGGCAATGAGCTATCGGGTATGGCCACCGTGGCGCGCGGGAGGCACACCTGCGCAACATCCAGCGCCACTACGAAGCCGACAACCCACAGTGCTCGTGCGAGCGGCATCGCGATCACCGCTCCCAGCACGGCAGCAATCCCGACCAAGCCCATGTCTATCCAGGGAATCTTGCAGGTCGTACTGAGCACATAGGGCGCTGCCAGCAGACCCACCAATGCATAGCACTGGATGCCTGCCCGTTCATCAGCAAGCGATGGCAGGAAAGCAGAGCACCACACCAGCATGCTGATCACAAGGACCGCTACCGAGCCAACACCAGCCAAAGCAATGTTTGGCGCCAAGGTGAGTACGAGAGTTGCGTAGGCAGTGACGCCGGCCGCAATCAGAATCAGATTTGCGATGCGTCGAAGCGCTTCGCCTGCACCAGGCAGTTGCGGGACTGGTGCTTCCACTACGACCCCCTGTTCCCAGGGCGATAGTATCGAATTGCCGTCTTGACCCGGGGGTTGGAATTGTCTGAAGCGCTGCGCTTTGTGATTCTCGATGACCACCCGTTGGTGCGCCGAGCGCTCGCCGACAATTTGTCGCGCGGATTCGGTGACATCCGTCTCTGCTACGAAGGCGCATCCGTGGCGGACGCGATTCACGTCATCTCCGAGGAAGGCTGCGACTGCGCCATCTTGGATCTCGACCTCGGTGATCAACGCTCTCCAGTGAGCAATGTTGAAGAGCTCCACAGCGCCGGAATCCCCATCCTCGTGGTGAGCGCACTTGGTGACCCAGCCCTCGTCCGTGCGACGCTGTTCGCCGGGGCCCTTGGCTTCATCTCCAAGCAGGCAGCCATCGAGCACTTCGTGAGCGCGGTTCAAGCCGCGATCAACGGTGAGCAGTACATGTCTCCCGAGATCGCCGCAGCGCTGCTCGCGGAAGCAGACGTGGCGGTGGAGTTGTCCGACCGTGAGCGGACCGCCATGACGTTGTACGCCTCGGGTTTGAAGATGGCTTCCGTTGCCCGGCAAATGGACGTCTCGGTAGGCACCGCGCAGGAATACATCAAGCGAGTCCGCGCCAAGTACGCCCGATCGGGCAATCCCCTGTCGACCAAGACCGAGCTCTACCAGCAGGCACGCTCAGAGGGAATGCTCCCTAACCTCTGAGCCCAAGCCAAGCATCACCCACGCTCACGCGCTTGATTTGCGTAGTGAACGAACGTTCACTACGATAGTTGCATGGCGCAACCAACTAACCTGTTACGCGAACGCACTCGTGCCTTCGTGGCCGATGCGGTGTCGGACTCCGCCAACTCTCAGGTGGCTTTCAGCCTGATCGAGTTGATGAACATCGGAAAGCGATTCAATGCCCGCCAGCGAGAGCAGGCCACGGTCAACTCGATGCTCGCCAAGCTGGCAAACGAGGGCCCGCTGCGCTCGGCTGATCTTTCGCAGTTCCTGATGCTGGATCCCTCTACCGTCAGCCGACATATCTGCTCGATGGCCGATGACGGTCTGGTTGCCCGCACTCCTGACATCAATGACCGTCGAGTTCAGTGGGTCGACATCACCCCATCGGGTCGTGAGCATCTCCAGACCGCAACTCGCGCCCGCGTTGCCCTGTTCGAGCAGGTGATGGCCGACTGGCCCGAGGCCGACCGCATCGCTCTGGGTCAACTGCTCGAGAGATTCGTTACAGACTTTGATCGCACCATTTTCGATTCGGAGCAGGCATGAGCACGACCCAAGACCAAGAGCCAGGTCTCAGCGCTGATCCCGACGCTGCGCTCATCGCAGAAGGCGCGCCATCAGAGGATCGCATTGTCGGTCGTCGACTCAAGCTGATCATGGGCTCGCTCATGCTCACCATGTTTCTTGCCGCAATCGACCAGACGATCGTGTCGGTAGCACTCCCCCGCATCACCAGCGATCTCAATGGTTTGAGCTCGCTTTCCTGGGTGGTCACGGCCTACCTGCTTGCAGCGACAGCATCGACGCCGATCTGGGGCAAGATCTCGGATCTCTACGGCCGCAAGATCATGCTGCAAATCGCCATCGTGATCTTCCTGTTGGCCTCGTTTCTTGCTGGCGCTTCGCAGTCGATGGAATGGCTGATCCTCAGCAGAGGCCTCCAGGGTCTGGGCGGCGGCGGAATCATGGTGCTGGCGATGGCAAGCATCGCCGACGTCATCCCTCCTCGTGAACGTGGTCGGTACACCGGCTTGTTCACATCCGTCTTCGCATTTGCCAGTGTTGCCGGTCCCCTGCTGGGCGGATTCTTCGTTGAGTCACTGAACTGGCGCTGGATCTTCTACATCAACATTCCTTTGGGCATCGCCGCCTTCTTCATCATCGCTGCCGTCTTCAATGTGCCGACGAAGAAGGTCCAACACAAGATTGACTACATCGGCGCAACGCTCATGGTCGCCGGAGTCAGCACCCTGCTGCTCATTGCTGAATGGGGTGGCAGCAAGTACGAGTGGGGCTCCTCCACGATTGTGCTGATGGCAGCCGCGAGTCTGATTCTGCTTTCAGTATTCGTCTGGCATGAACTCCGCGTTGAAGAACCCATCGTGCCTATGTCGCTTTTCCGAAATCCGATCTTCGCCGTGTCCAGTGCAATCGGCTTTGTCGTCGGCCTTGCGATGTTTGGCGCCATCATCTTCATGCCCGTCTTCATGCAGATCGTTCAAGGAGACACGCCAACAGAGGCCGGTTTGAAAATGGTGCCGATGATGGCCGGCATGGCTTCGGCCTCAATCATCGTGGGCCAACTGACTTCACGTCTTGGTCGCTACAAGATCTTCCCGATCTTTGGCACCGCGATGGCCTTCACTGGAATGCTGCTGCTAAGCCGGATCCAGACGGAGACTCCCTATTGGTACCTGGCCGTAAGCCTCTTCGTACTCGGCGTCGGCATGGGCTCAACGATGCAGGTGCTGGTGCTGTCCGTGCAGAACTCGGTCCATGTCAAGGATGTTGGCGTCGCCACCAGCGGCAGCACCTTCTTCCGTTCCATCGGAGGCACGTTCGGCACTGCCGTGTTCGGCGCACTCATGACAACTCAGCTCACCAAGAACATCGTCGAGGCACTTCCAGCCGACGGAGCCAAGAACATCGATGTATCGCAGCTCACCGTTGCCATTTCCAAAATCGACTCACTGCCTGGTGCTCTGCACGACATCGTGCTCAATGCCTACTCCAGCGCACTCGGACATGTGTTTCTCGTGGCAGCACCTCTACTGCTGATCGGTTTTGTACTCGCGCTCTTCTTGAAGGAAGTGCGCTTGTCACCGCTGGTTGGCAAGGAGCGAGAGCTCGAGTCACTTCCTTTCGATTGAGCACACCACTGACAGATCTCTGCCGAACTCATCCGGATGCTGGAAAAGCACGCGGGCAGTGCAAAGATCCGCTGGTGACTTCGGGGGCGCTCATTGGCATTGATGGCTATGCCAAAGGCTGGGTCGCTGCAGTGTTGGCAGATCGTCAGATCACCTGGCGCACTTGCGGAATCCATGACCTGCGTCCGACCGTGCGCGGAAGCTCGATCATCGGCATCGACATTCCCTTGAAATTGGTGGCCACCGGATGGCGTGCATGCGACAGCGAAACCAAAGCGGCATTGGGCAAGCACCAAGCAAGGGTCTTCATGATCCCGCCACGTCCCGTCCTTGAGTTGGGCCTGCAAGCACCGAACTCCAAGGCTCAGGCGCTCAGCATCGAGCTGACTGGCTCAGGTGTCAGTCGCCAGGCGCTCGCACTGAGCGAGCGCATTCTTGCCGTCAATGAGTTGCTTCCCGATAGGCGCTTCCACGAAGTGCATCCCGAACTCGTCTTTGCTGCGCTGAATGACGACGTCGTACCCCCGGCCAAGAAGTCAGCTCGTGGTGTGGGCACCCGGCTGCGCATCCTTGACCCATGGTTGACCACATTGGGGACAAGTTGCGCGATGCTCATGAAGAAGTGTCCCCCTGATGTGCCAGTGGATGACGCCCTTGATGCTCTGGCCGCACTGGCCGGGGCACTTCGCATCGACCACGGCATCGCACAACGGTGGCCCGCGAAGGGACGCGGACCCACGATCTGGGCCTAGTCGACCACTGGTCCGAGAGTTCGAGCTCTCTTGATCTCTACGACTCCTGGCACCTGGGCCACCAGTACGAACCCGTCCCAGAGTCGGCCCGCATCCTCACCTCGCGGAATCGGCGTGATGATCGGGCCGAAGAATCCCACGGGATTTCCGTCCAGCCCATCAATGGCAATGACGGGGGTTCCTACACCGGCACCCGACATCGCCACGGCCGTGGCGTGATTGGCCCGCACTAGGTCATCGAACTGGGGATCGTCGGCTGCGGCAGCGAGTTCAGCGGGAAGCCCAACCTCGGCCAGCGACTCCGCAATGACTGCTGCCATGTCCTTGCGCTTGTCGACGTGAAAGCGAGTGCCCAGAGCCGAAAACAGAGGAAACACCACTTCATCGCCATGCAGTTCCCGAGCTCGGCTCAGCACACGAGCCGGACGCCAGGTGCGAGCAATGAGCTTCTTGTATTCCTCAGACACATCGTTGTGCTCGTTCAACACGCCCAGCGACATGATGTTCCACTTCACATCGACATCGCGAACCTTGGCTACCTCCACCATCCAGCGCGAAGTGATCCACGCCCACGGGCACATGGGATCAATCCAGAAAGACGCCTGCATCAGTCACACACCACCTTTGCTTGGCGTTCCTTTTTGAGTTCGTAGAAGCCTGGATTGGAAGCCAGGATGAGCAGGCCATCCCACAGTCGTCCGGCTGCATCCCCCCGCGGAGTTTGCGTCATCACCGGCCCGAAGTAGCCAACCCTCTCCCCGCCTGGGCCGGGAATGCCAATGATCGGAGTGCCGACGCCTTCACCGCCGAGCAGCAGAGCCGCTTCATGACTTGAACGGACTGCTGCATCAAACTCCGTTGTCTTTGCTGCATCGGCCACCGACGCCGGCAAGCCGCACTCTGCAACAGCCTCAGCAATTGCGGCGCCGACATCAGTGCATCCTTCAACGTTGAGTCGCCGACCCAGGGCGAACAACAACTGCCCCGCCGCGTCCTCGCCCGCTTCAGCGCGTGCCGCTTCAATGGAACGCACTGCCGCCAGACTGGACGAGTCGCCGTCAAGCAATCCGAGCGACATCACCCGCCAGTGGACATCAATGTCGCGAACGCTGTGCACTTCCTGGAGCCATCGCGCAGTGACCCATGCCCAGTCGCAAGCGGGGTCGATCCAGAAGTCGACGGAGGTGGTCATCCCGCCACGCTAACCCAGCCATCAACGCGGGGTGGCAGGATCGGCTCATGGCGAACAACGAGAACCTCACCCGGGCAGAAGCCGCCGATCGCGCAGCGCTGCTGAGCAGTCACCGCTACCTCGTGGATCTGGATGTTTCTGGATCCGAGGCGAGCTTCCCAGTCACCACCACTGTCAGCTTCAGCTGCGCAACACCCGGCGCTTCGACTTGGCTGGATCACATCGCCGATGTGGTGTCCGTGGAACTCAATGGTGAACAGCTGGACGTATCCAAGGTTGTCGACGGTGCCCGCATTCACCTGCACAACTTGCTGGCCGAGAACACCGCGACCATCACAGCGAACGCCACCTACATGAATACGGGAGAAGGGCTCCACCGCTTCGTGGACCCTGTCGACAACGAGACCTACCTGTACACCCAGTTTGAATCCGCCGACGCGCGTCGGATGTATGCCTGCTTCGAGCAGCCCGACCTGAAAGCCGAATTCGAGCTGCGGGTCACTGCGCCTTCTCACTGGCAGGTTGTGTCCAACAACCCTTCGCCGGAGGCAACGCCCCTACGCGATGGAGTTTCGCGCTGGGAGTTTGAGCCCACCCCTGTGATGTCCACCTACATCACAGCGCTCGTGGCCGGGCCGTATCACCGTGTCGACGATGTCTATGAAGGTGCTCATGGCAGTTACCCACTTGGCGTCTACTGCCGTTCCTCTCTTGCTCAGTACCTCGATGTCGATGACATTCTGCTGATCACAAAACAGGGCTTCGCTTTCTTCGAAGAGCAGTTCAAAGTGCCATATCCCTTCGCCAAGTACGACCAGCTGTTCGTCCCAGAGTTCAATGCCGGAGCAATGGAGAACGCCGGTTGCGTGACCTTCCTTGAGGATCTCATCTTCCGCTCCAGAGTCACCGATGCGTCCTACGAACAGCGCGCCAACACGATCCTG
>JAUSQD010000054.1 GCA_030652695.1 Actinomycetota bacterium
CTGTAGCGGGGAGAAACTGAGGATGCACGATCGTTGGGTTGCGTGCCCTGCAAGCTACCTCACAAACAGTCATGTCTGCACCGCCTCTTGCATTCCCTCGGGGGCGCAAGCCTGCACCCACCCCGCACACTTTCGGACTCACGCCGAGGATTCCACAAAAGGTTGCATGCGCAGGTAAGAGCGGCAACTGAACCTGCGCAATGACGATCGTCATGTCTTCCACGGTCGCCGGAGCCGCAGCATATGGTGAGCCCCGACCTGGAATTCGTAGGGCACGGAAACGATCTCACTGTTGATGCCGCACTGGCTTTGAAGGCGGGCTTGAAGACTTGGGAGAAACTCCACGGATTCTCCGGTCCCTTGGAGCACGAGTGGGAAGACCCGGACTTCTTCGGCTACTCGACACAGTTCGACCAGAGCGGTGAAGTGCCACGCCTCGTCCAAATGCGTGGCCCAGGTGAAAAGCAGGTGCGAGCACAACGCAAGGTCAAACGACTTGCTCGCGAACGGGAGCTCGGGAAGGGCAGCGGCAATGTACCGGCCGGGATGAGTGCGGTGGTGCTCGGTGAAGGTGATCGCGGCAGCTCGGCGCATCTCAGCACGCCGTTCCGGTGTTCCGTACCAGTAGAACGTGAACCGATCGGAATTGGCATCGATCATCGCATTTCCACTGGGTAGTCCGGAGTTCGTACGTTCGGCTAGCGCCTCTGAAGCGAGACCATAGACAGGGTCCGCCGCGATAGCATCGAACCCCTCTGCATGAGCCTCCGCGACGAAACTCGAGGCGCCGGCGCAGCAATCCAAGATTCGAGAGTGCAGGTCGTGCACACCCAAATCGAAGAAGGCGATGTACTCGGCGAACGATCGAGAGCTCACCAGGATCGGCTCCTGCGCTTGCGACGTGACTACAGATGGATCCATGAGGCTCCTTTCGGTGATCTGGACCGAGGGACCTCGCGCTCAAATGACGAAACCCACCGGTCATTGACGGGTGGGTTCACGCAAAGCGAGCAGCCCACCTAACGGCGGGGCCACCACAGGCGAGTGCAGGTGCGCATGGCAGGAAACTAACGCTTCTCTGCATGTCTTGGGAACTCGCGCTGCCGTCCAACGGAAGCACACCCGCCACTGGTCGTTGACCCGGATGCTCATCTGCCCCTTCCGGCGTCCTTTCAGTGACTCCAGACGATTGCCTGGAGCAACTTTCAGATCCTCCAAGCGACCAGCGATGTCCAATTGCCTCAGCTTGCGCCTTGCGATCGACTCAACCGATGTGAACTGTCGTACTCGCTGTCCCGCAGCAAGTCGCTCGGTCTCCTCGTCGGCAAAGGAAACGATCACGAGAAACGATAGTAACGCACCGCGTTACTATCGTCCACATGCGCGCCGGAAGGCTCTTTCGGAACCTGGCAAACGCCCTCCGTGACTTGATTTCTGCGCCCAAGGTGGCCATGCCTCGAGACATGTGACGAGGTCGCCAAAATATTGATGCGTTTCAGTCAGTGGCGTATTGGGGCCGCCCGGTAGGCCGATACACCTGGGCCACGATGCCTTGTGGAAAGACTTTCGTATCAACGAGGTTCAGTGCTTCATCCATGCCGTTCTCGGGGAGAAGTCTGGTTCCCTGACCCACGATCACCGGGCAGACCAGCAAGGTGACCTCGTCGATAAGCTCGTTGGAGAGCAGCCAACGGACCAGCTGGCCACTGCCATGCACCTGCACCTCGCCCCCCGGCCGCGTCTTCAACTCGCCGATCGCCTTCTTAACATCACCGGACAGCACAGTCGTGTCCGCCCATCCCGGGTCGGTGAGCGTGTTGGATACGACGAACTTGGGCCGCGTGTTCAGGGCATCCGCAATGGGACCGCTACCGGGTTCCATCACTCCCCAGTAGCCGGCGAAGAGCTCGAACGTCCGTCGCCCGAACAGGAAAGCGTCGGCACGCTGGTAGAACTCATTGACAAACGTCATAGCCTGATCATCGAACAACGGCCTTGCCCATCCGCCGCGCTCCATGCCCGGGTCCAGGACCGGATCGCGCCCGCCGTTCGCCTGCATGACACCGTCCACGGAGACTTGCGTGTTAGTCGTCAGTTTCACGATCTTGCCTTCCTCTCGGAATTTCCTACTATCCACCCTCGCCTCGAAAGCGAGCAGGGCCGCTCTGATCCGATACCCGTGCCTGCACCGTCTGTGATGTTGGGTCGGTTGACATCTTGACCTACCACCCACGGCAACATGCGAGGTACCGAACCTCATCACACCGTTGATGTTGATAGCCCACCGCGACGCCGACCAAATGGAGGCGCCTACTTTCCCCGCCTATTTTCTCCTTGCCAGATCGCTCCTAGGGGAAAGCAAAACGGACACATCATGTTCGATATGTCCGTTTTGTCCTGTAGCGGGGAGACACTGAGGGTGAACGATCTTTGGGTTGCGTGCCCCGCAAGTTGCCCTCACGAAACGCCACTTCTGCACTCCCTTCTGCACTCCCTTGAGGGTGCAAGCCCTGCCCCCACCTCGCACACTTTCATCTCAGGCCGCAGTTCCAGCCCATGGCTTGATTCGCTTCAACTCAGGACCGAGGTTCCTCTGCGCAACTTCGATGTCACAGGCCGCTTGGGCGCGTAGCCAGTAGCCATCGGAGAGACCAAAGAACCGGCACAGGCGAAGGTCCGTGTCAGCGGTGATGGACCGCTTGCCGTTGACGATGTCGCCTATGCGCTGCGCAGGGACACCAATCTCCTTGGCCAGGCGATAGCGAGTCAGGCCCATGGGGGCCATGAACTCCTCCCACAACAACTCCCCCGGAGTCACCGGGTCCAGTACTCGCGCCAGCTTTGCCATCTTCTTCTCCCTTCAGTCTTCTAGTGGTAATCCACGATTTCGACATCGGCAGGACCTGCTGCGGTCCAACGGAAGCACACCCACCACTGATCATTGATTCTGATGCTCATCTGACCCTTCCGGCGCCCTTTCAGCGCCTCCAGACGATTGCCCGGAGGAACATTCAGATCGTCCAACCGACCGGCGATATCCAATTGCCTCAGCTTGCGCCTTGCAATCGACTCAACCGATGTGAACTGTCGGACCCGCTGCCCCGCAGCAAGTCGCTCAGTCCCATTGTCGGCAAACGAGACGATCACATCGCCAATAGTAACGCACTGCGTTATTATTGGCGGGTCATGACACGGGACTTTGAGTAAGCTGCCGAAGCCAATGCGATCGCGCTCCGCGAGATTGCGCAGCCGAGCACGGATGGACGCGGGCATCTACGAACGCCTTCTTGCTCCGCTCGACATTCGACCTTTGGCAATCGAGGTACGGCATCGGCCTCTTTGGGAGCACTCCCGGAGGATTCTGGATTGCCTTGACCAAGGTCCAGACACTCGCGAACTCCACACCATATTCGGCGTCGCCGAGTGTTCATATGTTCACAGGCAAGGCTACGCAGGTCCGTGGCGCACTCGTAGACACGCTCAGGACTCCGGCGTCCACCGAGGTCAGGATGGATTCGACCACTACGACAACACTCGCTATAAGCGGTGCGCCCTGGCGTGTATGCCTAGACGACTAGGAGTTTCCCTGGTATCTGCAATCGATTTCGCCCTACCGCATTGTCTGCGCGCCCAAGAACTGCGACGCATTATGTGAAAGTCCGTGCGAATGGTCACCTTGGCCGTACTCGCGCGGGGTGGTGTCGACATCCCCGGCTTGCGCGCGCAGAGCGCCGACTGTGGATTCTTTTCGGGAGCGATGCTGGAACGGGTCGAACTGATACCACCGAGCCGCATTCTGCCAGGTGACCTTCTCGATCTCGTCGTCAGTGAGTTCGGCACGCTCCAACGACTTCATCAGCACCTCAGGAGCTTCCGGCCAGGTGGAGTCCGAATGCGGGTAGTCGCACTCCCAGGTGATGTTGTCGATTCCGATCGCGTCGCGGTTGCGCAGACCGGTGAAGTCGTCGATGAAGCATCCCTGCACGTGCTCACGGAAAACCTGAGAGGGTAATTTGCCGCCGAAGTCGGCACCCGTCCAGCGATGATGGTGGTCGTAGACGAAATCTGCCTTCTCGAGGAAGTAGGGCATCCAGCCAATACCGCCCTCAGCCAGTGCCATGCGGACATTCGGGAACTTCCGCATGATCGGCGACCAGAGCAGTTCCGCGGCGAAGATCGCTGTCTGGAAGGGCATCACGTGGGGTATGACGTCGAACGGAGTACGGGGCATGAAGTTCGGGGACCCACCGAAATGGAACACCATGACTGTGCCGGTATCCTCGCACGCCTTCCACGCCGCATCCCATTCGTCCCCGTGGTAGTCCGGGAAACCCGCCTTGTACGTCTCCGGGTGCAGCGATACCGCGTGGCATCCGCGCTCGGCCATCCGTCGGATCTCACCGGCCATCCAGTCACCGCCGAGCGGGAAGCCCGAGATGGCAATGGGGATAAATCGCCCAGGAGCCTTGTTGCACCACTCGTCGATGTGCCAATCGTTGTACGCGCTGACCATCGCCGCCGCGAACTCCTTGTCGTCACTGGCGACGAAGAACTGTCCCGCAATACCCGGCCAGGAAGGGAAGCAGATCGCCGCGAGCACGCCGTTCACGTCCATATCACGAATACGCTGCGTCAGGTCGTACGTGCCAGGGCGGACCTGGTCGAAACTTCCCGGATCCGTACCCCACGACTCTCGCGGGCGCCCCTGCACCGCGTTCAACCCGAAGGTGGCAATCTCCTTGCCTTCGATCAGCCAGGCGTCAGTGCCGTCGTCACGACGGATCACCCGGGGCACTCGAGACTTGAACTTCACCGGGACGTGATCACGGAAGTAATCGCTCAACGATGGAGGCTCCACAGTGTGATCGTCGGTGCTGATTAGCACCATGTCCTCAATCTTCATCGGATCCTCCCAGGTGTGATTCCTGCACTGGACAGCGTGCCATTTCATGAAACATTCGTCAGTAAAGCGGGCAGTGGGTTGCGCGTCAAGAGGAACTCGACTGACCTGTTCTAGACCTGGCCGGAATTTGGTGAGCTTCCCGCTTGCGTACTCACCGGTTCGGCGCCAGATCGGAGCAAGGCGGCACGGCGACTTCGCGGCCTCGAATCTCGCCCATGTTTGCCCGTGCGCTCAGTCGAATTGCTGCTATGCGATTTCACTCCTATCTCGACAGCGCACGCGCGCGGGAGTTAGTTGCCGGTACTGCGTACGTCCAAGGCGGACTGGCCATCAGGGAGGAGAACGAGCACGGCATTTGCGCCTTGGGTGTGCAGGTGGCGCAAAGCGCCCTGGGCTGCATCGGGAGCCGGGCAGCGGGAGTGGAGGATTGGGTGGATTGCCTCGTGCGCAGGGGGTGCTGACATTGGGGTGCAAGGGGTGCATAGCCCCCTTGGAGTGCGCCTACTTGTCGCACACTTTCCGCCTACTTTGCTTAGGCGAGCGGTGCAGAAAATACTGTCAAATAGGACAGCCCCCCCCCCTCAATGAGGGGGGCTGAACCTTTGGAAAGTAGCGGGGAGAAAAAGGAAGGGCGTGACCGTTGGGTTGGGTGCACTGCAATATCTCCTCACGAAACCGCACTTTCGCACCCCCATTTGCACTCCCCGGGGAGTGCAAGCTTGCATCCCCGTCGTCCATAAACTCTAACAATGAGAATCGCACCTAGGTTCGCGAAACGCGTGGCGCGGCCGGCGGAATACAAGGTTCGTCACACGAAATATCGATGAGTACGCGAGCCTGATTGAAGGCAAGCTTTCAGGCAGCCGCGGTTAGCGAGCTCACACGATTGCCATCAACAAGATGGACCACATCGTGCATGCGCGGGAGATGAATGAGATCGTGGGTCACAAGCAAGGTAGCCGTCTTCATTTCGTCGGTTAGGCGCAGGATCAAGTCAATGATGTTAGCGCCGCTGTCTTGGTCGAGGGCGCTTGTGGGCTCATCAACTAGGAGCACGCTGGGCTCGTTCATCAGTGCGCGGGCGATGTTCACGCGTTGCCGCTGACCGCCAGAGAGCTGGTGGGGGCGCTTGTCCCGCTGGTCTGCGAGGCCAACCGCGTCAAGGAGTACGCCAGCGCGGGCAGCGACCCTTGCACGGTTGCGTCTGCTGTGACGGTCTCCGAGCTCATTCATGACGGCCAATTGTTCCCGGGCCGTGAGAGAGGCAATGAGGTTGGACTGCTGGAAGATGATCCCGATACTTCTGCGGCGCAGTTCGGCCGCCGCCGCAGGTTTCAATTGAGTCGCGTCGATTTCCTCGATGAAGACGCGGCCGGAGTCTGGGCGAATAAGGGTTGCAGCGACGGCTAGGAGACTGGATTTTCCGGAGCCACTGGGTCCAGTGATTGCGGTGACGGTTCCCGGAAGTGCGGTGAGGGAAACGTGGTCAACTGCGGTGATGGGCTCTTCGCCGTCGGGAAAGGTGAGGGTGATGGTGTCAAGGCGAATCATCGGTTACTCCCAAGGGCTGTAAGGGGGTCAGCTGAGGTGACTGAGCGGAGGGCGAAAGCGGCACCGGCAAGGCCGAGCGTGATCATGATCAAGCCTGGCAGGATTGTCGTCATTGGGCTGAACAGGAAGGGCAGTGCGGAGCCAGCGAGTGCGCCGAAAAGTGTGACAAGTCCCAAGCCGACCCCGACGCCGAGCATCAGCACAATCAGCGCTTGTCCGAGCGCGTCGCGAATCAGAGATCTGGTGCTAGCGCCAAGGGCTTTGAGTACGGCAATGTCGCCTTTTCTTTGCAAGGTCCATACCGTGAAGAACGCTCCGATGACTAAACCAGAAATGCCGAAAAGCATGGCAACCATCAGCAACAACGATCCGATCTCGGAGCGGAACGCACCAATTGCGGTCAAAGATCCGAGTGTGCTTCGGGACAGGGTGGCATTGACCTTGTCGGCAACGGCCCAGTCCGGATCACCAGTGATGGCCAGGACAGTGGCAAAGGCATCGGGGCTTCCGGCAGCAGCGGCGTAGGCCTGCCAATCGTGCAATGTCATCTGCACGACTGGGGTATGGCTGTACCAGCTATCACCATCCATAGTTTCCACTGTGTAGTCCGTGCCGGCGATCGTTACGGCATCGCCGGTCGTAACACCGAGGGCTTGCCCAGCGGGTGTGGAGAGTCCGAGCAGCCCGTCGCGGGAGGGTGCAGTGGAATCGAATCCTGGCTGCACGCCGAACACGGCAATCGAAGCCCGGGCAGTGCCGGCTTCAGCGCGTGTCTGACTGATCCCGATTGGTTGAGAGTTCGTCACTCCGCCTGTTGATGCCCATGCAGTCGCTTGCTGCTGGGTGATGGTGGAGGCGGAGAAGCTGGGGCCGGGTTCATCTACGCCAGGAGCAGAGAACACGATGCGATCAGCGGGAATTGCCAGCACTGCCGAAATGTTTTGTGTGGCCAGGCCCCCCGTCAGGCCACTGAGGAAGCCCACCAAAACGGTGATGAGGCAAACAACAGAGCCGATAAGCACGAAGCGGCCCCTGGCAAAGCGAAGATCGCGAAATGCGACGAACATGAGGTGTTCCTTCCTGCCATCGTTCTCGATGACAGGTCCACTCTCGCGTTTTGGACAGTTCAGTTCATCGGCCAGACGAACACTGTTGCGCAGCCGATGGAGGGATAGGGCAGTCGTACTTTCGAACGATGTGCACCATCGAAGGGTCGACTAAATTCAAACCATGGCCCATCTCGCTGTGACTCCAGTCTTCGCTGGTCTACGCACTGGCCTGCACGTCCTGTTTCTTGCACTCACTGCCCTGGTCATCACCCGCGCGGTGATCGCGCCGACCGACAGCAGCGCCGCCATCGTCACCGTGTCCATCGCCCTTTCAGTGACCTACGGGCTGGGTGCATTCATCCGGCGCTGCGCGCCCGCGCACCGCAGGCTCTTGGCGCTGAGCTGGTTGGGGGCACTCACCGTCGAATGGTTGATGCTGCTTTGGCTGAGCCCCGAGGCCGCGTACTTGGTCTTCCCCTTGTTCTTCCTCTTCCTTCACCTCTTGGGACGGCGGTGGGGGTCTGCCGCGATCGTGACTTCGACAATCGTCGTGATCTGTGCGCTCGGACTGCAAGGAGAGTGGACCGTCGGTGGCGTGGTGGGCCCGCTTGTCGGTGCAGGTGTTGCGCTCTTGATCGGCCTTGGGTACCAAGCCCTGGCCCGCGAAGCCGAAAAGCGCGAAGCACTCATGACAGAACTTCTGGACACGCGTGGGCAACTCGCCGCGACAGAGCACGAATCGGGAGTTCTCGCAGAACGCGCGAGGCTGGCCCGAGAGATTCATGACACCCTTGCTCAAGGCTTATCCAGTATTCAGATGCTCCTACACGCGGCCGAACGCGCCGATCCTGACCGCCAAGGTATTGAGTACATCCAGCTTGCACGCGAAACCGCTGCCGCAAACCTTGTTGAAGCACGTCGCTTCATTCGCGAACTCACTCCACCCCAGTTAGACGCTCATGGTCTGGGTGGTGCCCTCAACCGACTGGCCCGCACACAGTGGGCAACTGAAGGACTCACCGTCAACGTGGAAGTGTCCGATGTCGTCGCCCTGCCGATGCACCTCCAAACCGCCCTGCTGCGCATCGCGCAAGGAGCAATAGCAAACGTCATCCAGCACGCCCACGCCACCGCTGCCACGATTACCCTCACCGTCGAACAACAGGAGCTGAGGTTCACCGTTGTAGACAACGGCTCCGGATTCGACCCGCTCATGCCGCTGAAAAACGTGATGGGCAAGTCTGATTCATTCGGGCTTCAGGCCACCCAGGAGCGCGTAGAGCAGTTGGGTGGCACCTTGACAATTGATGCCGCGCCGGGGCGCGGCACCACTTTGACCGTCAACCTCTGCATCGGGGAAACGGCGTGATCAGGCTGGTCATTGCCGATGATCACCCAGTGGTGCGCGCCGGCCTCAATGCACTCTTCAGCCTCGAAGAGGACTTCAAAGTTGTCGCAGAAGCAACTTCACCTGAAGAAGCCGTGAATGCTGCGGAACGAGAGAACCCGGACGTTGTCCTGATGGACCTTCAATTCGGCGCTGGCGATACGCCAACAGGCGTCGACGCCACCCGCCACATCCGAGCACTCGACGCAGCCCCATACGTCCTCGTGCTGACGAACTACGACTCGGATGCCGACATCCTTGGAGCTGTTGAGGCAGGCGCGAGCGGCTACCTCCTGAAAGACGCGCCCCCGCACGAACTCATCGCCGCAGTCAGGGCCGCCGCCGCCGGAGAAAGCGCTCTCGCCCCAGTGATCACGTCTCGACTACTGGACCGGTTACGCACACCGCGCGTGAGTTTGAGCTCGCGAGAGATCGAAGTGCTCGAACTTGTTAGCGCTGGACACTCCAATACTGACATCGGCGCAGAACTGTTCATCACTGAAACCACAGTGAAATCACACCTCGCGCACATCTATTCCAAGCTCGACGTGGCCTCTCGAACAGCGGCCATCTCCACAGCCAGACAAAGAGGGATTCTGCGCTAACTCGCTGCTCCATCGCCACTATCGCTCTCATCCGCTCTCGCAAACATGAAACGAAAGAGATCACACCGCTCGGCCCACTGCACCACAAATCACTTAAACGGAAGGATGCTGAAATGGACAGCGCCACAATGGATCTCAAGGCGTCAAAGCCCAGGACTGGACCAATGGTCCGAGCCTTCAAGACCACCGCCGTCATCGAGGCATTCACCTGGGCGGGACTTCTACTGGGCATGTACCTCAAATACATCACTGAAACCACACAAGTAGGAGTGCGAGTCTTCGGCAGCCTGCATGGCGCGGCATTCATCGCCTACGTCATCATCACTCTTCTGACAGCGAGACACCAAAAGTGGCCCATCCGATGGACCACCATCATCGCGCTTGCCGCGTCCATTCCACCCTTCGCCACAGTCATATTCGAAATGTGGGCACAACGCCGCGGATACCTTGGAACAACTGGACAGGCCAAGCGAGTCAACAACTAGCCAAGCAAGTACGTGGACGGCGAGGCCCGCTGGCTTAGCCAATGCGAGTCGTCAAGTACGGGCTTTGCCTGACCGGCATCGTCCGTGTTGAAGGGCTTTGCCAAGCAATTTGCACCTCAGGGTTGCAGTTGCTGTCGATCCCATTGACTGTCGTTGAGTCGCGCGGACAGTTGATTCCCAACCAACTTGCCCTGTACCGAATAGGCAGCACCGTTGACTGGGCATGACCAATTCCCACTACACAGCAAGCGAGCTCGCTCGCCCTCCCCCGAAACGACGAAGGGGCCCTGATCTCTCAGGGACCCTCTGTCGTACCGAACGTTCATTTAGTTGAACATTCAATTTCTGTAGCGGGGAGAAACTGATGATGCACGATCGTTGGGTTGCCTGCCCTGCAAGTTGCTCTCACAAATGACCATTTCTGCACCCCCTTCTGCATCCCCATGGGGTGTAAGCCTGCACCTACCCCGCACACATTCGTTGACGAGTTAGGCGACGGCCTTGGGCGTGAGCTGGACCGATAGCGTCGTATCGAAAGCGTTAGCGATGCGCTGGAGTATCGGCAGGGTCGGCGTCGTGCCGCCAGCCTCAAAGCGGGCAATAGCGGGCTGGGTCATGCCGGTCAGTTTGGCCAAGTCACGCTGACTCCATCCCCGTTGCTCGCGTAGACCACGGACCTGTTCCCCTAGCTCGAATGCGAGCTTGGCTGCCGCGTAGGCAGACTCTACTGCCGAGTCGCCCGCACGCGCGGCCTTCATGTCGTCCCATGATGTGCGTGCCATCACTCCTCCTCTTCCACATAGTGCTCTGCTTTCATGCAAGCGAGCATCGCCTTCTTCGCCCGTGCCACCTGCCCGCGATCCCTGTCCTTGGTCTTGGCGAAAACCGTCAGCAGGATGATCCGCCGTCCGGGAGCGATCCAGTAGGTGATCCGGATTGCCTGTCGACCCAGAGCGAACCGAAGCTCCCGCAACTTGCCGTCCAGCTGTTTGGTGTATGGCTCGGAGAGCAGGACTCCTCGCTCGGCCAACAGATCGACGTAGAACGCTGCGTGACCGAACTCGCTGCCCGCGAGCCCTCCGAGCCAGTCCCGGACTTCCGGCTCAAGTTCCACCGAACCCCAGGGCATACCAGCGATGGTATCACTATTCGATGTTCCGATCCCCTCACGCACCGAGTCAACATCACTCGGGTATCCCGTAATTTCTCAAGGCTTCGGGAGCGAAAGCGCACTCACCTGCAGGCACCGTGACTCAGGAGATTGGACCTAGGCAGCTCCAAGCGGATTCGCTAGCGATGAAATGAGTACCGGAAGTTGGTTGGATTCGTGCCCCTCAGCCGAGCAAAATGATGGCGAAGGGTCTGGGGACTCCCAAGCCCCGTATCTCGCGCAATCTGCGAGATTGAGCCGACGCCCTGTTCCAAGAGTTCTTCTGCAAGAAGGATCCGTTGTTCAGTGAGCCATGCGTACGGAGTTGTGCCTGTCGCCTCACGGAATCGGCGGGCAAATGTGCGTTCAGACATACCGGCACGGCCTGCAATCTTTCGCGTAGTCATTGATTCGTCTATGTGTTCCAGCATCCATTCGATCACCAACCCGATGCTGGGGTTCTTCTCGCCCCTATGCGCGATTGGGGATTGGGCGAACTGTGCCTGTCCTCCTGACCGGTGTGGGGCGATCACCATTCGACGAGCAATGGCATTGGCGATCTCTGGGCCGAACTCACGCCTCACTAGGTCCAATGCCGCATCAATTCCCGCTGCAGTACCTGCACCAGTGGTTATAGGACCGTCGACTTCGTACAACGAATTGGCTTTCACGTCGACGTTTGGGTACAGCTGCTCGAGAATCGCCGCATAGCGCCAATGCGTGGTTGCGGTTCTTCCATCAAGCAACCCTGCGGAAGCTAACAAGAATGCTCCAGAGCACACGGAGAGAAACTGTGCTCCCCGAGCCAAAGCCGTGGTGAGTGCCAACTGCATTCGGGGAGAGATTGGCGCCCCATCAGTTGACCAGCCCGGAACAGCGATGAGATCTGCGCTTTCCATTACTCCGAGTGAGTGTTCGACCACGATCTCAAACCCGCTGCTGGTCAAATATTTGCCTGGCAATTCACTACAGATTGCGAACTCAAAGGAAGGAAGGCCATCCCGTGAGCGGTCCAGACCAAAGACTTCGCACAGCACCCCCAACTCGAAAACGGGCACCGGTTCAGCCACCACGACCGCTACGCGATTCAGGCTGCGAGGGGCAGTAGTCACTTGGCAGAATTTAGTCGATAGTTGTCATTTCTGCCACTTGCTCCAATAGCAATGCCCTCTGCAATATGCAGACATGGAGAATCACTCTGCAGAAGCTGTCCACCACTTCAAGTCGAAATTGCGCTTCGAAACAGATCCATCGGATGTGGCGCGCGATCGAGCGCGAGGCCGAGGTCCGATACTGATCGATGTGCGAGATCAAGCTTCGTGGGATCAAGGGCGCATTCCAGAAGCCTTCCACGTTCCGCTCAGCGAGTTGCCAGCACGAATTGGTCAAGGGCCGCTCGAAGACATCAATGCCTCGCTTGTCGTTTACTGCTGGGGTCCAGGCTGCAATGGCAGCACCCGGGCCGCCCTGATCCTGTCTGAAAGGGGCTTCACCAATGTAAAAGAAATGATCGGGGGCTTCGAATACTGGGCAAGAGAAGGGCTAGCCATTTCCGATACGAGAGGAAGGCGCCGACTAACTCCCGACCCATTGACTGTGCCCACTGAGGCAATAATCCGAGACCTTCCCTGATCGCAATCAGTTTGCCCCACATGAGAATCTAAGTAGCTGGGCCCGACCTGGCCGAGACTCTCAGCGAGCAGGCAATCCTTGCTCTACTTGCGAAATACCGAGCACGCTCACACCGTCGACCAGATGTGAGCCTTTGCCATTGCCCCATGTCAGCTTCGCCGCGCGGGCCTCCCGAAACGACGAATGGCCCCTGATCTCTCAGGGACCTCAGTCGTACGAACATTCATTTAGTTGAACGTTCAATCTGTAGCGGGGAGAAACTGAGGATGCAAGATCTTTGGGTTGCGTGCCCTGCAAGTTGCCCTCACAATCAGCCATTTCTGCACCCCCTTGTGCACTCCCCTGGGGGTGCAAGCCTGCACCCCCCGCGCACACTTTCGCATCGTAAGCGCTGGCGCCATTTCTGGCTCAGGCATCAGCGGGAATCAACTCGAATCACCTATCAACCTGCTCGCACTACATCTGATGTGCCATCAAGGAAGCGGGTTCATCGCATCGTTTGGCATAGCATCGGCCGTGCGGCAGGACTCTCCTGAACACTCGGAAAGGGCCTTTAGTTGTTGTCGTAGTTGTCGAATGATTTCAGGGTCAACGCTGGTGACGATGTTGCTCATTTCGTGCGGATCTTTGATGAGGTCGAAGAGTTCTTCCTCGCCATTGCGGTATTGCACAAAGAGCCATCGCTCGCTGCGGCTCGCGTGAAACGCTGGGGCCTGGTACGGCTCATAGTCCGGGTCACCAGGTTGCGTCTGACGTAGACGCTCATTGAGCGCCGCAGTGCGCCAAGGTGTCGTGGACTGCTGTGTGATCAGAGGAAGAAGACTGCGCCCGTCAACCCACGAGGGCGTCGCGGCTCCCAGAAGTGAGCTGATGGTCGGTCCGAGATCCACCATTGACGTGATCTTGCTGATGATTGCTCCTTGGGCAATTCCTGGGCCGATGAGCACCGCCGGAACGACCGAGTCTTCGCGGTAGGCCGTGTTTTTGCCCGTTCCGAGCCTGTGCGTACCAGCGTGGTAGCCGTTGTCGGAGGTGACCAAAATCAGGGTGTCATCTAGGTGCCCGGCGCGCTGCAATGCGCTGACGAGCGCGTCGTAGGTGTCGGCGATCGATTCGGTGGACTCCAGGCCTTTGCGCCAGCGATCATCGAACATCCCAATGCGCATTGCTGTGTTGTCGGGTTGAGCGGCCAACCAGTCGACTTCATTACTTCCATGAACATTGAAGGACGGCGTTCTGGGCACGCCTTCGCCGAGATGACTGCCAAGGTTGCGGTCCGCGACAGGCGCTGGCGTGTGCGGCTGGTAGGACGCGAACTCCATGAAGAACGGGGAAGTCACCGATTCCAGGTGATCCACCGCAGCCTGAGTCAGCACATCGTTGAGGAAGTCCTCCGGGCTGTGTTCGTAGTCCTGCAGTTCGCCATTGCGATTGAGCGTGTAGTCGTAGCCCTTGTACGACTGATTCTTCGATATTGAGGTCACGAAAGAGTCCCAGCCCGGGGGAAGGTAGTTGCGTGCAACCGACGGTCCTGGGAATCCATTCATGTACTTGCCGAACAGTGAGGTGTTCACTCCGGCTTCCTGCAGCCAAGTGGGTAGGCAATCGCGTTCAAGCCCACGGTTGTAGTAGGTCTCCCAACCGCCGCCAGTTTGAGGAACGTTGGATACGACTTGGTGGTTGTGCACGTATTGACCGCGCAGGAGTGAGGCTCGTGAGGGGCAGCACAGCGAATTGGTGACCACGAAATTCGTCAAGGTCGTGCCCTGCTCTTTGAGCGCTGCCAAGCGGGGCACTTCGTCAAACGTTGCCCAGTCCAGATCATCGGCCAACAGCAAAACCACATTCTTGATGTCATCAAGGGAGCCGACTGTGCGAAAGGACTGGGCCGAGTTCACATCAGCCTGATCTGGCTTTGCACTGCGAGATGAGATCGAGGCAATCTGCCCCAAGACCATCACTGCGATGATCGCAACGGATGTGAGGATCGCGGCAATCACATTTGACCATCGTCGAATTACAGGCACAGGCACGTTCGAGTTCCCTAACTGTCGCGGGGGCGCTTCCCATCTGTCGCAGGAAACCACCGAAAGGTCGGCATGCGCCGATTTGTCCCGTACCTTAACGCAACGTTAGAGTCTGGAGCGTACTGCAGTGGCGAGCCGCTCGTCCTGCCTCATTTCTGCAAGACCGGAGCATTTCTCGTGTCGCTGGCGCTACGTCGCACATCGTTGTCCCGACCCAGTTGGCTGAGCCCAAGGGTCTTCCGCACCGAATTCCTCGCCGGATTGGTCGTTGCTATCGCATTGATCCCAGAGGCGATCTCGTTCTCGATCCTGGCAGGGGTCGATCCGCAAGTTGGCCTGTTCGCATCGTTCACCATGGCTGTGACCATTGCCTTCACCGGTGGGCGTCCGGCCATGATCTCCGCGGCTACCGGAGCCATTGCCCTGGTCGTTGCCCCACTAGCTCGCGACTACGGCCTGGGTTATCTGGTTGCCGCGGTCATCCTCGGCGGCATCTTCCAAGTCGCTCTCGCCCTTGCAGGAGTTGCCCGGCTCATGAGGTTCATTCCACGCAGCGTCATGGTCGGCTTCGTAAACGCGTTGGCGATCCTCATCTTCAGCGCCCAACTGCCGTACCTGATCGACGTGCCTGCATTGGTGTATCCGATGGTCGCGATCGGGATCGCCATCATGCTACTCCTGCCACGCGTCACCACCATCATTCCCGCACCCCTGGTTGCAGTCGTGCTGCTGACCATCGCCACTGTGACGCTTGGTCTGACCGTTCCCAACGTGGGGGGTGAGGGTGAATTGCCCACCAGCTTGCCGACGCTGGGTCTGCCTGACGTTCCGTTCACGTTTGAGACCTTGCGCATCATCGCCCCCTTCGCCTTAGCAGTGGCGCTAGTTGGACTCTTGGAATCGCTGATGACCGCCAAGCTCGTCGATGACATCACTGACACCCACTCCAACAAGACCCGTGAGTCTTTCGGTCAGGGCATCGCCAACATTGTCACCGGCTTCTTCGGCGGCATGGGCGGCTGCGCCATGATC
>JAUSQD010000056.1 GCA_030652695.1 Actinomycetota bacterium
TGTGAAGTTCCAATAGGTTGTATTTGTTCATCTGGATTGAGTTTGAGAGACTGGGAATTACCACACCCCCAGACAACTCAAGGAGCTCAATCAGATGAACAGCCATAAGAATGCCCGACTTACGTTCGCGCGTCGAGTCGAAATGATTCAGAACATTACCCAGCAAGGCTTGACCATTGGCGCCGCAGCCTTGGTTCACGGCGTGACACCGCCTACGGTACGTAAGTGGTTGGGCCGCTTTCTGGCCTTGGGAGAGGCCGGGTTGACCGACGCTTCGTCGCGGCCAGCCCACAGCCCGAGAGCCATTGCCTCGGGCAAAGCGCTGGCTGTCGTAGAGCTACGTCGCCGGCGGCTCACGCAAGGGCGCATTGCTGCCGCCCTGGGCGTGTCCAAAAGCACGGTCAGCCGCGTATTGGCGCGTGCGGGCCTGTCACGCCTGGCAGACCTTGAGCCCGCCGAGCCGGTGGTGCGCTATGAACATGAAGCGCCAGGAGACATGCTGCATATCGACACCAAAAAGCTCGGACGCATCGTGCGACCGAGTCATCGCATGACGGGCAACAGGCGAGACAGCGTGGACGGCGCAGGCTGGGAGACGCTGTTCGTGGCCATTGACGACCACGCCCGTATCGCCTTTACCGATGTCCACCCCGATGAGAAGGTGCCACAGGCGGTACAGTTCCTGCGCAATGCACAGGCGTACTACGCGGCCCTAGGCATCAAGATCAAGCGTCTGCTCACGGACAACGGCCCGGCATTCCGCTCCAAAGACTTTGCCCTGGCCTGCACCGAGCTGGGTATCCGCCACAAATTCACCCGTCCCTACCGTCCCCAGACCAACGGCAAGGCTGAGCGGTTCATCCAGTCAGCACTGCGCGAGTGGGCCTACGGCTTCACTTACCAGAACTCCAGCGAACGCACAGCTGCCTTGGACTACTGGAATCACCACTACAACTGGCATCGCCCTCACCAAGGCATCGCAGGCGCTACTCCTATGTCTCGTCTCAACCTAAATCGAAACAACCTCTTGACACTTCACATCTAGAGAAGCCATCTACCGCAACTCAGACGACACACTAAAGGCTAACCATGACCATGAAAAAAACCTCCAAGACGCAAACGCCCAAACCATCAACCGGCGCACCACCAAAGCCCAGAGACAGGTCCGCCGTGCTTGTGCGGGTCACCAAAGAAATTGGAGTGGACGTAGCGACAGCTCGTATCCTGTCCCGCCCCGAAATTGGTGCGGCGGCCATTATGGAAAAGTGGAGCCCCGACACGTTTGACGTTAATGTCCTGGCCGATGAACTGGCCGTGCAAGTCAAGGCCGTCAATCAGGGGGACATGCAGCGCACAGAGGGCATGCTGCTTTCACAGGCCCATGCACTCGATGCCATTTTTGTGAATCTGATGCGTAGGTCCATGACTCAAACGGGCCTAACGCAGTGGGAGGCTTACATGCGCATGGGCATGAAGGCGCAAAGCCAATGCCGGGCAACCTTGCAGGTGCTGGCCGAAATAAAGAACCCGCGTCCTGTAGCTTTTGTGAAGCAAGCCAATATCAACAACGGGGGGCAGCAGCAGGTTAACAACGGGTCAGAGGCAACCGCCCGACCAGACCCCGCGCCCGCGAGAAAAAATGAAACCGAGCAAAGCAAACTTTTAGAGGGGGGAACCAATGGCGGCACGTACTTGGACACCGGAGCAGCGCAAGCGGCAGGCAGAAGCGATAAGGCGCTGGAGCCCGTGGAAATCGTCAACCGGACCAAAGAGCGCAAAGGGTAAGGCGCTTGTGGCGCGTAACGGCTGGAAGGGTGGAGAGTGGCGCACCCTCCGCGAAGCTTTCAAGGCGCTTCGCA
This sequence comes from Actinomycetota bacterium, assembly GCA_030652695.1. Lineage (GTDB taxonomy): Bacteria > Actinomycetota > Actinomycetes > S36-B12 > S36-B12 > UBA11398. The sequence continues at coordinate 1,860 of JAUSQD010000056.1, forward strand.
AGGCCATGCGTGAGCAGCGTGACATGCTGGGTTAGGCTCGCGCAGTTGACACTACAGCTTGTCTCGGACGTTTCAACCTTTCGGTGAATAACCTACTCAAGCGAAAATCGATCGGATTGCGCTTATCGACATGACAGAAGTTGTCCGCTTGAAAGTATGTTGACTTGCCGAGTCCCTGCGGTGTACTCCCCTAACCCCGTTTCCCGAACCCGGCCATGCGCTGCCAACCGGCGCAGACGTTCCTCTCGGCTAATTCCTGGGGCGCAATGGTCCGCGTCGGTTAGGTCCTCTGGCGGACGCTGAGGCTTGGCAGGCGCAGCCAAAAGCGGAGAGGCCGCCGCCTTGGGTGTTTCGACTTTCAAAGTCCAGCCGACTGACAGCCCTGATAGTTTTACGTAGTCGTCGAGAGTAGCTGCTTGCGTGAATTGCGCTGAAAGACCTTCCCGCTTACCCGACGAATCAACAAATGCAGTCATATCGGAAATCTTGATTTCCTTTTCTATCCGCGTGAAGCCGTCCGCGTCGTTCCACTGCAAAGTAAATTTTTCATTAAAGTTCGGCCCGTAATTCAAAAATTCGGGAAATCCGATGAATTCCACTGAGGCATACATCACTTCATTAGCGTATTTGGTCTTCGCCTTTAAAACCATCTTGAGGGGTGGAAGGTCCTTTTTCCATTCGCGTGCAATTTCTGCATTTTTGGCTTGGGCCCGCGCCTGATAGGTCCAGCCCCAGTATACCGCTGCCCCCACCAGACCCGCCAATACAAGAGCCATAGCCAGAGCAAGTGCGAGCCGAAAAGCAGATGACGTAAATGCGCGAACGCGCCAAAAAAATCCCCCGGGCTTTGTCATACTGCTCCCCAAAGTTTTGTTTATCGGACGATTATTCAGCGTTGTGCCTAGCTAACGCAACTCAAGCTGAAGCAGAAATAAGGTCCCGGCGGCTACATAGTGGCTACATGACCACAAAATGAAAAAAGCCCACTATCGAATTGATAGCAGGCTTTCTATATTGGGCTTGGGGTGGCTGATGGGGCTCGAACCCACGACAACAGGAATCACAATCCGGTTATCCATATTTTTCGATTTCAGGCAATGCCTTAAAAATAAGGCACTCTCCAATGAAGCCCAGTAGTCGAAAAAATTGAATTTAGGCATTTTCATAAAAATTTAGGGGTAAATCGTAACCCCGGCGTAACCCCAAATACAATCCAGATATCACTTCAGGACTAATTTATGGCGTCGTCAACCGTCAACTTCAGCAACACTTCGCTAACCGCAATTTCACCTCCTACAACCGGGAGAGACGTCTACAGGGACACCAAAACTCCAGGACTTGAACTTCGGGTCACGTCAGCAGGTGCAAAAACCTTCTCGGTGTTCAAGCGAACAAAGGACGGACACCCAGAGCGAGTCACACTCGGTCGATTCCCAGCCGTTTCAGTTGAACAAGCCAGGAAGATGGCCGGAAAGGTGTTCACTGCTATCGCCGAAGGGGTCAGTCCGGCTGCCATTAAAAGGGCTCACAAAGAAGAACTGACCTTTGGCCAGCTTTTTGCCCAGTACATGGAGCGTCACGCCAAGTCGAAGAAGACGACTTTCATGGAGGATCAACAACGCTACACGCAGTATCTTGAACAGCCCCTTGGCTCAAAGAAGCTGTCGGCCATCGATCTGAATACCGTCCGTGCAGTCCATACAAAAATAACAAATGATGGCCGCCCCACCGTGGCAAACCGCGTCTTAGCCGTGATTTCCACCACCTTTGGCCGTGGCATTGAATGGGGCTATCTCACACACAATCCCGCAACTGGGGTTCGTCGTAATAAGGAGGAGAGCCGTGAGAGGTTCCTGCAACCCGACGAGTTGAAAGCATTTTTTGACTCACTTGCCAAGGAGCCGAATGAAACCATTCGGGACTTTTTATTCATTGGCCTGTTTACAGGTGCAAGGAAGGCGAATGTTTTGGCAATGAAGTGGTCGGACCTCAACTTTGAACGGCAGATTTGGCGGATTTCGCAGACGAAGAACGGCACACCCCAGGATGTAATTCTGGTTGACTCAGCAATTGAACGTCTTAAAGCAAGGAGAAATGCACCAGATTCTGACCCTGTATATGTTTTTCCTGGCGACGGGAAAACCGGCCACCTCGCAGCTCCAGCAAAAGGCTGGAGGCGTGTTCTCGAAAACGCAGGTATCGCAGACTTGCGTATACACGACCTTAGAAGAACGCTCGCCAGTTGGCAGGCTATGACCGGAGCATCTCTGCCCATTATTGGTAAAAGCCTGAATCACAAAACCCCACAGGCCACCGCAATTTATGCACGCCTTAATAACGACCCCGTCAGGGCGTCCATGCAAAAGGCGGCGACGGCTTTAAAGGCTGCGGGGATTGAAGAATTCGTAAAAGTTGAGCCTCACCAGCCGACCCAAAGCATCACCACCGACAATCTCACGCTAGCCAATAGCCGCAGAGCGAAAGAATAGGACTACCGCCCACCCTGACAGTGCACTACAAGCCGTTCCAGATACCTCAATGGATTGATCCCTGCGGCTGAGCCCAATCATTACCGATAGATGGCTCTTGGAGTGACAACAAGTCCCAACGACATAGTCGCTCAATTATTTGCTCGGCGTAACGCGTCGGAACGTAATGGCTGTCAATCCAGCAGTGGATTTCGATTTCCTCAACGCCCAGAAACGTGGCCGTTTTTTCGATTCCACCGAGAAGTTCCACGCTAAACATCACGTCATTTGCAACTGAGATAAGTTGACGATTGCCAGTAATGGGATTGACCTGAAGCAACGCCTCGTCCACTAAATTGAAGTTAACACCCGGCCGTCTCATACCCCACCTCGCAACTTCTCGACCGAGATGCCAGAAAGATCAGCCAGCTTTCTAGCTTGGTTGATCTTGGAGATTCGGCCGGCTTTCACCCATTTATGCACGCAGCCGTTCGAGACGTTGAGTTGGTTGGATGTCTCGGTTGGGCCACCGACTTTCATCACAGCAGCCCTCACATAATTTTCTTGAAAAAACATACAGTTTCCTTATGGTTGTGTACGTTCTTCAATCCAATTTGCTATCTCTTTGGAGGCTACTAGTACCTTCTATTTTAGCTCGCTGCTTTCGTGATTTCGACTCTATTGGTAGCGTTACCTGGCTGCAATTACCTCGGCCAGGGCAGATCTCGACGAGACATTCTGACTCTCAGCATCGTTCACGGCTTGACGAATATTTTGAAAGGCATCCTGCATGTTTTTCAAACGCTCAGCGTTGTTCGCCATGGTGGTGCCGGGTGACACCTTCGAAGGGTTTGCCTCTATGAATTGGTAGATCTGCATCAGCTTTTCGACCGAATCTTTCATAGCTTTTAGCTCGATCAACCTCGACTCCATCGTAGCCATGATCTCCTTCGCATTGGCAACGACCTGATCCCGGTCACCCTGCTTCAGGTTGGGCTTGAGAGCGTTTACCTTCTGGTCGTAAGCGTCGTATTTCTTCCCGGCCAGTTCACCGTCATGTTCTATCTCAAGCCGACGGCTTTCAAGTTGCTCAGCTGTGAAATTGGCAAAATTCTCAATGCCCGAGCTCGACTTAATAGCAGAGGGCTGAGTGGATAGCCGTCCTGAGTAATCGTTGGAAGATTTGCCGTTTGGAGTTACTGCACTTGCTACTTTCGCCGATGACTCAGCGGTGGATTTTTCAGAAGACGGGTGGGATCCAACAATAACAATTGCTGTCAAAAAACCAAAACCCAGCAGAATGCCGGTGATTAGCTTGGGTGCGTTGGCGATGCGGTCTGCCACGTCCATTTGCCGAGAAGCACCCGGCGAAGGCTGCCTGATGGGAGGCGTTGCGACAGGTTTTTTTTCTTTCGGAAGCATCCCGTTTTTCGCCAACAGCTTCGGCATAAAGGCATTCACATCCTGAAGCTGCTTGCCGTGATCGCTGCAGTAGTGACTGCTTTTGGCGACACTCTTGGAGCAGCCGGGGCTTGAGCAGGTGTGCGTGAGACAGAAATCTCCGCCTTCAACTCTGAGGTTCTCGCACTGGGATAAGAGGCCGCCCTGCAGGCACCGCAAAGCTGCATACCCACGTTCAATTTCCTCCACCTTCTGGTTGCCTGCTGTTCTGTCCATCAGGAGTGCGTCTACTGACAGGTTCACTGCCTTCTTTGCCTCGCCATAGACCCTGTGAGCCCTATTGGCACCCTCAACGTATACCAGCTCCCGAGCCTTATAAGCCGCCTTGAACTCGGCTTCCTTCCCACGTAGCCAAATCTGTGCAGCGTTCAGTTCTGCAATCCCGGCCTCATAGAGCCTTATCCGGTCAGTGACCGTCTGATTACCACCGCTCGCCGAATTGACCTGCCGGAGAACTTCCTTCCTGCGATTGAGCACTGGCAGTAGCCAGGTATCAATGTGCTCGATAAGCATTTCGACCGTGTCCCAGTTTGGAACGATCTCCGGCTTCTCAGACAAGGTCAATAGTCTTTGCGTGCGGTCGGCCTTCTTGATCGTGTCGAAGCTGTTGAACAGATCGACCCCCATTCCCACAGCGGCCCCCGCCATTGCAACGTGGCGAACGCCTGGAATCATCCCTATGAGCCCTATTTGGTCGTTTCCGTCAACTCCGGTCTTGTTTGCGATCTTTTTGCTGTGGCCACCTAGCCAGTTAGCAAACGAGTCGGGGTCATTGCCCGAGAGTCTGTCGTCTATGTCGGCTAGTTCGAAGGCCCATACTGCAGGAAAGGCACTTAAAGAGAGTCCGGAAGAACTCTCAGCGTTCAGCGTTGTTTGCGTCATGTTTGTAGCTAGTTTTATTCTTCGTTGGCAAGCTCAGTGCCCGTGCTTTGTCCTGAGCAACCACGCGATAGAGATTAAACCAGTAAGTTAAACGATTCAACCTGTGGGTTACCGCAAAAACAACAGGAAAACTGACACTGCGGCATGCCGCTAAAAGATGAGAACGCAGAGTTTGCCGACCGCCTGAAACGAGCTTTGAAGCGTGGTCCTAAAAGCATAGAGACCTCCACCGAACTGGCTCACCACTTCAATTTACGACACAAGAATGACCCGATCACGGTCCAGGCGGCCCATAAGTGGATGCAAGGCAAGGGGAAACCGACGCAAGACAAAATTGACACCTTAGCCGAGTGGCTTGGAGTGTCGGCACATTGGCTAAAAAACGGGCCCCCAACTGTAAAACCCAAAAAAACCATACTCGGTAACAGGAAAAGCGACATCGAGTCCGGTGCGTCAACTTTGACAGCAGTTGAGATGAAGCTACTGCTCCGGTTCCGACACCTCACCGAGCATCAGGCATACCTAATTGTTGAAATGGTGGATCAGTTTGCTTTGGAACACGAAATGTGGGCAGGACCGTCACAGAATTGAACTGTGCCAAAGTCTAAGAGCTTGGGCGTTGAAAACAAGTCTTTCGCCAAAAAGCTCACAAAGCTTCTGACCCAAGATGATCCGATACTTTTAGCTATTCTTGTTTAGCCAGAGACTCATCAAATCCGCATTTGATCCAGCAGAAATCGTTCCCGCCGGCGAAAAAGTAGTTATGGTTGTAGAACCTGTTGGTCGCAAGGTGGTATCCGAAGTCCAGGCTAACTGCCTCTTTTCCACTAGCCTATCTATTAAAAGCCTTAAGTCGAATCCCTCGTCAGCAGCGAACTGATTTAGCGATGGACTCGTAACATCGAGGCCACCTCCAGCCCCCATCAATAAAACTACCTCGTCAAGTGATTGCTCCTCAGGACTCCACTCGACCACGGGCAAAGTATGAAGCTGCTTCTTGGTAATTTCAACGTGATCAAATTCGGTCATCACTACCTCACCAGCCTGCATAGTAAATTTTGTCCTTAAGTACGTAGCCAGTCGCTCCATCTGAAGGGTGTCGTCCATCGGAAATGTTACGCCCTGATCCAAGCTGATTTTGGTCCAAAGCATCTCTAATAGAAGCCTCACAGGATTCTCCGCATTCGAAGTCAACACATTCCACCAACCATTGACTAACCGACTTGAGTAAGGTTGGCCAACCATCTTTACTAGGGAGTTTTGACCAGCAACAATTAAAGATGGCAAATTCCAAGGCCCGAAATGCGATTTATCTACCGCTGCATTCATCCGACCGACAAATCCAGTTCGTAAACTTTTTTCAGAGCTGTAGCCCCCATAACCCCATATGATTCTTAAAGGAGCCATTTGCTCCAATTTAAATATGTCGAAGATTGCGGGCAACCCTTCACTGAGTTTTGTGGCCTCCTCGTCCGATTGAGGCCATTTACCAGTGGTATAGGCGAAACCCCTAACCGCTGGCTCTAAGTCAACATGCGGGCCTGGAAAATTGCTTGACTTTTTATAGAGTTGGAGCACTGCACTCATCTTCGCCATCGCATCATCCAAGGACACCCCGCCGAGGGTCTTCTTGATCTCGAATACTGCCAGTACTTTTTGGATTGGGTAAATGAAAGACTGAGTGTGAGGGATCCGCTCCCCCTCTCCCCGCACTATGAGAATATCCGCTTGAGGACTGAGCTTCTTGTCAATGCCCTCAATAAAACCATCGACTACTCGTATATCAAGTTCTTGGGGAATAACTTGGTCAACGAGGTCTTTCGTAAGCCCTTCGTACATAGTACCGATGGTCGGTCCATGGGTGATCCTATGCTGATCTAACCGCTCAGCTTCAGCAGCCTGTACTTGTCGCAGCAAGTCAGAAAGTTTTTTAATCATCTTTTTATGGTTAGAAGGTGAGTTTTTTGTTGAATTAACAAGCCGAGAAAGCCTTCGTCTAATTTTGAGAATCTAATAGGCCAGGAAGTTTCTTAGGGTGATGTACGCAGTTCCCATTCTCGATAGAGCGTGCGTAACGATCACCTTTTTAGCGGAAAGAATGTCTTGCGAGTAGGTTCCGTTGTCAAATTTTCGACGCCACCCACTCTCAATGTAATACTCATCATTAATAGTCCTGAGGGTGACATCTATTTCTATGTACCAATCATGCAAGAGTCGGTGCACATCGGCATTTAATGTTTGGTGGATAAGGTTAACCAGGTCAGTGTGAAGATCTTTGTACGCTCCAAAGGTGTTCTTATCGACCTCGACTGCGAGCTGGCCCGTCTCGTTATTTAGTTCAAGAATGGCTGCTTGATGCCTGGTCAAAAAACCCAAGATTGAGGGATAGACCGGCCCATATTGTCGACAGACTTCTTTTTTGTAGTGCCTCAACTCATCTGGCTTGAAACTTTTAGACTGTCTACTTACGGAGTCATAGTCGTCATGATGTGGAATGCACAAAAAAGCGAGGTTCTCGTAAGAGCTATTTGAGCTATCCCTATCTATGTGAGCTATCTGCCCCTTCTTTACGGCATGATCATTATTCAGACCCGTGCAGAGTGCACAGCGTCTCCCACAATTCACAAGTATTGCCGTCTCTGTGTCTCTGCTTGGTGCGACTCTCGCCATCAATCCATCCCTCATGACTACAGCTTTGATTCACTCACAAAGATGAAGAATCAAAACTTAACTAACGAACTACAGAAGTATTGCACCCATTTGAAGCCTGTCTCTCAATCAGAAAAAACAACCCCGCCAGGCTGAGGCCACTAAAGGAGAGCTTCTCTAGCCTCTTTCTTCCCCATGCCCCTAACCGCAGCAATCCCAGGCATGTGCGTTGACCTTGGCCTTGTTTTACCCTCCTCCCAAAGATAAATAGAAGCTCCCGACACGCCAATAAGTTTGCCAAAGTCAGCCGCTGACAGCCCCAGCCTCTTGCGTTGAGCGGCAAGCCCTTTGCCACTGAACCTGGCTACTGTCCCGGATTCATCCTGGGCACCAACAGCTTCAGCCTTCTTTGCCCCGCCCTTACTCAACTGCTTGACCAATCTCTCCAGGTCAGCGATTCGACGCTTGAGAGCAGCGATATCTGAGCGGTAGGTGGCCGAGGACTTCTTCACGGATTGAAGCTCGGTACGAACTTCTTTGCGGGCTACACGACTGATCTCCGACTTGAGGATATTGGCGATGTTCATGGAAAGATTCTCGCACCGCTATGACTTCGCCTGCTCTGATTTAATTTGCATGTAATTTTTCTCTATAGACCGAGTTAGTGAAGCATCTGCAAGCTTCTGAACTGGCAAATGCCAATTGAGACGCCGATGTTCATCCCGCTCAGAAACGTCATAAGCAAAAAAGTTCTCCAACTGTGCTCGACAGTCTCGCTCGTCAACATCAAGTTCATATAGACCAGCCGTTTCCAGGATCTTTTTAACGAGAAGAGGAAACAACCACGATGCAAACATTAGATGGTTGTGGATCGACCATATGGGAGGTTGGTGCGGCTTTGCCAAATTGATTCCATGTGCACTTGCATTTCTAGCCGCACAAAAATCATCTACCCACATTTCAAGAGGTGTCTGATCCTCATTCTTACCGGGCCAACGATTGACCCAATCTGACTTAGTAAAACTGCCAGACTCCCAATCCGGCTCGACTAATTCCTCCTTCAAATGATCCACAAGCTTCTGCTTTAAATCCGCCGCTTTAAATCCCGACTGCAGCAGCGTTTCATACGCAGCCCTCAACATCACAAGTTCAACACTATCAGGTACTTCAGACGCATCTGTATTGGCTCTATTGAATAGAGATACGGCGTCATGAATCACAGCCATTTGATCCGCGTCCAGCACCTTGCGGAGAGAGATAAACAACGATACGTCAAATTCAACGATTAAAGGATCCGAAACATGTGGCGGGCGAAGGAAAAGCGGTCTAGCATGGTCTTCACTCACCATGTGGTTTGTCCCACCGTCCCTGCGACGGGTGCCGTAGGACAGAGCAAGGGGCCTTTGAGAATCAAATTTTTGCCCGAAAACGGCAACGCCATCGCTGTTGCAGTAACGTGCCAAAGCGTCATAGGTCCGATTTGATACAGCACAGAAAGCCAACAGTTGTACGATGCTCATACGTTCAGAGATTTGGTCGTCACTCAGTTCAAGGCCAAACTCCTCACCCTTCCATTCGACGATAGTTGCGTCTCGAACTGAAGTCGCCATGGAGTCCGAAGGCAGATACGCCTTGTCGGCATATCGACCTAGAACAGCATCGAACATTGCTTGCGTCACTTTGCCTACCGTTCCCGGCTTAGATCCTCGCGTGTACGGCAAGAGTCGCACGTCTCCCAGCTCAATAGCATCCCGCGTGTGAACCCAAGGCATAAAAAAGATCGTAGGCATTTGGTTTAGGAGTGGTCTGGTGCGAATATTTGAACATCTAACGCCACGAGAACATCACCAAACATCAATTCTCATTTTTAGTGCACCTGTTTTGAGCAGAATCACGTAAAAAATGGGGAGTAAAGCCTCCTGAAATTTTGAGAATAGGAGTGCCCTGATGAACACCCCTTCTCCTCAGCCAGAAATCCACATCAAGATCAAGCCCATAACTGCCCACTTGAGCCATCCCGAGTGAATGGCCAACCAAAGAAGCATTGCGATGACAAGCACAACCAACTGACTGGCACTCATGGTCCCGCCACATTGAGTTGTGCAGCCTTCTTGTCCAGCTTGTCAGTCAACCTGGTCTTAACCCCGACTGCCGCCGCACTGACTGCCGCATCATCTTCAGACCCATCCGGGAAGAACTCCTCGATTACTGAAGCCCTGTCCTCTTCAGACTCCTCAAACACCCCATTAGCAAATCCCTGTCTGGCAGCTTCGTCCAACGCAGCCTGGTCGAAGCCTGAGGCTTTCCTCTGGTCGTCTTCAGTCTTGGCAGCAATGATGGCGTCTGACAATGTCGAGCCCGACCGAACCGTCAAGTCAACGTAGTAGATGGGTGCTCGATGTGACTGGACCGTTGACTTTCCCCGCAGACGGAGTTCCAGTGGCAACGTGGCCAACTGGCCTCCAGATACAGCGTGGAAATACTGCAGCCTGGACGACAAGGTGCGGATTGAGTTGAAACCCGTCGTTCGAAACACGAAGCTGCCCAGTTCGTCTTCATCACCGATCCGCACATTCAACCGGCCATACGGCTTGCAATAGCCGGTCTTGGCGACCTCGCAGAGATCAGGTGAGAGGCAAGGCAGGGTTTGCATGCCGGAGGACGTAGAACGCCTGCAGGTCTCCCCGTCACCTACACACAGTGGCCGGCCAGTTTGACGGTCAAACATGGTGTAGTTAGCCCGAAGACTCAGGTCAGGGTCGTTGAAGATCAACCTGACTGGAATGCTTCTGAGCTTGGTCCCAACTGGTTTCCGCAGTGTTTCGTCAACCGGATGATTCACCCAGCCGTCCTTGTTCTGAACCTGGCTGGTGACGGTAAATTCGTCGTCCTTTTCAGGTAGACGCATTCCGTTCTTTTCAACCACCTTTCCTATCGAGATACGGCCAATGACCGGTGGCGTTAAAGCCAGTCCTTTGAGCATGATGTTTTCCTTTTTGATTGAGACATGCCTACCCCCTTAAATCCGCTTCGGGGGCAGGCCAACAGATAAGCCCCAGCGGATGGAGCAACGGGTTACACGTTTACGAGGAATCGCCTTGAGCCAGGCTTGACCAAAGGAAAGCTCTGCAGCAACTCAGGCTGTTCCTTCAGGAGTCGTTCAACATCCAGTCCAGAGCCGTCCTTACTGCGTTTCCAGGTCACATCGCCAGAATCGAATAGCACCTTAGTGGCGTCGCCCATGCGTTGCTGAATGCGTTGCTTGAGCTGGGCTTCCATCTCTGCATGCGTGGCAAGTGACTGCCTGACCGACAGGAGGTCCGAGAACACAGCCGACATTTCCAGATCACCCGACAAGTCCAGGCATTGACCGCTGTCCTTGGGGTAGAGGCACCTCAAAGCAACATCGGCTGAATCCGATCCGTCAGCCGGGGGCTGCTCGTCAAGTTCAACGTAACGCCAGAACTGCCGTTCCAGTTCAATGAGCTTGCCTATCAGGGCTTCATCCCGCTCGATGCGGTGCACCTGAAGCTCTTGGCCGCAGATGAGTACCGCCACGTCAGCCGATTGCTTGCCGGTGACTGCCAACTGATGCATGACCTGGAGCTGGATGTATTCAGGTACGCCCTCTTTCCAGAGCTTGGCACCATTCAAGCCGGCCGTTTTGCATTCCAGAATTTGCACATCAGGGCTGCCTGTAACCTCCCGGTCAATGTTTGCCAGCATCCAGCTTTCCTTGGGATGCTGGAGAACGGCATTGATCCGCCTGACCTTGTTACCGGTCCGCTTCGTGTAGTGGGCCGCCACGATGGGTTCCAGCAAAGTGCCCCAATACATTGGACTGGTTTCGTCGTTCGGATCAGTCTTGGGCAGGTTTCCATCCCGACCCGTTTTCTCCATCCACAACTGGAGCTGGGATTTATAGGGGTTGAGTCCGACAGCCGAGGCTGCGTCCGAACTGCCAATGCCGCCCTTACGAACCGACAACCAGTCATCCCGGCTGAGGTCGTTGGTCTTGACCAGCTTCAAGGCTGGCTTTGAACGAACTGGTTTTTCTTCCTTGAGTGCGTTGCTCATGGCACGTCCTTTCATGGTTTGATTTCAAATAGGCAAAGAAAAACCCCGACCAATCCGAAGATTGGGCGGGGTCTATACCTGGCGTTTGCCAGAGGTGAGCCAGTTCAGGCTACAAGCTGCAGTGCGTGATCCAGGGCACGCTGTTTCAAGGCTGCACCTGCACCAAAGAGGGCACTATCGAGGCGGTAGTCCTGGCTTCTGGCCTTTCGCTCATGGTCTACGAATTCCGTGACCGCATTGAGCAACCCCCACGCAGTGCCGTTGGACGATGCCAACTCCGCACCAAGCCCCTGCCCTTCGTACATGGCCTGGACCTTTTTCAAGGCCCGTTCGTTGACCAAGCCCATCGCTGGATCGTTTTGGCTATCCGTCTGGCACAGGACCTTGAGGAAGTAGTTCATGGACTCGTGGCTCTTGACCTTGCGTTCAGACAAGGTTTTCATCCGGTACATGAAGCTGTCCCACTGAGACACGGCAATACCGAGCTGCTTCTTCACTGCCTGCGGATCGAAGCTGGTGCTGTGGGGAACCTTGATTGCACTGCTGGCACCGTTCAAAGCTATGGTCAGTGTGTTGTTACAGACGA
>JAUSQD010000062.1 GCA_030652695.1 Actinomycetota bacterium
AGCAGGTGCAGGATCGCGTGGGTGACACCGCCGACATATTGATCAACGGGCAACCACTTGCGAACTTCCTCAGGGTCGAACATGGCGCTGCTGTTGTGAGGATTGACGTACCGCAGGAAGTACCAAGACGAGTCGAAGAAGGTGTCCATCGTGTCGGTGTCGCGCACTGCGTCTCCACCACAATTTGGGCACGGCACGTGCGACCACTGCGTCGCAGCACCCAGTGGCGATGCGCCCTTGGGCTTGAGGTCCAGCCCCTCGGCCGAGGGCAACTTCACTGGCAATTGATCCAGTGGCACGGGCACTTCGCCGCAACTCGGGCAATGAATGATCGGGATTGGCGTGCCCCAATAGCGCTGACGCGAGATCAGCCAGTCGCGCAAGCGGTAGTTCACCGCTTCCTTGCCAGTGCCTCGCTCAGCCAGCAGGGTGATGATCGCGTCGATCGCCTCCTGTTTGCCCAAGCCATCAAGTGGTCCAGAGTTCACATGCAGACCATCATCAGCAGTGGCGATACCCGTCACTGATGGATCCTCACCTGCATCGACCACCATGCGCACCGGCAGATTGAAGGTGCGAGCGAAATCAAGGTCACGCTGGTCATGGGCAGGCACGGCCATGATCGCGCCGGTGCCGTAGTCAGCCAGCACATAGTCCGAAGCCCAGATCGGAATGCGCTCACCATTGACGGGATTGATGGCATAGCGCTCGAGAAAGACTCCGGTCTTTGCACGACTCGAGTCGAGTCGATCCATCTCGCTGCTCTGCTTGACCTCGTCGAGATAGACAGCAAAGGCCTGCTCGGCCGAAGTACCGGCCGCTAGTTCGGCTGCAAGATCGGAGTCAGCCGCGACAACGAAGAAGGTCGCACCAAACAAGGTGTCCGGACGGGTCGTGTACACCGTCACCGCATCGGCGCGACCCTCGATCTCGAATGCAACTTCTGCACCTGTCGACTTGCCGATCCAGTTGCGCTGCATCAGCAGCACCTTCTCGGGCCAACCCGCTTCGAGCTGACTCATGTCGTCAAGCAGGCGATCGGCATAGTCAGTGATACGTAAGTACCACTGCGTCAGCTTTTTCTTTGTGACCACCGCATCGCATCGCTCGCAGAGGCCACCGATGACCTGCTCATTTGCGAGCACGGTTTGATCGTTGGGACACCAGTTGACGGCACTGTCTTTGCGATAGGCCAAGCCCCGCTGGAACATCTGCAGGAAGAACCATTGATTCCAGTGGTAGTACTCCGGATCGCAGGTGTTGAACACGCGATCCCAGTCAAATGAGCAGGCGTAGCGACGCATCGATACCTTCTGCTGCTCGATGTTCTCGTAAGTCCAGTCGACTGGGTCTGAACCTCGCTTGATCGCCGCATTCTCTGCGGGCAGACCGAAGGCATCCCAGCCAATGGGATGCATGACATTGAAACCCTTCTGCACCCAGTAACGAGCAACCACATCGCCCAGGGCATAGGCCTCGGCATGTCCCATATGCAGGTCGCCCGAGGGGTAGGGGAACATGTCGAGCACGTACTTCTTGGGTCGAGGATCATCAGCAAGGCCCGATCGGAACGGTGCCAATTCATCCCAGACCGGCAGCCACCGCTCCTGGATCGTCTCGAAGTCATAACCAGCCGGTTCAGAGGCTTGATCTGACGCGGAATTCGTGGTGGTGGTCTGCTCAGTCATGGGACGCCAAGCCTACTGCGAGGGCGCCAAAGCCCTAGAACTCCTCATCTAACGAAAAGGTGCCGCCAACAGCCACCTGGTAGGCGCTGACTCGACGTTCGAAGAAGTTCGACAACTCCTGAACATCCTGCAGCTCCATGAAGGTGAAGGGGTTGGAGCTGCCATACAGCGGAGCCATGCCCAGTTGGGCCAAGCGGTTGTCAGCAACATGCTCCAGGTATTGCCGCATATCTGAGATCGACATCCCAGCAACTCCCTCCCCCAGCAGGTCCTCCGCGAATGCCGTTTCGCAATCGACGGCCTCGGCCAGCATCCGGCGCACCTGCTCGGTCAATTCCGCATCGAACAGCCCCGGCTCTTCCGAGCGGACGATTTCGACCACCTCGAAGGCGAAGGCCATGTGCATCGACTCATCTCGGAACACCCAGTTGGTCCCCGAGGCCAACCCGTGCAGCAGGCCTCGGGAACGCAGGAAGTACACATAGGCAAAGGCGCCGTAGAAGAACAGCCCTTCGATGCACGCCGCGAAACAGATCAGATTGATCAGGAAGGCTTTGCGATCAGCGGCGGTGTCCAAGCTCTTGAGCGAGCCCAGTGAATCGATCCATCGAAAGCAGAATTCTGCCTTTCGCCTGATCGACGGAATGTTCTCCACCGCTGCAAATGCTTCCGAACGCGCAGCCTCATCAGGCAGATAGGTGTCGAGCAGATTCAGATAGAACTGCACGTGAACGGCCTCCTCAAACAACTGACGAGACAAGTAGAGGCGCGCCTCAGGTGAATTCACGTGCTGATACAGATTCAGCACAAGATTGTTCGCCACGATGGTGTCGCCCGTTGCAAAGAAGGCAACCAGCCGATTGACCAGATGTCGCTCGGCAGGAGTCAACTTGTTCAGATCAGCTAGGTCGTTGTGCAGATCGACCTCTTCCACAGTCCAGGTGTTCTTGATCGACTCTTTGAAGCGATCAAAGAACACCGGATAACGCATCGGTCGCAGGGTCAGATCCAGCCCTGGATCAAGAAGCATGCGTGCACTCATTGGCAGGCCTCGCAGGACTCTGGGTTCTCAAGTGAGCACGCCACAGCCTCGGCTTCAGAGAAGGAACTGACCTCGAGTTCCGGAGCCAAAGCTGGCTCCAGTCGCGGCTCCTCAACGATCACGGTTGCCTGCTGAATACGAGTGGCTGGGCGCGAGCGCAGGTAGTACGTCGTCTTCAAGCCCATGCGCCAGGCATGCAGATACATCGAAGACAACTTGCCGATCGTCGGAGAGGCCATGAACAAATTCAGTGACTGGCTCTGATCGACATAGGGCTGCCGAGCCGCGGCGAGCTCAATCAGCGCCTTCTGAGGCAGTTCCCATGCGGTGCGGAACAGCAGTCGACTGCTCTCCGGCAACTCATGCAGTTCCTGAACAGAACCGTTGTCGCGCTTGATGATCGAGCGGGTCTGCTCAGTCCACAGACCATGCTGCTTCAAGACCGACACCAGTGCGGCATTGACCTGCAGGAATTCTCCCGACAAGGTCTCCCGCTTGAACACATTGGAAACCTGAGGCTCGATGCACTCATAGCAGCCGGCAATGCTCGCGATCGTCGCAGTGGGCGCGATGGCGATGAGCAATGAGTTGCGAAGACCGTGGGTCGCTATGCGTTCACGGATAGCAGACCAGCGCTCCGCCTGAGCCGGGTTGACTTCAAAGTGATCTGGGTGCAGTTGCCCACGCGCAGCGCGCGTCTCTGAGAACCCAGGATGCGAACCACTGATGACCGCGAGTTCACTAGATGTCTCCAGCGCCGTGAGGTAGATCTCTTCGGCAATTGACGTGGAAAGCGACCGAGCTTCGTCACTGTCGAACGCGAGCCCCAATGCGAAGAAGACATCCTGCAGACCCATCACTCCCAGACCAACCGGACGCCAACGTGGATTGCTTGCTGCTGCCTGTCCAGTCGGATAGAAGTTGATATCGATCACGCGATCAAGAAAGGTCACAGCGGTGCGCACCGTGGCACGCAATTGCTCGATATCCATCTCACCCCGTGAACGATCCAGGTGAGCCGCCAGGTTGATCGAACCCAGATTGCAGACGGCAGTCTCAGCGTCACTGGAGACCTCAAGAATCTCTGTGCACAGATTGGAGAGATGGACGACATTGCCCGCTTCGCCGGTTTGATTGCATGAACGATTGGCCGCGTCCTTGAACGTCATCCACCCATTGCCCGTCTGAGCCAATGTGCGCATCATGCGGCTGTAAAGATCACGAGCCTTCACAGTCCGCACGACCCGACCTTCAGCCTCAACAGCCCGATAGGCCTGATCGAAAGCATCGCCAAATAGATCAACGAGCTCAGGCGCCTGGGAAGGGTCAATGAGCGACCAGTCCAGATCCGCCTCAACTCGACGCATGAACTCATCTGGAATCCAGTTGGCAAGGTTCAGATTGTGCGTGCGACGCGCATCCTCACCAGTGTTGTCGCGCAGTTCGAGGAACTCCTCAACATCCGGATGCCATGGCTCCAAGTAGACGCAGGCCGC
>JAUSQD010000074.1 GCA_030652695.1 Actinomycetota bacterium
GCGGTGGTGATCGTGCTGGCCTTACTGCTGCAGGAACACGCCTACTTCTCCGACACCGGCCTGCTCTACTCCCTGTTCGCCATCGCTGCGTACGGTCCGATCGCCCTGGGCTGGCGGCCGGCAATCGTCGCTGCCGTGCCGATGATGGTCGGCTGCGTCTGGGTGTCCATGGCTCAGCCATCGCCCATGAATGTCGACTGGATAGTCGGCTCGATCGCCGCGTTCTTGATCAGCGGGGTGCTGCTTGCGGTGCGCCTGCGTGGTGTTGATGCGCTGGCCAAGGCCTTGGCCCTGCATGCGGCGTTGGCCACCGAGGATCCGCTGACGGGGATGCTCAATCGTCGCGGCCTGGATGCGCGGATCAGCCAGGTGTTCAGCCTGGCGGCCCGCGGCGAAGTGTCGATCTCGGCGATGTTCGTGGACATCGATGGGCTCAAGCAGGTCAATGATCATCACGGTCACAACATGGGCGACCAGGTCATCAAGGCCACCGCCGAGGCAATCCAGAGTGCGGTGCGCGCAGGCGACCTCACGTGCCGATGGGGTGGCGATGAGTTCCTCCTCTTGGGGATCGGCACTCGTTGGAATGCAGAAGTGCTGGTCGACCGCATCCGAGAGTCCCTGGCCCAAAGCAAGGTGCCAGTGACGCAATGGCGGGGTTCGGTGACCTTCGGCTGGGCCACGATTGACCCTGCCGTGGACAGCTTCGATGAGCTGGTGCGGCGGGCTGACGCGGACATGTATGCACGCCGCGCCAGCCGCAAGGTCTAGTTGTCGAGCTTGGCTGACTCTCGTCGATCTGATCGGCGCTGCCCCACGATGGAACCCAACAGACCAAGCACCCCAAGGCTGACGAAGGCGATGGGCACGGCATAGCGCAGGTCAACATCGACATCTGAGTACCGATAGAGCAGCACCGAGGCTGCGCAGCCAATGATGATGAGTCCGAAGATGAGCGAGACAAAATCTGTCGGATGCTTACGCACGAGAAACCTCCGTTGTGCCGAGCGTCATGGTGGTGACCAGACGAATAGTGGGTGCTGGTTGGGGAGTCATCGCCGGTATCAGCGTGACAATGCGGTTGTCGCTGCCAGTGCGCTCGAGCTGGCCAACGACGGTGAGCTCGCCCAAGGCGACTGTTGAATCGACTTCGACATTCATTCCGGCCGGGATGATCACGTGCAGCTCGCCAACGCCGAGGTTCGCGCTGACGGGAACCACGACTGCCGCGTCAGCTGGAACCTGCAGTTGGCTGAGATCCAAAGTGGCCTCTCCCAGGGTGAGTTGGAAGGGCACGGAGGCCTGCTGAATGGTGACCGGGCGCCAATCGCGCTCCCCCACCCCCTGACCCAAGTTGAGATTGCTGGGCACGATCGCCAACAGCAAGGTGACCACTGCGAGAGGGATCGCGATGGACAGCAGCCACAGGGCGCGACCGAAGAAGGTGCCGACCAGCAAGCCAAGCCCGAGCACGCCAAGTCCCGCAGCTGCGATTGCGATTGGCTCGATTGTGTAGACCTCAGCAATGGACAGCACGGAGAGCACTCCCACCACGATGATGGCAAGGCTCAGCGTTGCCGCGCCAAGATATGAGCGCGGGCGCGGGGTATAGGTCGGTGGCACGTACGCAGGGGGTACAAAAGCGGGTGCCACATAGGTCGGGTAGTCACCGGAGCCTCCATGAGCAAAACCGGCGCTTGCTGGATCGGCATCGGGGTCAGCCGCCGAGTGCATCTGGTACGGATTGCTCGTGGTGCCAGTCGGGGCCGCATTGCCCATGAGTCCATCACGATTGACCAGCCAGATCACGATGCCGCCGCAGGCCAGCAGCAGAAGCCAGCCCCCCGAGCTCCACCAGCCACCCCACGGCCCGGCGCTGACCAGGCCGCCCAGCACGATGACGCCGATGATGACCGCGGGGATGATCAACCAAGGGGCGAACTTCGCCTGATCGTCATGTGGACGGTGACGGTCGATGAACTGCTCAACCTCGCTTTGCTCCTTGCCTTCCAGCGGGATGAACAGCCAGCCGATGATGTAGAGCAGCAGTCCACTGCCGCCGAAGATCGCCAGCACCACGAGCACGACCCGGATGATGACCGGGTCAATACCGATCCAACGGCCAAAGCCCGCTGCGACGCCGCCGAGCACCTTGCCCTCACGGCTGCGGCGCAGCGGTGGGCGAGGCTGGAATTGTGGAGCGGGCGTGCCGGTGGTTGTGGAGTCTGTGTTCGTCGTGCCAGAAGACTGGCTCTGCTGATTGCTGTGCTCGCTGTCGTTCATGTGCTCTGTCATGGCTCCACAGTGGCCTGGACTGGCACGATGCACATCAGGGAAGCACCCTGAGCTGTCCCTGATCTTTTGACAGGCCAAGTAGGGGACATTTCATAACGAAAAGGTAACAATTGGACATATCTATCCATATATACCCAATTCATCATAGATAGTTCAGTCCTCCGTCGTCGCACTGTGCGGCGATGCCACTACTGGAGGATTCAGTGCTTTCTACTCGAAACACGCGCCGAACGACAGCACTTGCTGTCGGCGCAAGCGCTTCGCTGCTGCTTGGCTTCACCGCCACCAGCGCGATCGCTGCCCCAACACCTGCCCCAAGCAAGGCCACCACCAATGCCTCCTGCCCGGCCACACCAGGTGTGACCCCCACAGGCATCAGCATCGGCTGGGTCGGCTCCAAGACCGGACCCGCAGCCACCACCTTCATTGGTGCATCCGAGGGCGCTCAGCTGCGCATCGACCAGGAAAACGCCAAGGGTGGCGTCAACGGCCGCAAGCTCACGCTGAAGATCTATGACGATCAGACCAACCCAAGCGCACAGATCTCCCAGGTGCAAAAGGGCCTTGGCGAGAACGTGTTCGGCTTCACCTCCACCACCAGCACCGTGTCGATGTACCCGACACTGAAGTCAGCCGGAATCCCGATCACTGGCTTCTCCAACCCAGCATTCGGCACTGACATCAACGCCTTTGGTGACGCTGGCGCGACCACATCGGCCAACCCGCTGCTGGCCCCAACTCAGGTGCTTGAGAAGCAGAAGCAGATGGGCGCAACCAAGATTGCGATCATCAACCACGCAACCGCCAGCGCTGCTGCCGGCCAGAATGCTCTGGCCAACCTCGTCCCTGACGTGGGCGGCCTGCAGATGGTGCTGCGCATCTCTGACTCACCAGCAGGTGCTCACGATGCAACCTCAGAGGCTCTGCGCATCAAGAACTCCGGAGCTGACGCAGTCAACTACTCCGGCTTCATCGATGGCGGCATCTCACTGGCCCAGGCACTCAAGCAGCAGGGAGTTCAGCTCAAGTCCTTCGCAGTCGCGGGTCTTTCTGACCCAGCAGTGCTGAAGACCGCCAATGGTGCACTGGATGGTGCACTCGGGCAGACCTACGGAACCGCTCCAGTCGGCGTGAACGTCCGTGCGGTCAAGACCTTCGCATCGGCAATGAAGGCCGCTGGCCTGAATCCTTACTCCCCGGCAGCACCACTGGGCTATGTCGGAGCTGACCTGTTCATCAAGGGCCTGAAGGTCGCTGGCCAGTGCCCAACCCGTGCCAGCTTCATCAGCAACCTGCGCAAGGTCACCAGCTACGACGGTGCCGGAATGCTCCCAGGCAAGGTCTCGTTCGTTCCGAACGGCATCATGCCCAATGGCAACCCGATCCTGTGCAACTGGTACACCATCGCCAAGGGAACAGAACTGGTTCCTGACCCCAAGCCCACCTGTGGTGGCAAGTACATCGACACCAC
>JAUSQD010000076.1 GCA_030652695.1 Actinomycetota bacterium
AGGCCGATGGAAGGTTCGTCCAGCACATACAGCACGCCCGTAAGACCGGAGCCAATTTGCGACGCCAGCCGGATGCGTTGCGATTCCCCACCGGACAAGGTGCCGGAATTGCGCGCCAGCGTCAGATATTCCAGCCCGACATCATTGAGAAAGCCCAGCCGCTCGCGAATTTCCTTCAGAATACGTGCGGCGATTTCCTGCTGTTGCGGGTTCAGCGTTTCTGGCAGCGCGTCGAACCAGTATTTGGCCTGGCGGATCGACATCTGCGAAACCTGCGCAATATGCAGGCCATTGAGTTTTACTGCCAGCGCCTCTGGTTTCAGCCGGTCGCCCGCACAGACATCGCAGTTGGTGATGCGCTGATATTTCTCGACTTCCTCGCGGGTCCAGTTGCTGTCGGTTTCGCGATAACGGCGCTCCAGATTGGGTATTACGCCTTCAAACGGTTTTGATGTCTGAAACTTTCGTGCGCCATCGTCATAGGTCATCTTGATGGTTTCTTCGCCCGAGCCATAAAGAATGGCGTCGCGCACGGGTTTGGAAATTTCTTTCCAGGGCAGCGTGGTGGACACTTTGTAATGCCGGGCAATGCTGTCCAGCGTCTGCATATAATAGGCGGAACTGGTGCGCGACCAGGGCGCGACCGCGCCCTTGCGCAGGCTCAAAGTGTCATCGGGTATGATAAGCTCAGGATCGATCACCATCTCGGTGCCCAGCCCGTCACAGGCGGGACACGCGCCAAACGGGTTGTTGAAAGAGAACAATCGCGGTTCAATTTCTGCAATCGTGAACCCGGAGACCGGGCACGCGAATTTGGCGGAGAAAATTATCCGACCAGCTGCCTCGTCCGCCATTTCCGCCACCGCGATGCCGTCGCCGATGCCCAGTGCGGTTTCGAAGCTGTCCGCAAGGCGGCTTTGCATATCCGGGCGGATGACGATGCGGTCCACCACCACGTCGATGTCATGCTTGAGCTTTTTGTTCAGCGCGGGGGCCGCGTCAATTTCATAATAGGCGCCATCGATCTTGACCCGCTGAAAGCCGCGCTTCATCAGATCGGCCAGCTCCTTGCGATATTCACCCTTGCGCCCGCGCACCAGCGGGGCCAGCAGAAACAATCGCGTGCCTTCCGGCAGAGCCGTCAGTTTGTCCACCATCTGACTGACCGTCTGGCTTTCAATGGGAAGCCCCGTCGCTGGAGAATACGGCACCCCCACCCGCGCAAACAGCAGGCGCAGATAGTCGTAAATTTCCGTCACCGTACCAACGGTGGAACGCGGATTGCGTGACGTGGTTTTCTGCTCGATCGAAATGGCCGGGCTCAACCCGTCTATATGATCGACATCGGGCTTCTGCATCATTTCCAGAAACTGCCGCGCATACGCCGACAGGCTCTCCACATAGCGCCGCTGCCCTTCGGCAAAAATGGTGTCGAACGCCAGACTGGATTTCCCGGACCCGGACAGCCCGGTAAAGACAATGAGGGCATCACGCGGCAAGTCCAGCGAGACATCCTTAAGGTTGTGCTCGCGGGCGCCGCGAACGACCAATCGGTCTGCCACGGAATCTCATCTCGTCTCTTCGGCCTTGGCCAACTGGAGGTTCGAATCAATGTATACCGGCACTGTGACAGTCGGCGGCCCGGGTGATGTGCGCGAATTGCCCCAGCTGATCATCAGCAAGCTCGCCGTGGGCGACTTCGACAACAACGCCTACCTCCTGCGCTGTCGCGACACAGGTGAGCAGGTGCTGATTGACGCCGCGGCCGAGCCCGACCGGCTGATTGCGCTCACGGGCGATGCCCTGCAGAAGATTGTGACCACTCATGGGCACCAGGACCACTGGAATGCCCTTGCGGAGGTCGTGACAGCCACGGGCGCGATCACGATGGCGCATCCCATCGATGCTCCGGCAATTCCAGTGCCCACTGATGTGATGCTCGAAGAGGGCAGCGTCTTGGAGGTGGGCCGGGTTCAACTGCGTGTGATCCACCTCATCGGGCACACCGATGGCTCAATCGCCTTCGTCTACGACGACCCTGATGGACCGCCACATCTGTTCACCGGCGACTGTCTGTTTCCAGGAGGGGTGGGCAATACCTGGGGAGATCCAGCTCGATTCCAATCCCTGCTCGACGGAGTCGAAGCCAAGCTCTTTGGTGAATTCCCTGATGAGACGTGGGTCTACCCCGGCCACGGCCACGACACCACACTCGGTGCAGAGCGACCACACTTGGCGCAATGGCGTGAACGGGGCTGGTGAAGATGAAGCCAAAGCTGTCGATCGTGACTCTTGGGGTGCGTGATCTGGATCGCTCGCGCGCCTTCTACGGGGCCTTGGGCTGGGAGTGCACCGGAGATGACGAAGGCATTGCCTTCTATGACGTCGGCGGTGTCCAACTGGCGCTCTACCCGCGTGAGGCCCTAGCCGAGGATGTCGGCCAGGCATCTGCAGGAGATGGATTCACTGGCATCACTCTTGCTCACAATGAGCCAAGCAAGGGTGATGTTGATCGCGCCTTTGCTGAGTTCCTTGCAGCCGGCGCAACTGAGATCAAAGCACCCGTCGAGGTCTTCTGGGGCGGATACTCGGGCTACATCGCCGACCCAGATGGCCATCTCTGGGAGATCGCCTACAACCCCTTCACCGACCTGACTTAACTCTCAGGGTGATGGTGGTGCCCGGTGACCGTGCCTGCATGTCCGACGGCAGTGGGGTCTTTGCGCACCTTGATCCAGGAGCCCAGGGCAACGATCACCAGCACGGTGCCGATGAAGATCAGCGATTGATTCGTGCTGATGTGCGGCACTTCAGGCCACACACCGCTAGCCCAGGTGAGCACCAGCTTCACGCCGATGAACATCAGGATCACCGCAAGACCAAGTGACAGGTAAATCAACTTGTCGAGCAGACCCTTGAGCAGGAAGTAGAGGGCTCGAAGGCCCATGAGTGCGAAGGCGTTGGCGGCAAAGACCAGATAGGGCTCCTGGGTGACGCCGAAGGTCGCTGGGATGGAATCCAAGGCGAACAGCAGATCAGTGGCACCAATCGAGATCATCACGATCAACAGCGGAGTGGCCAGCCGCACGCCGTTCTCGCGGATGAACAACTTGGTACCGGCAAATTTGTCGGTGTACGGAAGGCGTTTGCGCACTGTGCGGACGATGAGGCTGTCCATCGGATCGGGATCCTCATTGCGATGCCTGGCGAGCTGGACTCCAGTCCAGATCAGGATGGCGCCGAAGATCACGAAAGTGAAGGCGAAGGTCTCTAGCGCTGCGGCACCCAGCGCAATGAATACGCCACGGAGCACGAGTGCCAGAACGACGCCAAACAGCAGTACTCGCTGATGCAGTTCAGTGGGGACAGCGAATTGCGTCAAGATGATGATGAAGACAAACAGATTGTCAACGCTCAAGGACTTCTCTACGAGGTAGGCGGCGAAGTACTCCGTGCCGATCTCCGAGCCCTGCCATGCGATCAGTGCAATGCCGAAGGCAACTGCGATGCCGATGTAGAAGATCGACCACAGCAGCGCTTCGCGAAAGCCGACGTCATGCGGCTTGCGGCTGACGAAGACAAAGTCAAGAGCAATAAGCCCGAAGATGCCAAGCAGAGTGACGGTCCACAGAAGTGCGGAGGTTTCCATTTATTCCTTTGGCACGGTTGGAGAGACAGGGTCGTCAACTGGTTCGTCCCCTGTGAAGCGAAGACTGATGATTGCCGTCGCAGCCAGGACCACGATGATAAATGACAGGGAGAACCAGATCGGAATCAGCGGCACCGAGAGCGATGTGGTCTCGTGGATGGCTTCCAAGATGAGCTTCACGCCGATGAAGGCCAAGATGATGGCCAGGCCGTAGTTGAGGTAGCGCAGGCGACCCATGAGCCCCTGCAGCAGGAAGTAGAGCTGGCGCAGCCCCATCAAGGCGAAGGCGTTGGCGGCGAACACGATGAATGCCTCTTGAGTGATGCCGAACACGGCTGGAATGCTGTCAAGGGCAAACAGCACGTCTGTGGTGCCGATTGCGATCATCACCAATGCCAAGGGGGTCAGCATCCGCTTGTTGGCGATCTTGGTGATCAGGTGTGAACCGTCGTAATGAGGTGACACAGCGAACCTGCGAGAGACATAGCGCACCAGCCCGTTGCCCTGCGGATCTGGTTCAGCGTCGTGTGAGGTCCAGACCTTCCATGCCGTGAAGAACAAGAAGGCGCCAAAAAGGTAGAACACGCCGGCAAAGCGGGCGATGAGCTCAGCGCCAATCACGATGAGAATTGCTCGAAGGATGAGTGCAATCACCACACCCACGAGCAGCACTCGGTGCTGCAGGGCAGAAGGCACGGCAAATGAGGTCATGAGCACGAGGAAGACAAAGAGGTTGTCGACGCTCAGCGAGAATTCAGTGAGATATCCCGCAACAAACTGCCCGCCGTAGTTGAGTCCGAAGTACAGGGACATGAATACCGCGAAGCACATGGCCAGGGTGAAGTACACCGAAACCCAAATGCCTGCTTCACGCGTGCCAAAGACATGTGGGCGGCTGTCCACGATGAACAGGTCAATCAGGATGACCACGACGAAGCCGCCGATCGTGGCTACCCAGAGCCAGGTGGGAACGTTCATGTTCCGGTGGCCTCCTGCATGCCGCGCAACTCCTTCTTCAGATCGCGAATCTCATCGCGCAAGCGCGCCGCAAGTTCGAAATGTAACTCAGTCGCCGATTGGTGCATCTGGGCGGTCAGGTCATCGATCAGCTGGACGAGCTCGCCTTGATGGGCTGGGGCTCGCCTCTTGGACTTGTTCGAGGCGATCTCACTGACCAGGGCCTGGGTGTCCGCGTCCTCACGTGCCAGGAGATCGGTGATGTCGGCGATCTTCTTGCGCAGCGGCTGGGGGTCAAGCCCGCGCTCGGTGTTGTAAGCCACCTGCTTCTCGCGGCGGCGGGAGGTCTCATCGATCGCATTGCGCATGGAGGGGGTGATCTTGTCTGCATACATGTGCACCTGGCCCGAGACATTCCGAGCGGCTCGACCGATGGTCTGGATGAGCGAGCGCTCCGATCGCAGGAAGCCTTCCTTGTCTGCATCGAGAATGGCCACCAAGGACACCTCAGGAAGATCAAGCCCCTCACGGAGCAGGTTGATGCCGATGAGGACATCGAACACGCCCATGCGCAGTTCCCGCAGGAGCTCAACCCGACGAAGGGTGTCGACCTCGGAGTGCAGATACTGCACGCGGATGTTGTGGTCCAGCAGGTAGTCGGTGAGGTCTTCAGCCATCCGCTTGGTCAAGGTCGTGACCAGAACCCGCTCATCTCGGGCAGCTCGGACCTTGATCTCGTCCATCAGGTCATCGATCTGGCCCTCAGTTGGCTTCAGCACAATTTCGGGATCGATGAGCCCGGTCGGCCGGATGACCTGCTCGACAACCTCGCCCTGTGCTGCGGCGAGTTCATAAGGTCCGGGGGTTGCTGAGAGATAGACGGTCTGCCCGATGCGCTCTTCAAACTCAGTCCAACGCAGGGGACGGTTGTCCATGGCACTGGGAAGGCGGAAGCCGTGCTCGACCAGTGTGCGCTTGCGGCTGGCATCGCCCTCGAACATGGCACCGATTTGAGGCACGCTGACATGGGACTCGTCAATGACGAGAAGGAAATCCTCTGGGAAGTAGTCGAGCAGGCAGTTCGGGGGTGAGCCAGGCTCGCGGCCATCAATATGGAGTGAATAGTTCTCAATGCCCGCACAGGTGCCGAGCTGGCGCATCATCTCCAGGTCATAGGCCGTGCGCATGCGCAGCCGTTGCGCCTCCAGCAACTTGCCCTGCTGGTCGTACTCGGCCAAGCGCTCTGCGAGTTCGGCTTCGATGCCTGCAATTGCACGATCCATCCGTGCAGGCCCGGCGACATAGTGGGATGCCGGAAAGACGTACATCTCCTGGTCGTCGGTGAGGATCTCACCCGTGACTGGATGCAGGGTCATGAGCCGCTCGACCTCATCGCCGAACATTTCAATGCGCACGGGATGCAGCTCGTACATTGGGAAGACTTCGACTGTGTCACCGCGAACACGGAAAGTGCCACGGGTGAAGGCCATGTCATTGCGCGTGTACTGAATGTCAACGAATTGGCGCAGCAGTGTGTCGCGCTCGACTGACTCACCGACGCGCAGTCGAACCATGCGATCGATGTACTCCTGAGGGGTGCCAAGTCCGTAGATCGCCGACACGGTAGCCACCACGAGCACATCTCGACGGGTCAGCAGGCTGTTGGTCGCTGAGTGGCGCAGCCGCTCGACTTCTTCGTTGATCGAGGAGTCCTTCTCAATGAAGGTGTCACTCTGCGGGATGTACGCCTCAGGCTGGTAGTAGTCGTAGTAGGACACGAAGTACTCAACGGCATTGTCGGGCAGGAGTTCACGAAATTCTGTTGCCAACTGGGCTGCCAGTGTCTTGTTGGGTGCCATCACTAAGGTCGGGCGCTGCAATGCCTCAACCAGCCATGCAGTGGTTGCGCTCTTGCCGGTGCCGGTGGCGCCGAGAAGCACGTTGTGCCGCTCACCGCTGAGGATTCTCTTGGTGAGTTCAGCGATCGCCGCTGGCTGATCTCCGGCCGGCTCATAGGGCGCCTGAACGCTGAACGGGGCGACTCGGCGCTGTAAGTCGGTGATCGGCCGTGTCATGACCACACGGTACGCGAAGGGTCTGACTTCGCTATGCAGGCATCAGGGAGGTCCAGATGCTGTCGACCTGCTCCTGGGTCTTCTCCAGGGAGCCGGAGTTGTCGATGACGAAATCCGCCAGCGCCAGCCGATCCTCGCGGCTTTGCTGCACGGCAATGCGACGACGCACATCATCCTCGGGCAGTCCCCGCGAGACCGCTCGCTCCACCTGAGTCTCCACCGGCACATCCACGACGATGGCCATCTGCACCAGATCGGTGCCCATTTCCGTCAGCAGCGGAATGTCATAGATCACGATGCGCTCCCCCGCTGCCTCTGCGTCAGCGAAGCGCTTGTTGGTCTCATCAACAATGCGCGGAAACATGATGCCGTTCATCTGGGATGTGAGTTCAGGCGTTTGAAAGGCGATCCGTGCCAATTCGGCTCGCACCAGTGAACCGTCCTCAGCGACGATGCTGTCGCCGAAAGCGGCGGCCAATTCAGCGATCGCTGGTGCGCCGGGTTCAACGATGTCGCGGCCGATCTGATCGGCATCAATGATGTGTGCGCCGTGGGCTTTGAACATCTGAGCGATCGTGGACTTGCCTGAACCAATGCCTCCAGTGAGGCCTACGCGAATCACGTGCAGAACCTATCGAGAATTCACTTGGCCGCAACAGCAAACGAGGGGCACCTTTCGGCGCCCCTCGTTCGTCTTTGCTTGAGTTGCTGACTACTCGCCAGCGAGCTTGTCGCGCAGCGCCTGCAGAGCCTCGTCAGTGGCCAGCGAGCCTTCTGACTCTGAGGACTCACTTGAGTAGGCCGAGATGTTCTCGCCTGACTCCAGTGCGGCTGCCTGATCGGCAACCTGTGCCTCGTTGACCTGCTTGCGGTGTGCTTCCCAGCGCGCATGAGCCTCGGCGTACTCGCGCTCCCATTGGGTGCGCTCGTCCTCAAAGCCAACCTTCCATTCGCCCGTCTCAGGGTCGAAGCCGGCTGGGCCGACGTAGTTGCCAGCCTCATCGAATGCAGGAGCCATGCCATACAGGTAGGGATCGAACTCCTCGTGCGCCTGCGCATCGCCACTGTCGTTGGCCTGCTTGAGCGAGAGCGAGATGCGACGGCGCTCGAGGTCAATGTCGATGACCTTGACGAAGATGTCGTCGTTGACCTGAACGATCTGCTCTGGCAGCTCGATGTGACGCTCAGCGAGCTCGGAGATGTGCACCAGGCCTTCGATGCCCTCTTCCACGCGAACAAAGGCGCCGAAGGGTACGAGCTTGGTGACCTTGCCAGGCACGACCTGGTTGATCGCGTGGGTGCGTGCGAAGTGCTGCCAAGGATCCTCTTGTGTGGCCTTGAGTGACAAGGACACACGCTCGCGGTCCATGTCAACGTCGAGTACCTCAACTGTGACTTCCTGGCCCACTTCGACAACCTCAGACGGGTGGTCGATGTGCTTCCAGGAGAGCTCGGAGACGTGCACGAGGCCGTCGACTCCACCGAGATCAACGAAGGCGCCGAAGTTGACGATCGAGGAGACCACACCTGCGCGGATCTGACCCTTCTGCAACTGGGTGAGGAAGGTCTGACGAACTTCACTCTGCGTCTGCTCAAGCCATGCACGGCGGGAGAGCACCACGTTGTTGCGGTTCTTGTCGAGTTCGATGATCTTGGCCTCGAGCACCTTGCCGACGTACGGCTGCAGATCGCGCACGCGGCGCATTTCGACCAGTGAGGCAGGCAGGAAGCCACGCAGTCCGATATCGATGATGAGTCCGCCCTTGACGACCTCGATCACCTGACCCTCGACAACTCCGTCTTCTTCCTTGACCTTCTCGATCGTGCCCCATGCGCGTTCGTACTGTGCGCGCTTCTTGGACAAGATGAGGCGGCCTTCTTTGTCCTCCTTGGTGAGCACGAGTGCTTCAACCACATCGCCAACACGCACGACCTCATTGGGGTCGACATCGTGCTTGATGGAGAGCTCTCGGGAGGGGATGACGCCTTCGGTCTTGTAACCGATGTCAAGGAGTACCTCGTCGCGGTCCACCTTGACGATGGTGCCTTCGACGATGTCACCATCATTGAAGTACTTGATGGTCAGATCAATTGCTGCGAGGAAATCTTCAGCCGAGCCAATGTCATTGATGGCAATCTGGGCTGGTGCGTTCAAAGAGAGGGTCATGAAGTTTGGGGTCCGATGGGAGTAGAAGGTCAACTGCACGGTCGTGCAGCGGACCAAGGGTACGGCAAGCTTGTTCGCTCGTGAACCTGAGGCTGTGCAAACGGCTGGATCAGTGAGCTGCGCTCTCCCACGAGGATCCCAGGCCAAGGGAGACTTCAAGTGGCACGTCCAGGCTCATCGCGCCCATCATGCAGCGCACGACCACCTCACGAAGGGCCGCTTCCTCACCGGGGGCCACTTCAAGCACCAGTTCATCGTGGACCTGAAGCATCATGCGACTGCGCAGGCCCTCGGCCTGCAGCGCCTCAGCCACGCCCAGCATTGCCAGTTTGATGATGTCTGCGGCTGTGCCCTGAATGGGTGCGTTCAGTGCCATGCGCTCGGCCATCTCGCGACGCTGCCGATTGTCAGAAGTCAGATCGGGAAGGTAGCGGCGGCGTCCAAGAATGGTCTCGGTGTAGCCGCGAAGTCGGGCCTCCTCGACTACAGCAGCCAGATAGTCACGCACTCCACCGAACCTCGCGAAGTAGGTGTCCATGAGCACCTTGGCCTCGTCGGGGCCCACGCCGAGTTGCTGACCCAGTCCGTAGGCCGAGAGTCCGTAGGCCAGGCCGTAGGACATTGCCTTGATGCGGCGCCGCATCTCGGGATCAACGTCAGACGGCTCAACACCAAAGACTTGTGATGCCGCCGTGGTGTGGAGGTCCTCCCCTGCGCGGAAGGCTGCGATGAGTCCTTGGTCTTGCGAAAGATGGGCCATGATCCGCATCTCGATCTGGCTGTAGTCAGCTGTCATCAGGCTTTCGTATCCAGGCCCCACGACGAAGCACTTTCGGATCTGGCGCCCCGCCTCTGAACGGATGGGGATGGTCTGCAGGTTCGGATCAGAGCTGGACACTCGTCCAGTTGCAGACATCAGTTGGGAGTAGGTGGTGTGCAGGCGCCCGTCTGCGCCGATGACGGGGATCAGGCCTTCGACGATCTGGCGCAATTTGGATCGATCGCGCCAGTCCAACAGTTCAGACAGCAGAGGGTCACCAGTCTTGGCGAACAGGCTCTGCAGCGATTCGGCATCCGTGGTATAGCCAGTCTTGATCTTCTTCGTCTTTGGCAGATCGCGCTCGCCGAACAGAATCTCCTGCAACTGCTTGGGCGATCCAAGATTGAAGGGGCGTCCCACGATGGCGTGCGCCGCGGACTCCGACTCGCGCATATTCGCCGCAAATCCTGAACTCAGTTCGGTCAGCAGTTCTCGATCAACGGCGACGCCATCGAACTCCACACGCGCCAAGAGCAAGGTCAGCGGAATCTCAAGATCTGTCAGCAGCGACTGCTCAGCCTCAGTGGCCAGACGCGCCTGAAGATAGGCGTGCAGTTCACCGACTGCGGCCACGTGATCGGCCAAGTAGGTGCGATCAGCTGGTTGGAGCTCCAACTGCCCGTCTGCCGTGGCGGTTGCCAACTCGCGGCCCAGGAATTTGTTGACGCATGCCTCAAGGGAATACGACGTCTGACCAGGCGATGCAACATAGGTGCCCAATTGGGTGTCAAAGACCACTCCCTGGAGTTCAACTCCCTGAGCCAGCAGCGCTAATGCTGGCCCCTTGACCCCGTGGCCGATCTTGGCAACCTCTGGATCTCCAAACCAAGTCCACAGCATTTGCCGGGCATCAACGTCTTCCAGATCCAGGACTGCCGATGGCTGCCCCACTCCTTGGATGGCCACTGCGCGCAGTTCGCCGCCACCGTGGCCCCATGTGCCCTCGAGGGCAAAACACACTGGCTGCGTCAATGCCTTGAGCCAGTCGCCGAGATCCTGACTCGTGACCACTGCGACGGCCTGCGCCTGTGAAGGTGCAGGCGCTTCGTGAGCTTCGCTGGACGGCTGCAGGGCTGCCAGCCGTTCGCGCAAAGCGCGAAACTGCAAAGTCGTGAACAGCTGGTCAATGGCGTCACGGTCGAACTGCTGCATCTCGCAGTCGTCCACGTGAAGATCCATCGGCACAGCACTGTCGAGCTGGGTCAGTTGGCGGTTGAGCAGCACCTGCGGCAGATTCGCGCGCAGTGATTCGCCGACCTTCCCGCCGATTTGATCTGCGTGATCAACGAGCGCCGCCAGGCTGCCGTATTCAACAATCCACTTCGTTGCTGTCTTCTCGCCTACCCCTGGAATACCGGGCAGGTTGTCACTGGGGTCTCCACGCAATGCAGCGAAATCCGGATACTGATCGGGCGTCAGACCGTACTTCTCCAGCACTGCCTCAGGAGTCATGCGTGCGAGATCAGACATCCCCTTGCGCGGGTACAGCACCGTGGTTCGATCATCCACGAGCTGAAATGAATCTCGATCGCCAGTGACGATGACGACCTCAAAATCAGACGCCTTGGCCTGTTGACTCAGCGTGGCGATCACATCGTCTGCCTCATAGCCATCCGCCTCGATGACTTTAATGCCCATGGCGTGCAGCACTTCCTGGATCAGCGGCACCTGGCCTTTGAATGGCTCTGGCGAGGACTCCCGATTCGCCTTGTACTCCGGAAACATCTCAGACCTGAACGTCTTGCGAGATATGTCGAAGGCGACGGCCACATGTGTTGGCTGCTCGTCACGCAAGATGTTGATGAGCATCGATGTGAAGCCGTAGACCGCATTGGTGGGCTGGCCGGTGGTGGTGGAGAAATTCTCTACCGGCAGAGCAAAGTACGCCCGGTAGGCAAGAGAGTGTCCATCAAGCAGCATCAGGCGAGCGTTGGACATACGGCGATCCTAGAGCGAGCTCGCGCTGCTAGTGGAGGTCGTTGGAAGCTGGTGCGGCGCGCAAAACCTGGGCAGCCACTTCGGCAAGAGTGACCCGTCCATCCATCGCCTGCTTGCGCAGCAGTGCAAAAGCCTCGGCCTCTGACATGCCCAACTGCGCCTGGAGCAGACTCTTGGCCTCATCTACGACATCGCGGGCTCGAACTCGCGCTCCCAAGTCGTCAACTTGCTGCTCGAGCTGGATCATCTGGGCCCATCGAGCCACAGCGAGTTCGATCGCCGGACGAAGATCTGAGCGGTTGAACGGCTTGACCAGATAACCCAGAGCTCCGGCATGGGCAGCATGTTGGACGGTGTCGCTCTCACTGAACGCCGTCACCATCACCACAGGAGCAGTGCGTCGTTCAATGATTTCGGTTGCTGCCGAGAGTCCATCGCGCACAGGCATGGCCACGTCCATGAGCACCACGTCTGGCTGCAATTGGACGGCCAGATCCACGGCAAGTTGCCCGTTGGCCGCCTGGCCGACAACTGCATAGCCGAGCTCGCCAAGCATTTCGACCAGATCCATGCGAATCAAGGCCTCGTCCTCGGCAACCAATACTCGAATCGCAGCCTGGGACACGTGGATACCCTAATCGGCAGCCACGTTGAGCCCAGTACTCTTCATCCGCGCCCCGGTACCCCAACCGGCAGAGGGAGCCGACTCAAACTCGGTCCAGTGTGAGTTCAAATCTCACCCGGGGCACATCAAGCAGCAATCATCTTCATTTGGCGCCAGCCCGTGACGTTCGCCTGCAATCATCCAGGACGGCACTCAAGGGAGCAGCGGTGAGCGATCTGCCCAGCGGCCGCGGCGGTGGTCCGCGACCACCGTTCCTGCTGTATGACGCCGCTCGCGACGGACGCGTTTCCCGTAAAGGATTCACGATTGCACTCATCCTGATGGTGCTGGTCGTCGGCGGCTCAGCGGCCGCTGTCTGGGACCAACAAAACCAGAAGTCCCAGACGACAGCAGTCGCAGGGGAAGTGTCAGGCGCAAACCCGTCAGGTCAACAGCCGCATGCCGAAGTCATCACGTCCAGTCCCAGCGCCAGTCCGACCGCCAGTGCTATGGCACGGCCAACGCCGACACCCTTGGCCACAGCATGGATCCCGAAGGGATACGACAAGTGGGGGCTTTCGTGGCAAGACGGTGGGCTGGCCTGGAAGTGGACTGAAGAGGAATGCCGAGTCGACGCCGACTATTGCTGGACCATGCGAGTGAAGTCGCGCGATGGTTGCCCGCACTCGCTAGTGGGAACAGTCGACATCAAGAGGAAGGCGGAGTTACTCGCCTCCAAAACCGATCGAGTCATCAACGTTGGCAAAGGTCGCATCGTGTTGCTGACTTTCTCGTACAGCAATTCCCAATCAGGCACCTTGTACGGCTACGCGATCAACCTCGTCTGCACCTAGTCCGAAGATCAGAAGGAAGGAGTGGCAGCGCCGGCCGGGCGCCAGTCTGGGTAAAGCTTGCGCTCAAGGGCCAGTGGCTGCGCGTCAATGTTCTGACGTTGCAATGCATCGGCCTCGGGCGAAGTCACCAGCCACACCACCGCTGCGCCAATGGCTGCGGGAGGCCCGGCCCATGCTGGGTCAAAGCCGAACTCCTCAACATCCAGGGAGTTGCGCTCAGTGAGCACGAAGCCTGGATTGACGTTGAAGGCCTTGATGCCCTGATCGCGATGCTCGGCCTGGATGCTGCCGACAAGTGTGTGACCTGACGCCTTGCCGATGCGGTATCCAAGACCAGGCCTGGCACCTTCTGGGTAGAACTCGTAACCCGCGCCCGACGAAATCGTGACAAAGGTTCCGCTGCCACGCTCGATCATCCCGGGCAACAGCTTCTGCGCGATGCGGATTGGCGCTACGCCATGAGCCATGACAAAGAGTGGGTACTGGTCAACGGGAGTATCCAGAATTGAGTCCATCAGTCCTGGGCCGATATGGCGACCGTTGTTGACCACAAGATCCACGCCGCCCCATTCAGCGAGCAGCTTGTCGCATGCAGCCTCAACAGAGTCCAGGTCGGTCAGATCCATCTTCAGCGCAAGTGACTTCTGACCGCGCTCCTCAACGAGTGCACATGTCTCTTCGACGCTGCCGGGAAGCGGGCGCAGATCCTGCTTGTGAATGGTCTGGGAGTGCTCTGCAGTGGGATCACTGGCTCGAAGAGTCCGTGCTGCGATCGCAACATCAACTCCATTCTCGGCGAGCGCGAGGGCATTTGCCTAGCCGTTGCCGCGGCTACCGCCGGTGACCAGTGCCTTCTGTGACATAGCTACTCCCTGAACTCGGAATCCCCTGACTCCGGAATTCGCGACGGTACCCGAGTGGCTGATCGATTTTCAGGGTTTCGGGGGAACAGAACTGGAAGCCGGCCCAGTTGCGAAGTCAGGAGGCACAGACTTTTTCGATGGCCCTGATTCCGGCGATATCACCGCTGGCCAGGGTGGCGTTGTTGTGCATGTACTTGTACATCACGTTGCCTGGGTCTTCGCTGTGCGCCAATCCCAGTGCATGCCCGAGTTCATGCATAAACAGGGCGCGTCGATGAACGGGGTCGACAACCTTGACGTAGTCAGAGCTCAGCACCATGTACCCGCCGACGATCTCTTTGGTATCGGCAAACACCTTGTTAGGCGAGGCAAAGCCCACGACCTCGCTGGTGATCATGGTGGAATGCGCATTGGGCACGAAGTGCACAGCGATGTTCCGCCCCAAGTCCGAAGCCGTGGTCACAGATGAACTGCTGTCATTGAAGACCACTGGCAGTTCACCGTTGTCCACGAAGGTATATCCAGACCCTTGAGCCCAGGCATCGAATGCTGCGGCCAGATCCGGTCGAATCTTGGCTGCGACAGACTTCGGAAGGTTGGAGGTGTCTGTCGTGAAGCTGATGGGGGTCGAACATGTAGCCCAGCCGGAGCCTGCGAAGGTCTCGTCGCTGTAGATCGAACCCACGCGGGTCGTGCCATAGGCGACCGCACTCGAGCTGATCAGCACAAGCAGAGAGCACACCACAGTCGCAATCGGGCTGCGTCGATAGCTCAGCCGGAACCGTCGCTCAGGGCGAGTCCAGGTTCGAGTTCGCTGCCCGCTGTCCGCATAGTCATGAGCACGACGAAGCGGGTGCTGCGGATCGCGGCGATCAATGCCGGCGGGCGGCTCGCTCGTCGTCACGTGGCGAGCATAGACCCTGCTGTCCCCTATTTGAGTGGGGTCAATGCATTCCCGGAAGCGAACATTCGAGGAAGGTCTGGTGCCTAGTTCTCACCGTGGGCAGTGGCGGCCAACTGTGGCTTGATCTCGATGATGCGCCCGAGCAGCCCATTGACAAAAGATGCTGACTCTTCGGTTGACAGATCCTGCACAAGTGCCACCGCTTCGGACACTGCCACTGCATCAGGCACGTCATCTGCCCAAATGATCTCGAAGGTGCCTATCCGCAGAACGGCTCGGTCGACGGCTGGCATGCGCTCAAGAGTCCAGCCCATGGAGTAGGTGCTCAAGATCTCGTCAATCTGCTCCTGATTGGCGACCACTCCGCCTACCAGGCTTGTCACATATGCGTTCAGTTCAGGTTCGTGGTCGGCTGCGCGTCGGTCGATCTGCCCCAGCAGGACTTCGTTTGCATTGGTCCCGCGAAGATCGGCCTCATACAGCACGTCAAGTGCACGCTTTCGTGCCTTGCTCCGGGCTGCCACTAGTCGTTCACGCGCCCAAGGTACGAGCCGTCACGGGTATCGACCTTGACCTTGGTATCTGATTCAAGGAACAAGGGCACCTGGATTTCTGCGCCAGTCTCCAATGTCGCGGGCTTGGATCCACCGGTCGACCGATCACCTTGCACACCTGGCTCGGTGTACGTGATGGTCAACTCCACGTTTGCGGGCAGCTCCACAATGATGGGCGAATCATTGTGGATGGAGACGTTGGCGACCTGATTCTCCAACAGGAACCGTGAGGAGTCTCCTACGACAGCATCCGGCACCTGGTACTGCTCGAAGCTGCTGACATCCATGAATACCCAGTCCTCGCCATCGCGATACAGATACTGCATGTCGCGACGATCGACCTGCTCGATCTCAACCTTGACTCCAGCATTGAAGGTGCGGTCCACAACCTTCCCGCTCAGCACATTCTTCAACTTGCTGCGAACAAAGGCACCGCCCTTGCCAGGCTTGACATGCTGGAATTCAATGACGGTCCACAACTGTCCATCAATGTTCAGGACAAGGCCGTTCTTCAGATCGTTCGAGGTTGCCACGCGAATCACTCCAGATGTACGTCAAATCAAGGGTCGCATGATCTTACTCAGCAGCCACCGAACTTCAGGCCAAGGCGCAGGACTAGGAAGTCATTCGGGCGATCTGCTCCAGAGCCAACAGGTATGAATCGACTCCAAAGCCGGCGATCGTGCCCGTGGCCACCCCAGAAATGACCGAGTTGTGACGAAACTCCTCCCGGGAAGCCGGATTGGAGAGATGAACCTCGATCAAAGGGGCGGTGAGCATCGCGCAGGCATCGCGCAGGGCGTAGGAGTAATGCGTGAACGCTGCCGGATTCAACACAACGGGCACAGCCTGATCTGCGGCTTCGTGCAACCAGTCAATGAGCTGAGCTTCATCATTGCTCTGTCGCACATCGGCAGTGAGCCCATGCGTCTGTGCTGACTCTTCGCAAATCTGGCTCAACTCAGCGAAGGTGGTGTGTCCGTAGACATCGGGTTCTCGCACCCCTAGGCGATTCAGATTCGGACCGTTGAGCACAAGCACCTTGCGAGACATGAGGCAACACTAATGCGAGCGACAGTCAGTTCTCAGTGAGCAATCGCCGCGTAGGCCTCTTGGAGTAGAGCCGTATCTGGTCCATCCCATGAGGCGGGAGAGCCGATGGCGTCAAGCACGACGAAGCGGATGACTGAACCCCTGGCCTTCTTGTCCAATCCCATGGCGTTGATCAATTCAGTCCAGTGTCCAGCCGGGTATGAAGTGGGCAGCCCCAGACTCGCCAGAATCTCAAAGTGCAAGGCGGCTTCGTCCGCACTGAGTCGGCCACCAAGGCGTGCGAGTTCGGCGACAAAGCACATCCCCACGCTGACCGCAGCGCCATGTCGCCATGAATACTGCTCGAGATTTTCCACTGCGTGACCAAGGGTGTGCCCATAATTCAAGACCTCGCGGCCAAGGGCAGCCCCCACGCGGGTTTCTCGGAAATCGGCACTGACCACCGTCGCCTTGACCTGCACCGCACGGGCAATGAGTTCCAGCATCACGTCACTGGCCGGGTCCGTGGCAGCCGCAAGATCAGCTTGAATCATGCGCAGAATCTCTGGGTCTGAGGTGAAGCCGACCTTGACCACCTCAGCCAATCCGGCGTTGATGTCGCTTTGGTCAAGGCTCTCCAGCAGATCCACATCGCAGACCACACCGATGGGGCTGTAGAAGGAGCCGACCAGGTTCTTGCCGGCAGAAGTGTTGATGCCGGTCTTGCCGC
>JAUSQD010000079.1 GCA_030652695.1 Actinomycetota bacterium
GACCGTGACCACGTCCCTCTTGAACTCCGGTGGGAACTTCTTCGGCATGACGACATCCTTCCCGAAGGACCACGTCCCTCGAAAGAAGCGTCAACCCAACCGACAGCAATCCCGTAGTTGGCATCTTGGATTGCACACGCCTCAAACAAGTCCTTCAGAAACTGATGGTTGACGACGGCCCGCCCGGCTTCAACCTCGACAACGGTGCCCGTTTGTTCGTGAAACGCGTCAACATCGAATGACTTCTCGACGCTGCCGTTCGCCCCAAACAGCACGGGTCGGCGCACACGTACCCGCGGTGGGCCGGCTTCCTCGACCAAGTAGCCCAACTCTCTCAGCGGATAGGCAAGCACCGAGAGGACGTCATTACTCACTAAATGTGTCTCGCTCGCGTGAACTGTTGCCAGGTAGGGCTCGAGGCTCGTAACCATGTCGTGCAGGTGACTAGGGATGGCTCTCGACCTCGGAAAGTACTGCCACTCCACCGCAACCGCCTTCACAAAGTGTGTTTCCCGAACCATAGTTGTTGGTGCACATTGCGCAAGGATCGTTGGCAGTCCCTAGCCAGATGCAGACAAGCGATTCACAGCGCTCAATTGACCAGCGACACCGCGATGGTGCCGATCTTGGTTGCGTTCTTGACGAAGGCATCGATTGCAGCAGCTGCAGTTGGAGCAGGAAGGGTGATGCTCATGCCATGCATTGAGTTGCCTAGGCCGATAGCAGTTGCCCTATGTAGCTGTGCTCAAAGGCCCTAGCCTGACTTCCAGACTCCCCGTGGCGTCTTGGTGTGCCGCCTGTCGGCTGAGCTCCAATGATCGCCCCCTCGGTGCTAGCGCGCGATGCCGCCATGGCCAAGCTGGCCGTCCGAGAGAACATCTCGAGTTTGCGAGCTTCTCGGCACCGATCTAGAGGTCAATTGGTGGGTCAGATGGTCGGTGGTGTCTTCGTCACCGAGCTAATGACACGGCGGCGCGCGGGTAGAAGGATGTGCACATGACTGACATGGACCGAGCCACGCAGGACAGCATCGCGACCGCACTGTGGATGCGCGAGTTCGACCCGGCAGCGATCCCGGCTGACGTCGCGGCGGTGCTCGACAGCCCGAAGAACAGCGCGGTGGCGATGGGGCAGCGGATGCGCGCCTTCCTGCGCTACCTGCTGGACCATCCTTTGTCGCACACCCCTGACATGACCAAGACGTATGAGCGGCTGCTCAATTTCTGTGATGCGCTCACTCCTCAGCAGGCCTATGTCTGGCAGACATCCCTTCTGGGCCCTCCGGCCACCGTGGGGTATGACCAAGTGCCAGCCGTAGCCGATCTGCAGTTCCCGCGCGACCACCTGCCCAAGGTGCGCAGCCAGGTCGGCTGGCACTTCTTCGTGGGCAGTTGCTGGGACGCGGACGGCAACGAGTACGGCGCCGAGCTCATGTTCTTCCAGACAGCGCTGTTCCCGCCTGACTTTGCGGCCGGACTCGGGCTGACCGATGACGAGAACCAGATCGTGGAGCTGCAACTGGCTATCAGCGAGAAGGGTGGTCGCCACTACCAGGCCGAGCCGGTTGTCTTGGCGGGTACCAGCGGGCTCGTGCGCGTGGAGCGGGAGCCCTTCGTCTACCACTTGGGTCGCAACGAGATCCGATGCCACAGCACCGAGGGATTGTTCCCAGTGACGATCAAGGGCTGGGGAGTGGACCGGGGCAGTGAGCCGGGAGTTGAACTGGGACTGGACATCACCTTCTCCTCCGGCAAGGAGACGCTCATGCAGGGGGAGAAAGGGTGCATGCCTTCAATCGACGGAACCGGCTCGCTGTATTACTCCATTCCCAACCTGGTGCTGGACCCTTCGTGCAGCACGCTGACGCTGGACGGCCGGACCGTCGAGCTCACGAGCGGGACGTTCTGGTTCGACCACCAGTGGGGCCAACTGTCTGGTGCGGGCCGCAGCAGCGTCATGCGCGCGGCGAAGTATTCAACAGATCCCGAGCCGGTCGGGTGGGACTGGTTCATGGCTCAGCTCTCCGGCGATCGGCAGGTGACAGTCTTCTCGCCACACCGCAACGCGATGAGTGCCTTCTATGAGCAGACCGGTCCCACGCCACCACCCACGATGACCGTTCCCGTCAAGGGGACGTACATGGGAGCCGATCGTTCTACCTCACTTGTGCACGGCACGCTGGAGATCGCCGATTGGGTGCGAGCGGATCACTCGCCCAATCCGACCCGCTACTTCGTCACGAACACGTGGTACCCGAACTCGTGGTCCTTCACGCTGGATGAGACGGTGCCCGAGGACATCCGAGAGTTCCTCATGACCCCGATCGTGGACCAGGCGCAGTCCGGGTTCTTCGCCAACGGTGCTCAGTACGCAGAGGGGGCGGTGGTCATTACCGCGCCCGACGGAACCGATATCGGCCGTGGCTTTGCGGAGTCGGTCTCCTACGCCGACACCCGCGATACGACGTTCGCCCTCGGCGGGCTGCCGCACACGCCCGAGCACATCGAGTCGATGTCGATGAAGCGCACGCCGAAGGCACTTGCCTTGCTCAACATGGCCTACGTGCTCGCACATAAGAAGGAACTAGAGGAGATCGGGGCGGAGTCGGCTGGCATGCAGTTCTTCGTCGATACGCCGACCACCTAGGTTGGCGGCTCGATAGCGCTGGCGGTTCGTCTTAGATTCGAAGGGGCCGCATTGATATAGCGCTGTCACTTCGCGCGCTTGGCACCGAATACTGCAATCGATGCCAAGCCGATGATCAGGATGGCGGATGTGAGCGCGGCGGGTAGGTAGTCCGATGCCGTTGACCCAGCCGCAAGTTCTGGAAGCGCGGAGGTCAAGCGTGAAGGCACCCAGTCCGCAATCGCATTGAACAGTCCGAGCGTTGGCATGAGTATCAAGATCACGAGAGCGGCCATGACTGCGGGCAAGACCGTCTTGAACCATTGCGATGTTGCTGCGACGACCGCTACGACAACGGCGATGTAGATGACGCCGTAGGCAATGCCGGCCGCGATTGCCGTTGCGTCGATTGTCCCGATGAGGGCCCAGGTCTCGTACCAGGCGGTGAGTGCGCCGAGGGTGAAGGCGATGGCGCTGGCAATGGTCGTAACGACATACCTCGGGAGCAGGATCCTGCTCACGCTTGGCACGCGTGTTCGCAGGAAGATGCCCATCTCGCGTACTGAGTCGAATGCCAGTGCTCCCGCTGCAACCACGACAACGACGATGGTGCCGATCTGGGTTGCGTTCTTGACGTAGGCATCGATGGCGGCCGGTGCTGTTGGGGTGGGCAGGGTGATGCTCATGCCCTGCAGGGAGTTGCCGAGGCTTGAGAGCAACTGCTCCATGTAGCGCGTGCTCAGTGGTCCTATGAGTCCGAACAGGACGTAGACGCCAACGAGGGCGACCCAGCGTCGTGTTCTGGTGAGTCGCAGGATCTCCAGCCGCCAGAGGTTCATGTCGTCAGCTCCAAGAAGGCGTCTTCCAGGGTGACTTCCTGCGGGGTGATCGACACGACCTTGCACGGGGCCAGGGCCAGGATCGGGATGAGCTGGGCTTGCGCATCTTGGGTGCTTCTTGGATCGATCTCGAGCACTCCGGGTTGTACTTCTTGAACTCCTCTTATCCATGGTTGTTCGTTGAGAAGGGCGATTGCTGCAATGTTTGGTGCTGCGAGCTTGACGGTGATCCTTGGGATGGCTCTGCCAACCAGTAGCTCATGCAGTGGTCCTTGAAAGAGGACCTTGCCGTGGTTGAGCACCGCGACTCTGTCGCAGACCTCCTGCACGTCGGAGAGGATGTGGCTGGAGAACAGGACTGTTGCGTCGCCCTTCATTGCAGCGACGAGGTCGAGCACCTCTCGCCTTCCTTGCGGGTCAAGGGCTGAAGCAGGTTCATCGAGCATGATGAGTTGCGGTTTTGCGACAACTGCAGTCGCCAATCCAAGGCGCTGGAGCATGCCACGTGAGAAGCCACCGACACGGCGTTCTGCTGCCTTGCTGAGTCCGGTCTGTTCGAGCACTTCGTCGATGCGCTTGTCATCTGTTGCGCGCGTGCTGAGGTGGAGGGCAAGCTCGACCACTTCTCGGGCCTTCAGCCAGGGTTCGAAGTGGGGGGTGTCGGGCAGGAGTGATCGCTGTCTTCGTTCAACATCGATCTCGAATGATCCGCTTGTTGGCGCCTGGAGCCCGGCGAGCACTTCAAGCAGGGTGCTCTTGCCGGCGC
>JAUSQD010000100.1 GCA_030652695.1 Actinomycetota bacterium
GCAAGCGTGCAATCACCCTTGATCTGGGACTGGACGAGGCACGCGAGGCTCTCTACGCACTCGTTCGGGAATCAGATGTGTTCCTGACCAGCTTCCTTCCTGCCACCCGCCAGAAACTGGGCTTTGATGTTGAAGACCTCAAGCGCATCAATCCCAAGCTGATATTCGCCAAAGGCACAGGCGGAGGACCACTTGGACCGGAAAGATTCCGCGGCGGCTACGACGGAGCACACTTCTGGCACCGAGGATCCCTGGCTTCGTCAGTGATGAATGTCGCCAAAATCGACTCCCCACCGAATGCTGTTGGACACGGCGACGGCATGTCTGGACTGGTGCTCGCTGGGGGGATTGTCGCCGCGCTGTTGCATCGGGAGCGCACGGGAGAAGCGGTCGTAGTGGATTCCTCATTGCTCGGTACCGCCACTTGGTTCAATGCACCCGCAATCATTGGCAATGCAGTTGATGGTCCCGATGGGACCTTTGGCAGATTCATTCCAAGAAAGAATCAGCAGTGGTCTGGTGCCACTTACCGCACAGCTGATGACCGTTGGATCGGCATGCTCCATCTTGGTGATCATCAAGACGAATTCGTGAACCTGTGCGAACACCT
The DNA here is from genome assembly GCA_030652695.1 of Actinomycetota bacterium. Classification (GTDB taxonomy): domain Bacteria; phylum Actinomycetota; class Actinomycetes; order S36-B12; family S36-B12; genus UBA11398. The sequence goes on from JAUSQD010000100.1 coordinate 611, forward strand.
TCAACGCATCGATCTCGTTGGGGATCCCCGATTTGCAAGTTCAGGTGATCGGATCGCCAACTCTGCGGACCTCATGTCGATACTTGACGAAGTCTTTGCCTCACGGACCCTTGAGGCTTGGAAGGAAATCCTCATTACTAGCAAGGGTGTGTGGGCACCGATTCAGACAATCGACGAGATGCAGGATGACGTGCAGGTCCAAGCCAACAGGATGATCAGAACCGTGCGCTATGGCGACAAGGAACAACCAGTCGTCATGCCTCCAATCATGTTCAATGAGGATGCCGGTCCATGTGATCCTGCCCCAGACTTCAACGCTCACACTGAAGAGGTGTTGCGCGATATCGCAGGCTATGGAGATGCCAAAATCAGCGAACTGAGACGTGTTGGTGCTATTGCTTGACGAGATTGATGCATGTCAGTTCGCTAGTGAATGATCAGTCCCTGCTTCAGCAGTAATGGAAGTACTCGATTGACCTGCTCTTCGTAGTGGCGATGAATGAGCGTGTCCATCGCTTCGAAGTTGCCCTCGATGAATGCTGCCAGGGTCAATTTGGCAGTCCGACGCACCTTGGGAGCGAATGCTGGATCGAATTGGTAAATGATGTCGGGGCTGTGGCGAAGTCTTGCGACAAACGGTGACAGGCGCGTTCCGAGCCCGGCCTGGACAATGATCTCCTGGAATGCATCAAAGGCATGATGCAGTTCAATGAGATCCATTGCCTTCTGCACGCGAGCGTTGGCCGCCGTGAGCTCATGGACGATTTCCGGGGTTGATCTGGCGATGGCCTTTTCGGAGGCGAAGCGCCAGATGACCGACACCAGTTCCATCGTGTCCCTTGCAGATTGCTCAGTGACTGCAACAACAATGGCACCGCGATTTGGCTCAATGCGCACTCGCCCTTCAAGCTCAAGGGTAAGGAGAGCTTCGCGTAAAGGCACGCGCGTCATTCCGAGAGCAGTGGCTATTTGATCTTGTGGAACCTTGGCTCCAGGGGCGAGAACTCCAGAGAAGATCAGGCGCCGGATATAGGTTGCGGCCTGGTCAACGCTGCTGCCAGCGACTTCATGGCGATCAGGGTGAGGGAGTTTGATCGTGCTCTTGATCGGCGGCATGGTTTCCGAGTGCTCCTCTTGGCGCCGAGAGTTATGTGCGAAACGCAGATATGTTCGTCCAGCAAACTCAAACGATATCGCCACACAAGCTCACTCATCCAGCAGGCACGCGAGACAAGGAAAGGCCCCGGCCATAGCAGGGGCCTTTCCTTTTGTTCCTTGCTGCCTATGAGGAATTTGCCAACTCGTAGCGTCGACGGTATTCGACCTTGGATGTCTCGCTGACGTCGACATCCGTTGCCCGCGCACGCAGTGCTCCGACCGTGGCGTCCTTCTTGGCGATGTGCTGGAACGGATCCCAGCTGAAGAATCGCGCAACGTTCTCGTGCGTGATGAGATCGATCTCCTTGTCGCTGCAGTCGCCATCCTGCAGTTCATCCCAGAGCATCTCCGGCGACCGTGGCCAGGTCGAATCCGAATGCGGGAAGTCGCACTCCCACGCGATGTTCTCTATGCCGATGCGCTTGCGATTGTTGAGCGCGCTTGGCTCGGTGATGTAACACGCCAGGAAGTTCTTGCGCCACACCTCAGTAGGTGTCATCCCGTCGGGCAGTGAACTGAGATGGGTCCACGCATGATTGGTCATGTGTCGGTCCATCCGGTCCAACCATGGCGGTACCCAGCCGAGTCCGCCTTCGCTCATGGCGATCTTGGTATCCGGGAATCGCTTGAGCACACCGCTGAGCATCAAGTCAGTCGCCGCGATGGTGGAGACGAGCGCGGCAAGAATGATGATGTCGTCTGCGAAGAAGTTGCTCATGTCTGTGAAGTCCATTGGCGCTGGACGCTGGATCAAGCCGAATCCTCCGCCGATGTGCAGGCTCGCCACCATGTTGGTGTCTGAGAGTGCCTTGAACACCGGATCCCAGTGCCCTGACCTGAACTCGGGATAGCCCACGCCGTATGGAGTCTCGGGAAGGCTGATGGAACGGCAGCCCATTGCTCCAAGGCGGTGAATCTCCTTGACCGACTCGTCCATGTCATAGAACGGGATCATGCCCATTGGGATGAACCGCCCTGGATGGTTGCTTGGATTCTCGCCGACGACCCAGTCGTTATGCGCCTGGAATGCAGCGAGCGCAAGCTTCTTGTCCGGCAGATTGGCCAGGTGCGTGCCGGCGAATCCCGTGAAGGTTCCGAACATCATAGAAGCGAGCACTCCGTTGGCGTCCATGTCTCGCACCCGCAGATCCATGTCGTAGACACCGGGGCGAATCTCGGAATGATCAGTTGCATCCATGCCCCATTCCTCCTTGGGCCATGAGGCAACAGCGTTGAGTCCCGCATTGCCGATGGGCAATCCCTGAAACACCCATGCCTGAAGATCGGGGTTCATCGGGTGCGCGGTGAGCTTTGGGGCGTCGCTCATCATGCTCTTGGGAAAGTGCTTCTCGAACATGTCCAGTGGCTCTACTACGTGATCGTCAATGCTGACCATCACCATGTCATTCATTTCCATGGGGATCCCTTCGTCGGCTCCAAGGGCGGGCCTTTGGGCACGGTAGGGCCGCGAGTGGGCACTCACAAGGCTCTTTGATCGAATGGCACTTGGTGCACAGAATTACGACAGGGCGAAGGCCAACAAACTGGACAAACTCATCCGCTTGGCAGACTGACAAGGGCCTTGCCCACTGCCAGGCGTGCTCCTTCATCCTCCTGAGTCCACAAATCGATGGAGACCGTCGTGCCATCAATGCCCGTCACAGTTCCATGCGCGGTGACCGTCTGCTCGCGCAAATTGGGATTGCGGAACTGCACATCAACTCGAAGGATCGAACCATCAGGTCCGATGAACGCGCGAAGGAGACTGTGCACGTACGACCACTGCAGATTGCCCATGCCGAAAGCCTTCGGAAATCCTTCTCTGCGGGCGGCTTCGTCATTCATTGAGTGCGGAAGAAACTCATCGTTGACCGCTGCGTAGCGATTCCAGTTGTCGAAATCAGTGCGACGGATGAAGGGTTGAAGCTGGTCGCCTACCTGGATGCGGCTAATAGCAGATGCCGGTATTGATGGTGCGCTTGACGAGTTCATCGCGTTGATTGGTCCAGGTGCTGATCGACTGAGTAATCAACATCAGTCCGTTGCGTCCTTGTCGCTCGGTGTACTCGCCGACGGATTTCACATCCGTGATGACGTCGCCAACGTGCATGCGAACCCCGTAGGTGCAGTTCATTCCGCCATTGAGTCCAGCGCGGAACTTCCACTCGGGAAATCCGAGTGCGCGCTCGTTGATGCCATGGCGAACCACGACGCTGCTGTCATCGCCCGGAAGGAGAGATGCATATGAAGCTGGACCCCAAGCAAAGGCATCGAAGTCTTCAGGTGCGTATTCGGCGTCCATGAACTTCTGCGGTGCTGGCTCTGGCCAGTACACGGCCATGGCCCATTTCCGGATCGCCGACGCCTCGATTGGGTAACTCACAGATCGCGAGCACAAGGTGCCCTTGGCATTGATCACCGTGTCGTTGAGGTAGGTCTCAGTCATCGAGTTCTCCAGAGCGTGGGTGAGGGAAATGCGAAGGGGTCATCACGCAATGCACGATGACCCCTTCACACAGCTGTGTGACTACTTGCCCATCTTGACTTTGGCTGAGCCAGGAGCGAGCTTGGTGCCCTCCTGCTGCTCGGTCCACACGTCCAGGCTGATCACATCGCCATCAATGGCAGTGACCACGCCCTTGGCCGTCACTGTCTGGCCCTTGACGTTGGGGCTGCGGAACTGCACCTCAATGCTGAGGATCTCGCCGTTCTCACCAATCCAGCTGCGCAACATGTTGTGGAGGTAGGCCCACTGCAAGTTGCCCATGCCGAAAGCACCGCCGTTGCCCGCTGCCTCTCCGGCTGCATCGTCCATATGAATAGGCACGAACTCATCGTTCACCGCTGCGTAGCGGTTCCAGTTCGCAAAGCCTGTCTCGCGCGTGAATGTTGGAAGCTCGTCGCCAACCTTGACTGTCATTGTCATTCCTCCTAGTACCGAATCAAGGTGTTGGTGGTCCGCCTGACCAGTTCACCGTTCTGGTTGACCCATGTTGAGACTCCACGACTGAACAGCATCAAGCCCAGGCGGCCTTCGCGCTCGCTGTATTCGCCGACTGAGTTGGTGCCAGTGATGACGTCGCCAACACCCATGCGAACGCCGTACTCGCAGATCATGCCGCCGTTGAGCATGAACTTCAGGCCGGGTCCTTCAATGCCGAGCGCTCGCTCGGAACTGTCAGGATCGTTGACCATCCGGCTGGGAAGGCCGCCCGTGAGCAGCAACTCATTCTTGGCTGCGGCCCAAGCGAAGGGGTTGAACTCCTCCGGAGCCACAAGGCGTCCGTGCACGGTCTTTGCTGCGGCTGCCGGGTCGGTGAAGACCGCTGGTGCCTTGTCTGGCCAGTAGACCGCCATTGCCCACTTGCGAATATCCGATTCACTGATCGGGTAACTCGTGGAGCGCGAGGTCTCCGTGCCAACGGCGGCTTTCATAGCCTCCGAGATGTTGCTGTCTGCCATGGCTTCCTTTCATTGTCGAAATCTTGTCGATTTCAGACTCAGTCCAACTCTTCGATGAATGCTTTCAGTTGGCGTACGTTTCTGCACTCGAAAACAGAACTGCAGTAGGGCGCATATTTGTGAATGACGGAGTCACCTTCACCCCAGCTGACCTCACGTTCGGGATTCAACCAGAAGACACGGTGCGCGCGCTTGGCAATGTACTCAACAGTTTCCACTGATGGCTGCCGGTAGTTTGAACGGCCATCGCCAAGGATGAGCACAATGCTGCGGCTGTTCACCTGTGGTCCCCAGCGCTTCACAAAGGTGCGGAAGGCAGCGCCGTAGTCAGATCGACCGTCAAGCCAGATGCCACCCTTGTTTTCATCAATGCGCTGGGCTGCCTCGGCGATGTTGTTGGAGGTCTGCATGATCTCGGTGACTTCATCGATGCCGTCAACAAAGACGAAACTGCGCACGCTTCGGAATTGCGATCGAATCGCGAAGGTCAACTGCAAGGTGAAGGTGGCAAAGGATGCCACCGAACCCGAGATGTCAGCGAGCACGATGAGCTCAGGCTTTGGTGGGTGCGGCTTCTTGAAGGCAAGATCAACAGGAACGCCGCCGGTGGACATCGAGTGACGAACCGTGCCGCGGAAATCGATCGCACCATGGCGACCATGCGCACGCTTCTGATGCAGTTTCTGTGCCAGCTGCACCGGAAGTGGTGCCAGAGTCCACTCCAGGGCTTCGATCTCGGCCGTTGAGCCGGTGAGAAAGTCAATGTCCTCGGGCAACTTGGCTCGAAGTGAGCGAGCCACTGCGGTGGCGCCACGATCGGCGACCAGCAAGGTGCGCACTGCGGCTTCAACCTTCTGCTGCAGGGTTTCGATCTTGTGGTCAGCGTCGCTCTCGGCTATGCGCTGACGCAGGTCGGCTCCTGGGGTTTCCGGATCGATTTGCTCGCGCTCGACGAGTTCTTCGCGAATGCCGGGAAGGTCAAGGGCGCGAAGAACTCGGAAGACATAGAGATTTCCGGCGACCTGAGCGCCCTGCTGCACATTTGCCTTGCGCTGCACGAACACATCGACGAGGGCATTGACCATGAGCTCGTCATCTTCGGCCAAGGCCTCAACCAGCATGGCGTGCAGTGCATCGTCTTCAAGCTCCATCAGCATTTCAGCGACTGTTGTGCCGCCCTCTGATTCCTGGAACTCAATGTCGAATGCCTGCATGCCAGAGAAGAAGAGATCAAACACTGTGTCGAATGCCTTCATGTGCTCGATGCGCTTCACCATCGTTGCGCACAGTGCTGCCTTGACTTCCTGACGGTTGCCGATGTCGATGACCTTCAGTGCCTTTGCGGCATCAATGTGCTCAGTAGTGGAAACCGGGATTCCGATTGTGCGCAGTTCGCGAACCAGACCCTCAACTGTTGAAAGCATGCTGCCTCCAATCCTTGCTTCGCCTTATGCTCGCGCCATGTCCGCTCCGGTAGTGCTGGTCCATGGTTTGGGTTCCTCTTTCGAGCACAACTGGGGGGTGACCGGCTGGATCGACATTTTGGAATCGGAGAGTTTCGAGGTCGTCGGACACGAACTCCCAGGTCACGGCAGTGCACCGCAGGCTCCGGGCGGTGAAACCGAAGCGGTGCAGAGACTGGTGAGCCTGGTGACTGACCGAGCTCCCGTGTTGGGCATTGGCTTCAGCGCAGGAGCCCGACTCATTCTGCGAGCGGCGATAGCTTCCCCCGACTCCTTCGAGAAGGTGGTGCTGCTTGGCATTGGCGATGGCATGTGGCAGCAGCGCGAGGAAGGCTCCGGAGAGATGCCGGACCTCGTGCTGCAGTTGCTTGAGACAGCCGGAAACGACCGGGACTCGGTTCAAAATTACGTCGACGGATTCACTGCGATGCCGGCATTGAGTGAGCTGTCGAAGTTGACGATGCCCACGCTGGTGGTCATTGGTGAGCGAGACATGGTGGGACCGGTTGATGACATGGTTGCTGCGCTGCCCAATGCCAAGGCTGTAGTGCTCAAGGGAGTCGATCACTTCTCGACCACCTCCAACTTCAACTGCCAAGACGCTGTGCTCCGATTTCTTTCGGAGTAGCGCTGCTTCCCACAGCTCATGCGCCGGTCAGTTCCTCAGTTGCCTTCTCGATGTCGGCCTGATGCTTGAGCAGGACAGACAGATGCTCAATGACCGTGTCGGTGGTGACATCCTTTTGGCCCTGGAGCACGAGCACTCGTGCCCAGTCCAAGGTCTCCGACACTGACGGGCTCTTCTTCAGGTTGAGATCACGAAGAGTGCGCACGATCCGTGCGACCTGCTCGGCCAGGTTCTCGGTGATCCCAGGAACCGCGGCCAAAATGATCTCGCGCTCACGCTCCACTGTGGGGTAGCCGACGTGCATGAACAGGCATCGGCGCTTGAGTGCCTCTGACAGGTCACGGCTGTTATTCGAGGTCAGCACGACCATCGGGTGCTGACGGGCATGCACGGTGCCGAGCTCGGGGATGGACACCTGGAAGTCCGAGAGGATCTCAAGCAGCAGGGCTTCGGTCTCAATGTCGAGGCGATCGACTTCGTCGATGAGCAGCACCACGTCATCCTCGGCCTGAATGGCTTCCAGCAGCGGGCGGTGCAGGAGGTATTCCTCGCCGAAGATGTCATCCTCAATGGCGTTCCAGTCAGCTGCGGCCTCCTGGCGTACTGCCTGAATGCGCAGCAGCTGCTTGCGGTAGTCCCATTCGTACAGCGCGCGCGACTCATCCAGGCCCTCGTAGCACTGCAGGCGAATGACGCGAGCGCCCATGGCTCGAGCCACTGCCTTGGCGAGCTCGGTCTTTCCCGTTCCGGCCGGTCCTTCAGCGAGCAAGGGCTTGCCGAGCAGGCTGGCCAGCGAGACGACGCCGGCGATGTGCGGGTCAGCGATGTACCCAACCTCTGCCAATCGAGCTGCGGTTTCCGTGATGTTCGGAAAGGTGGCAACGGCCGTCGCCATGACCTGGGGGACGGGGTTGGACGAGGCGGACATGGAACTCCTTAGGGCGCGATTCCCTGCGACAAACATCTCGGACGGGTTGTTCGAGATCGGTTGACAAGGCCTGCGCCGAGTGGTCGTATTACGAAGTAGGTCTAATAGGCAGATATTTATCACCTTTCGGACCTATCCGTATTGCATTCGTGATGTTAGTGGTCATGCCCACATTGACCGCCGCAGAGTTGGGGAGTACATGTCAGACCAGAATGAATCCGTTGAGGACTTCCGCGCCCGTGCCAAAGCCTGGCTCGAAGCAGGCGGTTTGCCGGCTCGCAAGACCAGCGCCGATCCGCGCGAAGAACGTCCCTCGGGCGAATCCGAGCATGAGACCGATGGTCTAGCCCTGTGGCAGCGCCAGCGTGAACTGCAGAAGATGCTCTTCGCGGGCGGCTTTGCAGGCATTTGCTTCCCGAAGGAGTACGGCGGCCAGGGGCTCAGCCGAGCACATCAGGCAGCCTTTGACGATGTCTCCGTGAACTACGAGATGCCGCTGCTGCTGAATGTGCCCTCGCTGGCCATCTGCTCGGCGATGTTGCTCGATATGGGCACCGAAGAGCAGAAGCAGAAGTATGTGCGCGGCGCCATCTCAGGTGAGCTCATCTTGTGCCAGTTCCTCTCCGAGCCCAGTGGAGGCTCTGACCTCGCTGGCCTGCTCACCCGCGCACAGCGTGATGGTGACACCTACATCATCAACGGCCAGAAGACGTGGAGCACCAACGCCTTTGCCGCTGACTATGCAACCTGCCTGGTGCGCACCGACTGGGATGCACCCAAGCACCGTGGCCTGTCGATGATCATCGTGCCTGTGCACGATGCCGCCACGCACATGAACCGCGTGCAGATGGTCAATGGCTCGATGGAGTTCTGCGAAGAGTTCTTCACCGACCTCGTTGTGCCAGCCGAGAATCTGGTCGGCACCGAGAACGATGGTTGGACTGTCGGACAGCGTCAGCTGTTCTACGAGCGCCAGGCAGTCGGTGGCGGCTCTGCCTACACCAGCGGTCGCGCACCCGACCGTGGCAGCCGCAGCGGCCTGACGATCGAGGACATCGCCCGCAAGG
>JAUSQD010000089.1 GCA_030652695.1 Actinomycetota bacterium
CAGGAGCGCCTGGCCAAGCTGGCCGGTGGCGTTGCAGTCATCAAGGCCGGGGCCGCGACTGAGGTCGAGCTCAAGGAGCGCAAGCACCGCATCGAGGATGCAGTGCGCAACGCCAAGGCTGCAGTCGAAGAGGGCATCGTCCCCGGCGGCGGCGTGGCATTGATTCAGGCACTTGCTTCAGCCTCCGCCAAGATCGAAGCTCTCGGACTCACGGGTGAGCAGCTGGTTGGCTCGAACATCGTTCGCGTGGCCATCAGCGCACCTTTGAAGCAGATTGCAGAGAACGCTGGCCTTGAAGGTGGAGTCGTGGCCGAGAAGGTTCGCGAACTCACGCCAGGTCACGGCTTGGATGCTGCAACTGGCGAGTATGTCGACATGATCGCCATGGGCATCATCGATCCTGCCAAGGTGACTCGCTCGGCACTGCAGAACGCGGCGTCGATCGCCGGTCTGTTCCTGACAACTGAAGTTGTCGTGGCCGACAAGCCTGAGAAGTCAGCACCGGCAATGCCAGGTGGCGGCGACATGGGCGGCATGGACTTCTAGTCCACAGTTCACATGACAAAGGACGGCACCCCCTGGGGGTGCCGTCCTTTGTCCTTGTCGGCTGCTGCATAGGGTCGCCATATGTCATTTCCCGCGGGGACCTGGATCCTGGAGCAGGCGCAGCCTGTGCTCACGCTGACCACAGAGGTGAAGGGCCGTCCGTTCACGCTGAAGGCTCCTATCGACTCAGCAGACGTCACGGTGGCCCAAGCAGTCACCCTGACCCTTGGGGTGGGCATCGACCACGTCAGCGCAGGAAACTTCCTGTTGGACGCTGCCCTGCGCGGCTTCCTGGTGAACTACGGAGCCCATGAGTTGTTCTTCGCCGGCACCGGCGTGCTGGAGGCAGACCCGGTTGAACTCGGCGGAGTGGCAAAGGCCGGGCAGGTCAGTGTGGATCTGACTCTTGAACTGCGCGAAGTTTCCAGTTCGCCGCTCAGTCTGGTCATTGACATCACCGGAACAGCGGTGTTCAAGGACGTGGACATTCCGATTCCAGGAGTCGGGAGTTTGGATCAGCTGTCCTTGGCCGTACAAACTCAGCTCGAGCTCGTACCCAGTCAGTAATTCACCCGTAGGAGGCGTTGAAGCCCTTGCTGAGTACTCTTGCGGGATGCCTACGGGAACTGTGAAGTGGTACGACACTGAGAAGGGCTTCGGCTTCATTGCATCTGATGATGGCGAGGATGTCTTCGTGCATGTGTCGACTCTGCCTGAAGGCGTGACGGCGTTGAAGCAGGGCACCAAGGTTGAGTTCGGGATTGTCGATGGCCGACGAGGCAAGCAGGCACTCTCGGTGTCAGTCATTGGTCCTGTGCCATCGGTGGTCAAGGGCAGTCGCAAGCCCGCCGGTGACCTCGCAGGAATCATCGAGGACGTCATCAAGATGCTCGATGGCGTCGCGACTCAGCTGCAGCGCGGGAAGTACCCGGCTGATGCCGTTGCGCAGAAGACCGCGGCAGTGCTGCGTGCGGTTGCCAACGATCTTGACATCTAACTCAGTCTGAGTTCCTGCAGCAGTTCATAGGCTGTCCACAGGGCAAGCCCCATCAAGACCACGCCGGAGGCGATTCGGACCTTGGACAACGGCACCCGCTGCTGAAGCCAACGGCCCAGCACTACAGCCAGTCCACCGACGCAGATCAGGGCCAGCCACGAGCCGATGAACACCGCAAGAGGCTGGCCGGTCTTGGCAGCTTGAGCCGCTGTGAAGATCTGTGTGAGGTCTCCCCACTCAGCTGCGAACAGCACAAGGAAACTGGTGATGAAGGCTCTTTTGGCCGAGTCGCTCGGGGTGTTCGCGACCTTGGCCAGCACTTCGGATTCCTCTTCAGACTCAACGGCTGCTTCCTCTGCGCGTGATTTCAGACCGCCGCGAATCAGAATCACCGAGCCAATGCCAAACAGCAGTGAGGTGACTGCGAGCACTGGCGCCACGGGCAGGAGTGCAATGAATCCGCCGGCGATGACAGCGATCAAGCACTGAATGAAGAAGGCGGCACTGACGCCGAGCCACACCCACAGATGGCGAAATCGAGTGGCCAGGACAAGGGCTGCGATGAAGGTCTTGTCAGGGAGCTCGGCAAGGAAGATCACCGGGAATGTGGTCAGAATGACGGCAAAATCGACATTCCACATGGTTCAAGAGCCTAAGTGCCCCCGGGCCTGCGCGGTTCAGCAGGAGTGCGCGAGAATCTCGTCGTGAATACATCGGGCACTTCCACTGCGATCAAGTCTGATCCAGTGCTGATCGGCGCTGAAGATTTTGCGCGCGCAGCGGTGGTGGATGAAGTCGGTGCTGATTTTGTCGGCGAGCACCTGGGCGCACAGATGGATGCAGAACGCATCGCCACGCACTTGTTCGTCTGCTCGAATCCGGCCTATCTCGGCTGGAACTGGGCTGTGGTGCTGGTGCGCGCGGCGCGTGGCAAGGTCGCCACCGTCAATGACGTCGTGCTGATGCCAGGTGCGAACGCACTTGTCGCGCCTGCCTGGGTGCCCTGGAGCGAGCGGGTTCAAGCAGGTGACCTCGGTGTCGGCGACATCCTGCCGACTCCCGCTGATGACCCTCGCCTGGTGGCAGGACTCACGGGCGAAGATGAGCTTGAGGGCGTGGCTTCGCTTGCTCCCTTGAATCCTGGGCAGTGGGAGCTTGGCCTTGGCCGAGTCCGGGTGCTGTCCCCGATCGGCCGCGATGAGGCCACGTTGCGCTGGCACGAAGGCGACACCGGTCCGCAATCTGCAATGGCACGCAATGCTGCGCTTGAATGCGGAACCTGCGGTTTCCTGCTGGTGATGGGCGGCGTTGTCGGTCAGGCCTTCGGCATCTGCGCGAATGAGCTGGGAGCTGCCGACGGCAAGGTCGTCAGTATGAGCTTTGGCTGTGGAGCGCATTCCGAGGTGCTCGTCGAGCCACCCGTCGAACATGCAGCGCTAGCCCAGCCTGATGAGACAGGCGACCTCGGCCACTCCTAGGAGGAGCTAGGCATTGAGCTTGGAACGCAGATAGGCCAGACCGCCGATTCCGCTGGTCACTCCAATGGCGCAAGTCAGAGTCCACCAGGCAATGCCGGAATCGCGTATGAGCAGTATCGGGATGCCAATGGCGGCCGCGAGAATCCAGGCGATGGTTCCCAACCGCACAGCCAGCAGTGCGGAAATCACCGCAGCATGCTCTGGACGATAGGCGCTTGAGCGACTCATGCATGGACTCCAGATCGTGAAGTTAACCGCGATGGACACGGTACTGGCTGATCATCGCTGGGGACGTAAGGTCTGACCATGAGTCCTCGTACCCGGCGCATCATCACTTTGGTGGTACTTGCGTCGTTGATCGGATCGGTAGTTCTCGCCGCGCTCCTCAGCATATGAGGAGCATCACTCGCTGCATGTGTGTCCTTGCTCTTGTTCTGGCTTCCTTTGTTCTGGCGCCTTCGCATGCGGCGCCTACCTGGAAGGTCCAATGCACCTTCTCCGACAAGCGATTCACTGAGATCAGCGGGCTTACTCGTTCATTGAATTTTCCAGGTGTGCTGTATTTGCACAACGACTCATCCGATGGTCCCAATGTCTATGCGGTCAGTGAAAGCAACTGTCGGACCTTGGCCACCTTGAGAATTCAAGGCAGTCGGGCTCGCGACTTCGAGGCGATTGCGAGTGGTCGCGACGCTCAAGGTCGGGCTGTCATCTGGGTAGGAGATCTCGGTGACAATCTCGACTCATGGCCGTATGTAGAGATCATTCGCGTGCGTGAGCCCAAGGTATTGAAGTCGCAGACACTTGACTCTCGCACGGTTCGAGTGACCTATCCCGATCGTCCACACAATGCCGAGACCTTGTTGGCCAGCCCCACGCAGGCGCAGTTGTGGATTGTCACCAAGCAGCTGGCCAACGGCAGCTTGGTCAAGCTGCCGAGTCCTCTTCGAAAGATGAACGTCGCAAGCAGGATTCAAGTCGAAGGCGGGCTGATCACCGATGGGGCCGTCTCACCTCAAGGTGATCGCTATGTGCTGCGCACCTACTTTGATGCAACGGTCTATCGAGGGCTTCCTCCCGGCCGTGAGGAGGTCACCTTTGACTTACCGGGCCAGTATCAAGGGGAAGCCGTCACATGGACCGCTGATGGCAAGGCCTTGCTGATTGCCAGCGAGCAGGATGCCCGGCTCCTGCGGGTTGAGATACCTCACACAGGTTGATACTCACTCGCGGTCGGGGCTGCCACCGGCCTCACCAGCAGGATTGCCAAGGCAATGCCAAGGAACACCGGCACCATCAGGAACGCAAGATGCACACCGACATGGTCAGCGAGCACTCCCAGAGCGATAGGAGCGGTGGCGACCGCGATGCTGGCAAATACCAGGGCAAGCGCGGAGGCACGATCCGTCAGCCCATTGGACACCTGAATGGCCCGAGCGATGCCCAAGGGCGTCTGCACGCTGATGCCAATGCCTCCCAAGGCGAGTCCAAGCAGCACCGCTGGCCACCAGGTGAAGCTCCACGCCAAGACGAAAGCCAGGAGTGAGAGCACAACTGAGCCACGCAGGAGGAAATCAGCTGCGTGCCTCTCTGCCAGACGCGCACCGATCAATCGGCCAACCAGCATGCCGCCAGTGATGGTGCCGATCGAAGCCGCAGCTGCGCCCGCTCCGAAGCCGCATCGCTCACGAAGCAGGTCTGCACTCCAGAAGGTCATCGAGAATTCGGTGGCCACGAAGGCCATGAACAGCACCAGACTCCAGTAGATCTCGCGCGGCATCTTGTCTCGCTGCTCATGTGCCAACTCGCGGGCAGCTGTTCGGTATGGCGCAAGGTTCTTGCCTCGAGCGAACTCAACGATGACCAGCGCGACCACAGTGACCCAGATGCCTGCGCGCCAGCCCAGCACGGTGGCGGTGGCGATACCGATCGCAAGTGGGGCGAGCAATCCAAGGAATGCGGCCGCGGCATTCATCTCAAGAAGCGCGCTGGGGCCGGCATCTCCCTGGTGGTCCATGACAAAGGCATTCAAAGCCGAGACAAAGAAGGACCCGCAAAGTGCGGCAATGAATGCGCCGCCGAGGGTGACCGGGAAGCTGGCACTTGGCGAGGTGTACACGATGATGCCAGCGATGGCGCCGATGCCACCGACCCGCATGACCGTGCCCCGGCCCCAGTGCATCAACGCCTTGCCGGCCAGGAGTGAGCCGATCAGACTTCCCGTGGCCAGGAACGTGCCGTGAAGAGCAGCGACCGATCGTGTGGTGCCCTGCTCATCGCGAAGGAGAGCCTGGGTCGCGCCGAAGGCATAGATGAACCAGGCAAAGAAGCCGTTTTGCAGGTAGCAAATCCAGGTTGGCTTATCCCGACGGGGCCGTGCCGGGATGGTGGTCACGAGAGTTCAGAGATCACAAAGTCGATGCAACTGATGAGCGCACGCACGTCATCGGGCTCAACAGATGGGAATACTCCAATGAGCAGCTGATAGCGGCCGAGCTTGCGGTAGGCCACTGTGTCTACAATGCCATTGGCGCGCAGGGCCT
>JAUSQD010000091.1 GCA_030652695.1 Actinomycetota bacterium
TTGGTGATGGTGATCGTGTAGGTCTCAGAACCAGGAGTCAGGCTGGCATTGCCTGCGGTGAAGGCTGTGACCTGGCACTGTCCGGGGCTCAGTGCGGTGAGCACCGAGCCATTGATTGCGCACGGACCCTGCTCACTGAACAACACTGTCGTGTTCGAGGCCGCAGTTGCCGCCAGAGTCACCAGGGAACCAGCGGTCATGGTGATCGGAGATGCGATCGACCACGCTGGTTGGCTCGGTGGATCAACGGTGATGTTGTCTGCCACGCGTGGCCCCTGGATATTGACGATCTGGGAGTTCGTCCCACTTTGCTGGCCAGCTTGGCCCGGCTGGGGATTGCCGGTGTAGCTCACAGAGATGGTGTGGATGCCGGAAACTGGTGGAGTCCACTGGTAGTTGGCAACGCCATTGATCGTAGGAATAGAGCCGCTGATGCCGGTGCCGTCCATCGAGAATGCAACCGAACCATCCGGCATGCCCTGACCCAGGATTGCACTGATGACGGTGGTGGTTCCCGCATACAGGGTGGCCGGCCAGCGCAAGGCCACCGTGGTGCGGGCAGTCGTGACGAAGGGCTGCGATACCGGGCTGGTCGAAGCTGTGAAGTTGCCGTTGTTTGGCTGGAAACTAGCCTGAACCGGGGAGGCTCCAGCACCGGAGGGATTCCAGGGAAGAATCGCTGTTGAGGTGCCAGCACCGATGTTGCCTGACAGTGGTTGTGTCGTGATGCCGTTGCCCGTGACATTGGACAGATAGACACTGCCGGTTGGGGCCAAGGTGCCGATTGGTGCGACTACTCCACTGGAAAGATTGTTGGTGACCCCTGATTGCACTGACTGCTGAGCCAGCAGGACGGTGTACGTGGGCATGGGTGCCACAGTGATGGTCGTTGATCCCGCTGCTGCAGCAGATCCCAATGCGGCAATGGTCCAGGCTCCGGCACTTGTCGGCGTCCAGCTGGCCGTTGCCCAGCCTTGGGCGTTGACTACTGCCTGGATAGTGGTGGCGATCGGCCCTGAGGTCAGGCCCAGGGTGATGGTCTGACCCGGAATGCCGGAAATCTGGACGGCGATGTTCTCCGCAACGCCAACCATGCCATTGGGCGCGTAGATCGCTGCCTTAGTTGCGGCATCCGCGGCCCCGCCCAGGGCGGCGGTGGAGCCGAATGCAAGTCCTAATGCCAATGTCGCAGTGGCAACGCGGCGGGTGGTGCGCTTTCGGCGCGCGGATGTCAACATTCAAGCCTCCTTGATGGTCTGAGCACAGGCTACTGGCCAAAATGCCGATATCCCTGCTCATCGTGGGGGCGCTTGGGCAAAGTGCCGCTTGGTTAGCATGGGCTTTATGTGGCAACGCGCGTCGGTGGAGGATGCAGGCGAACTTGAGCCAGGGCGCGGAGCCGAACACGCGTGCTGACCGCTCTCAAGCGGCAGCATGCGCTCATCTGGGCCTTCGCCAACCGTGACTTCGCAACCCGCTACCGATCCAGTGTTCTGGGTTGGTCGTGGTCGCTGGTCCAACCCTTGGCCATCCTGCTCATCTATGCAGCTGTCTTCAGCCTTGTCTTTCGCGTTGAAGCCCCGCCGATGGGCAATGGAGCAACGTCATACGCGGCATTCCTGTTCACCGGCATGGTCACCTGGAATCTGTTCGCCAGCTTGTTGACCTTGTCGATGACGCAGTTGAAGAGCAACGGTGAACTGCTCAAGAAGGTGCAGTTCCCAGCTTGGGCCCCGGTCATCGGAGCCAGCTTGGTGCAGTTGATCCAGGTAGTGCTGGAGCTCATCGTGCTGGTGGCCATGTTCCTGATCTTGGGCAATGTGGGTTTCACCTGGTTCTATGCCATTCCAATCCTCATTGGGACTGCGTTATTTGCTCAAGGCGTCGGACTGATGCTGTCGATCATGAACGCCCGTTTCGGCGATGTGATGTACATCGTCGCCGTCGTGCTCGGCGCGCTGTACTTCCTGACGCCTGTGCTGTATCCCATGAGCCTGGTCGAATCCAGCAGCGAGGTCTTGGCCTGGATCGTGAAAGCCAATCCCATGTCCTGGTACGTGCAGGCCATGCATGACGCGATGTATGGCCTGGTTGCCCCTTCATTCCTTGGCGTCTGCGCGCTGCTTGTCGGGGGCTTCCTGACGTTCTGGGCAGGCTTTTGGATCTTCAATCGGTTCGCAGAAGACATCGGGGAGCTGCTGTGAGCGAGATTGCTGTGGGCATCAGTGATGTTGGCAAGCGATTCATGCGAAGTGCCGAGCGCCGCAACTCCATCAAGGAGCGCATCGTGCGCGGCCGTGCGCGCCGCGCAGAGGATTTCTGGGCAGTGCGCAATGTGAGCCTGGAGATTCCCAAGGGCAGCGTCTACGGGCTCATCGGACACAACGGATCCGGCAAGTCCACTCTCCTGAAGATGATCGGCGGGATCTACCGCCCAACTGAGGGAACGATCACCAGCCAAGGCCGCATCGCATCACTCATTGAACTCGGCGCGGGATTTCACCCTGAGATGACCGGGCGCGAGAACATCGGGCTCAATGGCTCAATTCTTGGATTGCCCCGCAAGGAGATCGCTGCCGTTGCCGACGAGATCATCGAATTCTCGGGGCTGCGCGAATTCATCGACGACCCGGTCAAGCACTACTCAAGCGGCATGTATGTGCGGTTGGGTTTTGCTGTGGCGGTGCACATGAAACCCGATGTGCTGCTCGTTGATGAGGTGCTTGCCGTGGGTGATGAGGAGTTCCAACGCAAGTGCTTTGACCATCTCTACGCACTGCGACGCGCGGGCAAGACCATCATCGTGGTGAGTCATGGCCTTGGCCAGTTGGAAGCGCTGTGCGATGAAGTCGCCTGGCTGGAGCGTGGCAGTCTCCAAGAGGTTGGTGAGCCAACCGATGTGGTGGCCAGTTATCTGGCCAAGGTCAACGCTGAAGAGTCCGCACGATCCCCAATGTCAGCGGCGCTGCGCCCACACGACCATGAGGGCGGAGTGAAATCGGCCCTTCGCGTCACGAGCGTGCAGATTGCCAGCACTGATGGATCGTCACTGAACCATGCCGAGACAGGGACCACATTCACGATGAAGGTTGGGATCGCGATGACCGAACCGGTGCTCGGGCCCAACGTTCGCATTGCCTTGCAGCATGAATCCGGCCCGCTGGTCACGATGATCAGCAACCATCGACTTGGCTTTGACTTCAGCTATGTCGACGGTGAGCACATTGTCGAAGTGGATCTGCTGAACAACCCACTCCTGCCGGGGCGCTACCGCGTGCATGTCGATGTCTTTGACCACACGGGTTCCAAATTGCTGGACTCCTGGAACGACGCGCTTGAGTTTCCGGTGCGAAGCGCCACGGGCGAGATCGGTCAGGGATTTGTGCAGCTGCCAGCTGAGTATCGATTGACATAGTCGTGCCCACTGAACGCAATCCGCTCATCAGAGCCAAGCGACGGGCCGGACGGGTCAAGCGCTGGCTGAAGCGCAAACTGTATGAGCGCAATATCGGAAGGCAGTACAAGCTCTGGCTGTCGCAGGCGGCAGAGATCGCGCCGGGCTCGACACAGCACGAGTTCACCATCTCCATCATTGTCCCGGTGTACAACCCACCACTTGAGTTTCTCCGCGAGTGCCTGGATTCGGTGATCAATCAGCAGGCAGGCAACTGGCAGCTGGTGGTGGCCAACGACGGATCCACCAAGCCCGAGGTCAATTCCTACCTTGCTGAGTTCGCACAGATGCATGCCGCAGATGCTCGAGTGCACGTCACAACCAAGGACAATGGCGGCATCTCGTCGGCCCTCAATCTGGCTTTGAGCCATGCCACCGGAAGCTATGTCGGGATGCTGGATCACGACGATGTGCTGGATCCACGCTGCATCGAGACCTTCAGCGAGACCATCGAGACTCATGGACATCCCGATGCCGTGTACTCAGATGAGGACAAGATCAGTCCAAGTGGCGAGCACTTCGAGTTGTACTGCAAGCCCTCGTTCTCACCGGAGCTCCTGCTGACGCAGATGTACCTGTGTCACTTCACAGTGTTCAAGCGCGCCGACATCAACGACGTCGGCGGACTCAGGACCTCCATGGATGGAGCGCAGGATTTCGATCTTGCTCTTCGACTTCTCCCAAGACTCGGCTCAGTGGTGCGCATTCCAAGGCCCCTGTATCACTGGCGTGCCTGGAGTGAGTCGACTGCGCTGACCATTGATGCCAAGCCATGGGCGCAGCTCGCTGCAGCTCGGGCGCAGCAAGAGCATCTGGACCGAACCTTTGGGGGAGGAGTTGTCGAGCCGAGCTCGACTCAGGGACTGAACGAAGTACACCCAAGAGTGCTTGGTGCGCCTCGGGTTTCGGTCATCATTCCCTCAATTGGAGCTCGCGATGTATCGGGAGATGCCCGTTTCGTAGACGATGCAGTTGCCTCGCTCGTGCATCACGAGAATCTCGTTGACCTGGAGATCATCATCGTGACGACTGGGGTGATCCCCGACGTGCACATTGACGCGCTTGGACGCCACACCCTGACTCACGTGGTGTATGAGGCAGACAAGTTCAACTTCTCTGATGCGATCAATGCAGGTCGACAAGTGGCCTCGGGTGAGTACTTGCTGTTGCTCAACGACGACACGACTGTCGAAGAGCCCAACCCCGTCACTCGGATGCTGGAGCTTGGACAGATCAATGGGGTTGGCATCACTGGAGCGAAGCTGAGCTACCCGGACTCTCATTTGCAGCATGTCGGGATAGTGCTGTTGCCAAGTGGCCCCACGCACCCATGGATCAGCAAGCCAGCCAAGACACAGGGCTACTTTGGCTCCACATTGACTCCGCGCAACTACGCAGCCGTGACCGCTGCTGCGCTGCTCGTTCGCTCTTCGGTTTTTGATGAAGTTGAGGGCTTTGACTCGGCTTTCGCTCACGACTACAACGACGTCGACTTCTGCTTGCGGGTTGGTGATGCTGGGTATCGCGTAGCGTGGACGCCATACGCCCACTTCACTCACTATGAAGGTGCCACGATGGCCCGCAAGATGGCAGATCCCGCAGAGCATGCGCTGTTTGAACAGCGTTGGAGTCGGCTGCTGCGTGAGGATCCCTATTACTCTCCCTCGCTGAATCCGGAACTTCAACGCATCTACGAGGCCCTGTGATGGGGCTGCCCACTTTTCGATCCCCGGGGGGCAGAACCCTTGTCGTATATGGGGACTCGGCGCTGTTGACCATGGATCGGATGGCGGAGTTTGGCCTGCGCATTGACACAGATGCGCGTGTGGTCTCCCTGTCCTTGACATCCAGCCCGATCGTCACTGATCAGTGGTTGCGGGCTGCCGCGCCTCATGGACCATTGGTGGCCTTGGCGCAGGATGCGCAGGACCTTGTAGGAGCGCTTCCGCAGGAGCCAAGCGCTGTTGAACTCATCTCCTGGTGCACCGCAGCCTCCGAGCGCGGGCTCTGGCATGACTGGCTGCTCTCCAATCATCGCGATGTGGCGTCAGCGCCCCCGTTGCTGGCAATCGCGGATCTGGACGATCAAGAAGCTGAGGACCCAAGCGGCTCGCACTATGGCGTGCGGCACATCCAGCCATTGAAGGCTCGCAATCTGTCGATCACTGTCGACGCAACGTGGCTGGGCCCGCATCAAACCGGTGCGCAGGTGCTCACCACGGCAGCCGTTGAAGCGCTCTCGCGAGATGACCGAATTGCCAGCATTCAACTCACCGGCATCTCCCGCTTGCCGGACTACGCCGCCCACCTCGCACAGCTCAGCAAGGTCAGCGTTGAAGCTGAAATCCGTGAGCAGGCAGATATCGCCTGGTATCCAAATCAAATTGACGGTCGCAGCAATATTGAGCAGGCACGAAGCCTGGGTCGCAGGGTCGTCACGACCTATCTGGATCTCATTGCCTATGACATTCCGAGGTACCACGCTTCATCGCAAGCGTGGGGTTCCTACCGCAGCATGCAGCGCCGAATTGCCCTGAGCGTCGATGGCGTCACCACCATCAGTGCCGATGTGGCACAGCGACTGCAGCAGGAAACCCCACGCTTGGAGCCCGAACGCATCCGGCCGATCATTCTTGGCTTGGATCACATCACTGCCGCGAGCTCCCCTGCTGAGCCGGATGCGGATCTTGATGGCCTGCTTGCCAGTCTCGGCGAGCGACGATTCATCCTGGTGCTGGGCAATGACTTCGTGCACAACAACCGCGATCTGGCGATTGAGATCTGGC
>JAUSQD010000092.1 GCA_030652695.1 Actinomycetota bacterium
AGTCTCTGAACTCAGAGAGATGCTGCCAAGTTTGGAAGCCGGAATGCTGCCGAAGATGGAGGCCTGTGTGCGGGCAATTGACGGGGGAGTTCCCCAAGCGCATGTGATCGATGGTCGAGTGGCGCATGCGGTGTTGCTGGAAGTGTTCACCAATGACGGCATTGGCACCATGGTCTATCCGGGGCAGCCATGAACTGGCAGGACCGCTGGGAGACAACGATGATGCGCAACTACGGGGTGCCGCCCTTGCTGTTGGTCAAGGGTCGGGGCTCGCGCGTCTGGGATGACACAGGCAAGGAGTACATCGACCTCATCGGTGGCATCGCTGTCAACGTGCTTGGCCACGGACACCCTGATCTCGTTGCCGCGGTAACCGATCAATTGCAGACAATCGGGCACACGAGCAATCTTTATGCCACTGAACCAGGTCTTGAGCTAGCTGAGCGCCTGGTCGAGCTCAGTGGCGCACCCCTGGGCTCACGGGTCTTCTTCTGCAACTCAGGAGCAGAGGCAAATGAGGCCGCATTCAAGCTCACGAGAATGACCGGACGCACGCATGTCGTTGTTGCGTCTGGAGGCTTCCACGGCCGCACCATGGGGTCGCTGGCGCTCACTGCGCAGCCAGCCAAGCAGGATCCCTTCCGGCCGCTGCCCGGTGACGTCACCGTGGTGCCATTCGGCGACTCTGCTGCGCTCGACGCTGCAGTGACATCACAGACCGCTGCTGTGTTTCTGGAGCCGATTCAGGGCGAGAACGGCGTGATCGTTCCGCCAGATGACTATTTGACTGCTGCACGCGCAATTTGCGATCGCGCGGGTGCGCTGTTTGTCCTTGACGAAGTGCAGACCGGGATCGGGCGCACTGGCGCGTGGTTCGCCTTTCAGAAGTTTGCGGTACAGCCGGATGTGCTCACCTTGGCCAAGGGGCTCGGTGGCGGTCTTCCGATTGGAGCAATGGTGGCCTTTGGAGACGCAGCCACGCTGTTGACGCCTGGTTCACATGGTTCCACTTTTGGGGGCAATCCGATTTCGACTCGGGCAGCGTTGACTGTCATCGATGTCATCGAACGCGAAGGGCTGCTCGAGCGGGTACTGGCGGCGGGAGCGCAACTCACAGCGCAGTTGCCGGAGGTCTCGGGCGGAAAAGTCGACGCCGTACGCGGTCGCGGACTGCTGCTCGCGGCAGAGCTGAGGGGTGTCACCAGTGCAGAAGTCGATCTCGCCTTGCGTGCGCAAGGCATCCTTGCCAACCCAGTTGCGGCTGATGCGATGCGGCTGGCTCCAGCGCTGAACATCACCGATGTCGACCTTGAGGACACCGTCAGCCGCTGGGGTGCTGCCTTCGACACTCTTGGGGTGAACTGATGAGCGCCCCCAAGACGATGGCTGCACGCCGTACTCGAATTGAAGTGCTGATCGAAGAAGGCGCTGTTCACTCCCAGGAGCAGTTGCGCGAAGCCCTGGCAGCTGAAGGACTCGATGTCACGCAGACCACTTTGTCGCGCGACCTGGAAGCCATTGGCGCCGTGAAGATTCATGATCCCCAGAGTGGATCGCGCTATGTCATCTCGCGCAGCCAGGTCGTGACGCACTTGGCCATTCCGAACTCCATCGGACGCGTCGTCACCGATGTGCTGATCGGAGCGCAGGCAGCGCAGAACATCGCTGTCCTGCACACGCCTCCGGGCGCAGCTCACTATCTCGCCGGCTATCTCGATCGTGCGCACTTTGATCAGATCGTGGGGACAGTTGCCGGTGACGACACGATCATGGTGGTGATGGCCACCAACGAAGCCGCATCTGATTTTTGTGCCAACCTGCTCTCACTCGCTGATCGGCGGGTCGAAGCACCAAGTCGCGAGACGAATGCTCGTGATACCAAGCAGAGGAGAAGCTCGTGACCCAGGCGCAGCCAACGCGGTTGTGGGGCGGTCGTTTTGCCGACGGACCCTCTGATGCAATGGCAGCATTGAGCAAGTCAGTGCACTTCGACTGGCGTCTTGCCCCTTATGACATTCAGCAGACCCAGGCGCACGCCAAGGTGCTCAATGCAGCGGGACTCCTGACCGATGAGGAACTCATCTTGGTCACGCAGGCGCTGACCGGGCTGCTTGCTGATGTGCACAGTGGCGTGGCGCAACCGGGTCCCGACGACGAGGACGTGCACACAGCTGTTGAACGCCAACTGATCGAACGACTCGGCGAACTCGGCGGACGCCTGCGCGCTGGTCGTAGTCGCAACGACCAAGTGGCAACGGACTTTCGGCTGTACTTGCGCGACCAGGTGCGCTTCCTGGCGCAGGATGTCATCGATCTTCAATCAGCATTTCTTGCTCAAGCACGAGCACATGTCGAAACGACTTCGCCTGGGTTCACGCATCTGCAACACGCTCAACCGGTTTCCTTCGCTCACGAGCTGGCCAAGCATGTTCACGCACTTGGCCGTGATCTTGAAAGGCTCTCCGATTGGGATGCCCGCACATCCAGATCGCCGCTGGGTGCTGGCGCGCTTGCGGGTTCCTCACTTGGCCTTGATCCCCAGGGCGTTGCGCGTGATCTGGGATTCGAACAAGCACTCGGCAATTCGATCGATGCTGTCAGCGATCGCGATTGGGTCGCTGAGTTTCTGTTCGTAGCCGCAATGATCGGTGTGCACCTTTCGCGCATCGGCGAAGAAGTGATTCTCATGACTTCGCGGGAATTCTCCTGGGCAAAACTCGATGATGCCTGGTCCACCGGTTCTTCGATCATGCCTCAGAAGAAGAACCCGGATGTTGCAGAACTCGCACGCGGAAAATCTGGACGGCTTATCGGCAATCTCACCGGACTTCTCGCGACATTGAAGGCTTTGCCCTTTGCCTACAACCGCGATCTACAGGAAGACAAGGAGCCAGTGTTTGACACCTTGGATCAACTGCACCTCGTGCTACCTGCGATGACGGGCATGATCGCCACGCTGAAGTTCAATACAGAAATCATGGCCGCATCCGCTCCACAAGGCTTTGCGCTTGCTACTGACATCGCTGAATGGCTTGTACGTGAAGGAGTGCCGTTCCGCGAAGCGCATGAGATCGCAGGTGCGTGCGTGCAAGAGGCAGAGGCCCAGGATGTTGAGCTGTGGGATCTCACTGATGTTGAACTCCTAGCGATTAGTTCACACCTGACACCTGAAGTGCGCTCGGTGCTCACTGTCGAGGGGTCATTGAATTCGCGATCTGCGTTCGGCGGCACTGCGCCCGTTCGCGTGAACGAGCAACTTGATCAGCTCGATGCTCTTGTTGTCAGTGAGCGCCAACGTTGGTTGATCTGACTCAGCCCGCGCACGTAGTCGCGCCGGAATTGCTCGGCGCAGAATTGATCTCGCTCGTAGGCGGGCTTCGGGTTGTTGTTCGCATCACAGAAGTCGAGGCTTATGCGGGTGTGGGTGTTGACCCTGGCTCGCATGCCTTCCGTGGACAGACTCCGCGAACAGCAGTGATGTTCGGGCCTGCCGGTCACGCCTACGTGTACTTCACCTATGGCATGCATTGGTGTTGCAACATCGTCACGGGCGAGGTGGGGGAGGCCGGAGCGGTATTGATCCGAGCTGGTGAAATCGTCGAAGGGCTTCAGCATGCTCGCGCCAGGCGCAGCACTGTCAGAACTGATCGTGAACTCGCGCGAGGTCCGGCGCGTCTGACCAAGGCGCTTGGGATTGATGGCGCACTCAATGGTGTTGATCTCATGGCTTCAGGCAGTGAGCTACGGCTCAAGGGCCCGAAGAGCAGTGCGAGCAAGGTCCAGGTGAGTGCTCGCACAGGCGTTGGCGGAGATGGCGCCCTGACACCTTGGCGCTTCTTCCTTTCCGACGAGCCCACCGTGAGCAGATACGTGCCCGCGAGGAGACTTGCGCGAGGATAAGTTCACAATCTAGACTCAGAACTGTGGCAAACAGAACTGTGGTCAAGAAGAAGACAGTCGATGCGCTCGGTGAGGCCGTGCAGGCCGTCGGTGAACGGTGGGCGCTGATGATCGTGCGGGAGATCGGCTTGGGAGTGCGTCGCTTTGACGAACTGCACCTGGCCACCGGCGCACCGAGGGCTGTGCTCTCAGACCGCCTGCAAGGCCTCACAGAGGCAGGCATCCTGCAAGTGCGCGCCTATCGCGTGCCAGGTCAGCGCGCCCGTCAGGAGTACACGCTGACCGATGCAGGTGTGGATCTACTTCCTCTGCTTGCAGCACTTTCCGACTGGGGCTCTCGCCATCTGTCGTCGTCGACGCAACGCGCCGTCGACTATCGACATCTGGGCTGTGGAGGTCGGGTTACGGCTCAGCTGCAATGCGAATGCGGCGATCACATTGATCACCACGGTCCACTCATCGCTCAGAACAATCGTTGACTCGACGCAGTAAAGGAGTACCAATGTCTCTTGCCCACACCACTGATGCGACTTTCGCGCGGGACGTTCTTGAGTCTGAACTTCCAGTGCTGGTTGAGTTCACCGCAGCCTGGTGCCCGCCATGCCGCATGATCGCGCCAGTGCTGGATCAGATTGCAACTGAGGAATCTGCTCGCTTGAAAGTTGTGGCGATCGACACGGACATGAACTCAGCAACCATGCTGCGCTATCAGGTGATGAGCCTGCCAACCTTGGCCTTGTTCAAGAATGGGACGGTGGTGTCACAGACCGTCGGGGCAAAGCCCAAGGCCGCGATCCTGCGCGAAATCGAGCCGCACTTGGCAAGCAAAGTTGGCTGACGCCTAAGACAATTGCGCACGGGCACTCGCGGAGTGCACCGAAGGTTCCCGACACTGCGTAAGGTGCTGCCGTGATCGACATCATCGACGAATTGCTCTGGCGCGAACAGATCGCACAGAGCACGGATCTGGGCGCCTTGCATGAAGCCCTGTCTGCTGGCCCGATGACTCTGTATTGCGGCTTTGATCCGACTGCACCGAGTCTGCACCTGGGCAACCTTGCTCAGATCCTCACGGTGCGACGCTTTCAGCAAGCAGGGCATCGTCCCTTGGCTTTGGTGGGCGGTGCGACCGGACTCATCGGTGATCCCAAGTCAACGGGTGAACGAACCTTGAACTCCGAAGAGATTGTGCAGGATTGGGTCGGCCGCATTCGCGCTCAGCTCGAGCGCTTCTACGACTTTGACGGACCCAACGCAGCCGTCGTGGTGAACAACTACGACTGGACCAAGAGCATGTCCGTGCTGGAGTTCCTGCGCGATATCGGCAAGCACTTCAGCGTCAATCGCATGCTTGATCGCGAAGCCGTCGCCGCGCGTCTGGCCAAGGACGGTATCTCCTACACGGAGTTCAGCTACCAGTTGCTGCAGTCCTTTGACTTTCTTGAACTCTTCCGCCGCTACGGCTGCGTCCTGCAGACCGGTGGATCAGATCAGTGGGGCAACATCACTGCGGGAGTTGATCTGATCCGTCGCACTGAGCAGACCTCTGTGCACGCCTTGACCACTCCGTTGCTGACCAAGGCCGACGGCAGCAAGTTCGGCAAGACAGAGACCGGCACGATCTGGCTTGATCCCGCGCTGACCAGTCCCTATGACTTCTTCCAGTTCTGGCTGAATGCCGATGACCGAGATGTCAAGAACCTGTTGCACACCTTCAGTTTCAAGTCGCGTGAGGAAATCGCCGAACTTCTGCTTGCCACCGAAGAGCGTCCCCATGAGCGGGCAGCGCAGCGGGCTCTGGCCGAGGAACTCACCGATCTGGTGCATGGGCTCCACGAGCGCGAAAGCGCTGAGGCTGCAGGCCGGGCGCTCTTTGGGCACGGTGATCTGGCGGCACTTCCGCATGCGACCTTGGCCGCGGCCCTGCGCGAGGCAGCTCATGCGGGCGTTCAGGCCGACGAAGTCATTGATGGAGCGCTGCCTTCCATCGATGAACTGCTCACCAGGAGCGGTCTGGTCTCCAGCAAGTCGGCGGCTCGACGCACCATTGCCGAGGGTGGGGCATATGCGAACAATGAGCGCATAACGGATGAAAACTGGCGCCCTACAACGGAAAACCTGCTGCACGGTGAGTGGCTGGTGCTGCGACGCGGCAAGCGTTCAGTCGCTGGAATCCAGCTCTTCCCGTCTTCGTAGTCGCTTCGGGGTACCCCGGCTTGACCCCGGGTGTGGCCTTGGCATAGTGTTCTCCACGCCCGCGAGGGAGAAACGGACACCAAGCCGCACGCCTCTTCTTGAGTCGATTGCGCCAAGCTAGGCCGGTTCATCGCGAAGCACTGTAGGGCCCGGGCAACACGCCGAAACTGGCGATTTGACCGAGTCAGACAAACCAAGTAAGTTAGGAATGTTGCCCCAAAAACCTGGCGAAAGCCGAGTTATTGGTGCGCGTCCGTACCTTGAGAACTCAACAGCGTGTCATATGTCAATGCCAATACCCCGTTCCGGGGTTCAGCAGCAATGCTGGAAACCGGACGGATTCCTTTGGTAGTACAGAACTAATGAGCAAGTCAGCTCTGACTGCCAGCATCACAACAATTCATTTATGGAGAGTTTGATCCTGGCTCAGGACGAACGCTGGCGGCGTGCTTAACACATGCAAGTCGAACGGTGAAGGAGAGCTTGCTCTCCGGATCAGTGGCGAACGGGTGAGTAACACGTGGACAATCTGCCCCTGACTTCGGGATAACTCCTCGAAAGAGGTGCTAATACCGGATATGAACCTTGCAGGCATCTGCAGGGTTGGAAAGTTTTTCGGTCAGGGATGGGTCCGCGGCCTATCAGCTAGTTGGTGAGGTAATG
>JAUSQD010000098.1 GCA_030652695.1 Actinomycetota bacterium
CCCGGCTCGGGCTGGGCGAGCTCGGCGGCGCCGTGGGGGTAGACCGTGCCGCAGGAGTGCACGTTGGGGTCGATCAGCGGCGCCAGCCGGCTGGGGGCCGAGAGCACGGGGTCGAGGTCGAGGCGGACCTCGGACAGCCAAGCGAGGTCGGGGCGGAAGCCGGTCACGACCACCACCTCGTCGACGTCGGCCACGCTCGCCCCGTCGACGGCGATGATCCGCAGCGCGCCCGGGTGGTCGGGGTCGTGGGTGACCTCGGCCGTGCGGAAGCGGGTCACCGGCGTGACGGGACCGGCGGCGACGGCGGCCTGCGCCGCCTTGCCGAGCGCGCCGCGCGCCTCGAGCTGGTCGTTGTCGCCGCCGCCGAACGCGTCGGCCGTCTCGCCACGGCGTACGAGCCAGGACACGCGGGTGCCCGGCACCCGCTCGGCGAGCTGGGTCAGGCCGACGAGGACGTTCTGTGCGGAGGCGCCGGTGCCGGCGACCGCGACGTGCCGGCCGCCGAAGCGGGCGGCGGTCTCGGCCGCGGCGAAGTCGGGGATCCCGTAGGTGATCTGGTCGGCGTGCTCCGCCTCGCCGTACGCCGGCAGCCCGTCGGCCCCCAGCGGGCTGGGGTCGCCCCAGGTGCCGGAGGCGTCGATGACCGCGGACGCGAGCAGCCGCTGGGTCCCGGTCGGGGTGGCGACGCGCAGCTCGAACGGCGTCTCGGCGCGTCCGGCGTCGACCATCCGGTCGCGTCCCTGGCGGGTGAGCGCGGTGACGCGGTGCCCGAAGCGCACCTCCACCTCGGCGGTGGCGGCGAGGGCGTCGGCGAGCGGCACGAGGTAGTCGCGGGCCCAGTCCTCACCGGTGGGGTACGACGCCGGGGCGGGTGGGGCCCAGCCGCGGCCGGCGAGCAGGGCGGCCGCGACGGGGTCGACGAGCTCGCCCCAGGCCGAGAAGAGCCGGACGTGGCCCCACTGGCGCACGGCCGCGCCGGCGGTGTCGCCGGTCTCGAGCACGACGGTCGGGAGCCCGCGGGACTGGGCGTGAGCAGCGGCGGCGAGCCCGATCGGGCCGGCGCCGACGATGACGAGGGGGTGCGTGGTCATGCCGGGAACTCTATCGATCCGGATCGATGAAAGCAACCATCGATCCGGATCGATGTATGGTCGGCGTATGACGCAGACCCCGGTCAGTCCCGCCCTGCTCCCCGCCCTGCCCGCTGACGCGGCCACGACGTACGCCGAGTGGTTCGCCACGCTGTCCGACCCGACGCGGGTGCGGCTGCTGCACGCCGTGTCGTCGTCGCGCGCAGGCGCGCTGCGGGTGGGCGACCTGGCCGCCGCGCTGGGGATCAGCCAGTCGACCACCTCCCACCATGTCCGCCGGCTGGCCGAGGTCGGGTTCGTGAGCGTCGACAAGGTCGGCACCTCCTCGGTGGTCACGGTCAACCCCACCTGCTGCACCGGCCTGCCGCACGCCGCCGACGTCGTCATGGGCACGCTCGCGGAGCTGCCCTGCTGCCCGGAGGACCTGCCCGCCGACGTCACCACCCGGGCGATGGCCGACGCCGACCTCGAGGCGGTGCGCGACATCTACGTCGAGGGCATCGCGACCCGCAACGCGACGTTCGAGACCGAGGCGCCGCCGGCCGACGAGCTTGACGGCAAATGGCTGCCGGAGCACCGCTGGGTGGCCGAGATCGACGGCGCCGTGGTCGGCTGGGCCACGGTCGCCCCGGTCTCCGCGCGGGCCTGCTACGCCGGGGTGGGGGAGACGTCGGTCTACGTGACCGAGGCGGCGCGCGGTCGCGGCGTGGGCAAGTCGCTGGTACACCGGCAGGTCACCGAGGCCGACCGCGGCGGGCTCTGGACCCTGCAGACCTCGATCTTCCCCGAGAACCGCGCCTCCATCGCGCTGCACCACTCCGCCGGCTTCCAGACCCTGGCCGTCCGCTCGCGGATCGCCCAGCTGGACGGCGTCTGGCGCGACACCGTGCTGCTCGAGCGGCGCCGCTGCGACGACTGACCCCCGGGGGTGTCCAGACACATCGATGTCTGTCAATATTGATGTATGTCGATATCCGCCCCGCTGGACTGCTGTACCCCGCTGGCACGCGAGCCGATGTCGGCCGAGGGTGCCGACCGGGTCGTCCCGATGCTCAAGGCGCTTGCCGACCCGGTGCGCCTGCGCCTGATGTCGATGGTGCTCTCGCGCGTCGGCGCCGAGGCGTGCGCCTGCGAGCTGCTGCCGGCCTTCGACCTCTCCCAGCCCACCATCAGCCACCACCTCAAGGTGCTTCACGCGGCCGGCCTGCTCGACCGCGACAAGCGCGGCGTCTGGGTCTACTACCGCGCCCGCCCCGAGGCGATCGCCGCGCTCGGCACCCTCTTCGACTCCGAGCTGGCCCCGGCATGAGTACGACGGCGCCCCACGACGCCGGCGAGACCGCCGTACTCCAACGGCTCTCGACGCTCGACCGCTTCCTGCCGGTCTGGATCGGCCTCGCCATGGTCGTCGGCCTGGTGCTCGGCCGCAGCGTCGACGGCCTCGACGACGCGCTGTCGACCGTCGAGATCGGCTCGGTCAGCCTGCCGATCGCGATCGGCCTGCTGGTGATGATGTATCCCGTCCTCGCCAAGGTGAGGTACGACGAGCTGGGCCACGTCACCGCCGACAAGCGGCTGCTGGGGGCCTCGATCCTGCTCAACTGGGTGCTCGGGCCGGCGCTGATGTTCGCGCTGGCGTGGCTGCTGCTGCCGGGCCTGCCGGAGTACCGCACCGGGCTGATCATCGTCGGGCTCGCCCGCTGCATCGCCATGGTGCTGATCTGGAACGACCTCGCGTGCGGCGACCGCGAGGCCGCCGCGATCCTGGTGGCGATCAACTCGGTCTTCCAGATCGTCGCGTTCGCCGCGCTCGGGTGGTTCTACCTCGAGCTGCTGCCCGGCTGGCTGGGCCTCGACACGTCGTCGCTGGACGTGTCGGTGTGGGAGATCGCCAAGTCGGTGCTGATCTTCCTGGGCATCCCGCTGCTCGCCGGCTACCTCACCCGCAGGCTGGGGGAGAAGGCGAAGGGCCGCGAGTGGTACGAGTCGCAGCTGATCCCGCGGATCGGTCCGGCCGCCCTCTACGGGCTGCTGTTCACGATCGTGATCCTGTTCGCGCTGCAGGGTGACACGATCACCAGCCGGCCCGGTGACGTGGCCCGGATCGCGCTGCCGCTGCTCGCCTACTTCGCGATCATGTGGGGGCTCTCGATGCTCCTCGGCCACCGGCTGCGGATGTCCTACGAGCGCACGACCACGCTCGCCTTCACCGCCGCCGGCAACAACTTCGAGCTCGCCATCGCGGTCGCGATCGGCGTCTTCGGGGTCACCAGCGGCCAGGCCCTGGCCGGCGTGGTCGGCCCGCTGATCGAGGTCCCCGTCCTGGTGGGCCTCGTCTACGTCGCGCTGTGGGCGCGGCGCCGCTTCGACTGGAACAGGAGCACGACATGACCGTCCCCCCGACCGTCCCCCCGACCGTCCCCGAGGTGCTGTTCGTGTGCGTGCACAACGCCGGGCGCTCGCAGATGGCCGCCGCCCTGCTGGAGCACCATGCCGCCGGCCGGGTCGTCGTGCGCTCCGCCGGCTCGGCTCCCGCCGACTCGGTCAACCCGGCCGTGGTCGAGGTGATGAACGAGCTCGGCATCGACGTCTCCCGCAAGATCCCCACCAAGCTGCTCACCGAGGACGTCGAGGCGTCCGACGTGGTGGTCACGATGGGCTGCGGAGACGCCTGCCCGATCTTTCCGGGCAAGCGCTACGAGGACTGGGTGCTCAGCGACCCCGCAGGCCAGGGCATTGCTTCCGTGCGTCCGATCCGCGATGAGATCAGGGCACGAATCGAAGAGCTGATCTCCGAGATTGCCCCGTGAACCTCAATCGTGATCGCATCATCGCTAGCAGCACGTAGCTCCAGCTGGCTCACTGGAGTCAAGTGAAGCGCAGCAGGCATTGCCGCCAACTTGATTGATGATCATCGGTTCGAACACAGCATCGTTTGTCAGGTCATCGGTAATCGTGTAGATCTCCCAGGGCGCGCCGGCTGGATCGTGCGCCCAGGTCTTGTCCTGCTCTGCGTAGCAGCACACAGTGCGATTGATGTCCGAGAGCTCCACCCCTTCACTGGCAAGTCGCTGAGCCGTGGCAGCGACGGCCTCAGAATCCTCAACTTCGATCCCGAGGTGGTTCAGGGCACCTGCAGTGCCAATGCCCCGCTCCTCACTTGATGCCTGAATCAACACCAGTTTCAAGGGAGGTTCAACGATTGCAAAGTTTGCGTATCCAGGGCGCCGCTTGTGCGGAGTGGTGTTGAACAGGCGCGAGTAGAACTCAACAGAGGCTTCAAGGTCTGACACATTCAGCGCCAGCTGCACTCGGGACATGGGTCTCTTCCAATCCATAGATGAATATCGATACACCGATTCTCGAACATATATCGATAGATGTCAATAAAGATAGATATCGATATATGGGGTTACGTATGCGACCATGTCCTCATGGCAATCCCCAAGATGATCGACATCGCGCCGAGCTCAACGAGCTGCTGCGATCCCGGGCTCTCGGCCCCGATGAGTCGAGCCGATGCTGACGGACTTGCCCAGCTGCTCAAGGCAGTCAGTGATCCCACTCGCCTGCAACTGCTGTCGATCATTCGCTCAAGGCCGGACAATCAGGCTTGCGTGTGTGATCTGACCGGTCCAGTTGGGCTTTCGCAGCCGACCGTCAGCCACCATTTGAAGGTGCTGACCGACGCCGGCATTCTCCAGCGAGAGCAGCGCGGCACTTGGGCTTGGTTCTCCATCAATGACTCAAGGCTGCAGCAGATTGCGCAGGCGCTCGCTTAAGCGAGCTCCCTACTCCTGGATCGCAGCTACCACGCGCAAGGGAACAAATGTCTTGATGCGAATTGGCTCGGGCATCGGCGTGAGGCCAAAGGATTCAAGTGCTCCCTGCCCTGCAAGTCGGACGAGAAATTGCGAGTACAACAGCGGAAGAGCCGTGGCTGAACCCGAGTCACAGATGAGCAGATGCGCGTAGCCCTCAACCGGCCAGCCCGCAAGTCCGGCGCCTTCGCCAAGCACAATCTTGGATGAGGCCAGGTCGAAGTTGCCCGCCACGGGGAATCCGCCGGTGGCAGCACTTGCAAGGATGTCGCCTTCTGGGGTGACGGTGACTTCCGTAGCGCCTGAGCCAACTTTGTAGAGCTGGATGTCATCTGAGGTGATCACAGTGTCGACTTCTTGACCATTGAGGTCTGTGCCCTTGACCGGCAGATTGGCCGAGCCAATGCCATTGTTTACGGCTGTGAAGATGGGCATGACGGCCAGTGCGCCCTCGGATGCCTGCATCTTCGCGATCATGGCGTCCTGGTCAGCGAACTTCTTGCCCGCCTTCAAGGTTGACACCGGGCCATCTGGCCAGGCTGCGGAGTCCTGCTGCGAAATCCAGGTGGTCATTGCAGTGACCGCACCTTGTGGCTTGTCGATGGACACCAAGGAGATCGGAGGAAGACCCGAGAGGTCGAAATCGGGGTTGGCATCCGCGATCAAGGGATCTTCCCAAGTCGTGACGTTGCCATTGAGCACTCCAGCGGCCGCCTCTGGAGTGAATACCAGGCCTTCCAGGCCAAGCACGCTGTAGGCGATCGTCGCTGGGTAGGCAAATGCGGGGATGGTGATGACTTTGTCTGCCGGGCATGACGCCGCTTTGAACGAGGCGATCTCCGCCGGCGTTGGGGCTGCGCCCACGAGCGCGACTGGGGATGCAGCATCTGCTGCAACCTCAGTCACCGTCTGGTCAGGGCACACCGAGGCAAGCGCTGCGCCGACGGTGTCCATCGACCCGGTGAATTCCTGGGGGGTTGCGATGTCGATGTTGCCAGTGCCACATTCGATGTTCGCCTCAGCACGTGCGGCCAGCACGTCAGGTGGCATCGGTGGTGTGCAGGCACTGAGCGCCAGCGCGCCAGCGCCGACTACAGCAGCGAGGACGATGCCCCGGATCTTCAACGAGTTCCGAGACATCGTCCTCACCTTCGATAGTTGCTGTGGATTGAGTTGCGACTTACTTAATCTTGAGGACGTTCGCGCGTGCCTTGGCCAGGATCTCGCCAGTCAGTGGCACATAGCCAAGTGATGAGGCCCGTGAAGGTCCGCACTTGGCCAGGACGTAGTCGAAGAACTGACGAACACCCAATCCGTTGGGGCCCTTGCCATCAGTGCGTGCCAAGCCGTAGGTGAAGATCGCAATTGGGTAAGCACCCTTGACCTTGCTTGCGTAGTTCAACTTCACGATGCCCGATGACTGCATGTCAGTCTGGGTGGCGAGGTTCTTTGCAGCTGAGGCTGCTGATGGGGCAACGAACTCGCCCGATGCATTCTGCAGGCGGGCGGATGGGTAGCCCTTGGCATCGCCGAGATCGACGTAGCCAATGGTGCCTTCCTTGGCGATCACGTTAGCCATGACGCCTTGGTTGGTGCGACCTGCGACTGAGTTCTGTGGTGGCACGCCACCGGGGAATGCAGTGGACATGTCATCTTGCACCTTGGTGAAGGATGAAGGTGCCCATGCGTTCAGGTACTGCAGGAAGTTGTTCGTGGTTCCTGAAGCGTCTGAGCGGTAGGCAATCGTGATCGGCACAGCCGGAATCGACTTTGCGATACGGGCATTGGACTTCAGGATCTCTGGGTTGTTCCAAGTCGTGATGGCCCCACTGAAGATCTTCGCCAAAGTTGCCTGCGTCAATTGAATGGATGAACCAAGAGTGCGACCAGTGGTCGGGTTCTTGAGGTTGATCGCGATGGCGATCGAACCGCCGACATTGGGAACGTACTCCCACTCGAAGGTCGGCTCACCAGAGGTGTACGCCGAGTCGGTCTGGCCGAACACGAAGGTGCCCTTGGAGAAGTTGCCCTTGCCGGTGCCTGAACCGGTGGAGGTGTAGGTGATGGTGAAGTTGTTCTGAGAGCCGTTGTAGTCGGCTGCGCACTGCTGCATGAATACGGCTGGGAACGAGGCCCCACCGCCTGGAACAGTTTCGGCTGCATTTGCCGGAGCAACCATGGCAAGCCCCGAGGCTGCGATGGCGGTGCCGGCGATGATCGCGAGTGTGCGACGCACTGAATTCTCCTTTGATGTATTTGATGACTGCTTACTTGAAGTTACGTACCTGACGTTGCCGTTCAGGGACTTATCTGTGACGCGCAGCCAACTCTGAGATGAACAGTGCGTGCCAAGATGAACAGCGGCTTAACCGAAGCGACCATTCACGTAGTCAAGGGTGCGCTGGTCTTGCGGTTGGCCGAAGATGTCAGTGGTCAGACCCTGTTCAACGATGTGTCCTGGCTCGTTCTCCTGCGCCAGGAAGAACGCTGTGTTGTCGGCCACGCGCACCGCTTGCTGCATGTTGTGCGTGACGATGACAATCGTCACTTCCTTGGACAGCTGACGAATGGTCTCTTCGATCTTGAGTGTCGAAGCTGGATCAAGCGCCGAGCATGGCTCATCCATCAACAACACGCTCGGCTGCACCGCAAGCGCGCGAGCAATCACCAGTCGCTGCTGCTGCCCACCCGAGAGATCACCAGCTGCGTGATTGAGTCGGTCTTTGACTTCTGTCCACAAGCCAGCAGCAGTGAGAGTCTGCTCGACAATGTCATCGTGGTTGTCACGCTTCATTCCTGAAAGCTTCAGTCCCGACAGCACATTGCCGCGAATGGTCATGCTCGGAAATGGATTTGGCTTCTGGAAGACCATGCCGATTTGCAGTCGAATGTGCACCGGATCTACGTCCGCGCTGTAAATGTCCTTGCCTTCGTACAGCACTGTTCCTGCAAGAGCCGCATTGGGGATCAACTCATGCAGTCGATTCAAGGTGCGAATGAAGGTCGATTTGCCACAACCCGAAGGGCCAATGAGGGCGGTCACAGTGTTCTTGGGGAAGTCGATATTGACGTTTTCCAGAACTTTCCGCTTGCCAAACCAGACGCTCACATTCTCAGCGCGCAATTCACTTGGGGTGGTCTTGCGAGCAGCTAGGAGATCCGATTCCATCATTGCGACTTCCTCGAATTCAGCGGTTGACATGGCCATCTCCTATTTCGCGCGACCTACGCGTCCTCGGCCGAGGACGCGTGCAAGGGTGAACAGAACAGCAATCAGAATCATGAGGACGAGCGCAGCTCCCCAGGCCCGAGCAACAGCATCGGGGTAGGGCACAGCGACGTTGTTGAAGATATAGACCGGAATGGAGGCGATGGCCTGCCCGAATGGGTTGAAGACCGTTCCATCGTTGTTTCCGGCTGCGAGCAGCAACGGGGCTGTCTCGCCGATGACGCGGGCAATGCCCAGCAGGATGGCCGTGATGATGCCGGTCTTTGCTGCGGGCAGCACAACCTTCATGACCGTCCGAGCTCGAGTGGAGCCAAGAGCCAGAGCACCCGTGCGGAGTTCGTCAGGGATGAGCTTCAGTACTTCTTCGGCTGTGCGAGCCACAGTTGGCAGCATCAGGATTGCGTATGCCAGACCGCCGGCAAATGCATTCTGACTGAACCAGCCCGTGGACACCGCAATGGTCAGGATGAACAGTCCAGCGACCACAGAGGGAACGCCGCTCATTGCCTGAACGAAGAAGCGAACGTAGGGCACAGCCTTGCCACGAACTTCGGTGATGTAGACCGCGGTGGCGATACCGATAGGCACTGCAATAAGCGATGCGATGCCGACGATCAGGATGGTGCCAAGAAGTGCGTGCCCGATGCC
Organism: Actinomycetota bacterium; assembly: GCA_030652695.1. GTDB lineage: Bacteria > Actinomycetota > Actinomycetes > S36-B12 > S36-B12 > UBA11398. Next base: position 8,790 of record JAUSQD010000098.1, read on the forward strand.
GCCATATTCAAGTGGCGTGCTCGGATTGATGAAGACGCTGTTCTGATACACGAAGTGAGCACTCAATGCACGCAAACCTCGAACGACCAGCGACCCGATCAATGACAAGAGCACCACAAGAGCGAACACCGTGGACCCGATGGCATTGACGATGATGACCGAGTCAGCGATTCCGCGCACACCACGCGTTGACCAGGCTGCAATTGCGGAAGCAAGCAGTTGCAGCGGGAAGAAGATGACAGTCAGGACGAGCGCACCGGGAATGGACGAGTAGAAGAACAATCCGGCTGAGATCACGGCTGGGATTGCCACAGCCAGTGCGACGGCAGTGGTGAATGACCGAGGCTTCTGGCGCCAAGGACGTGTTGGCTTCTGGACCAGATCGTCCGGGTTCATCGGCGCTTGGTAGGTCATGGTGCTCACTTCTGCATCCTGCCTGTGCGAGCGACGATCAAGTTCGCCACGATGTTGACGCCGATGGTTCCAAGGAAGAGGAAGAAGCCGGCTGCGAGCAGGAGGTTCAACTCTTCAGGCCCAGAGACCTCCCCGAAGCGTGAAACGATGAGCGTGGCAATCGATCCACCGCCGGACTCAATGATGTGGTACCAGTTCGTCTCGAAGGTCAGCTTCAGGACGAAGAACACCGCGATGGTCTCGCCCAGTGCGCGTCCCAATCCGAGCATGACCCCACCGACGATGCCGCCACGGCCATAGGGCAGAGCGACATAGCGCAACATGGTCCACAGCGAGCAGCCAAGAGCCTCTGCAGCATTGACCAGATCCGGTGGCGTGCGGCTGAGTACCTCGCGGGAGATGGAAGTGATGATTGGGATCATCATGATGGCCAGGACCAGTCCAGCGATGAACGGTGTGCCCGAGAAGTTCTGCGAAGTATTTTCAAAGATGGGAATCCAGCCGAGGTACTGGTTGAGCAATTCCTGCCAACCCTCTGCCGGGGGATTCAGGATGTAAAAGGCCCAGAGGCCGATGATCACTGAGGGAATCGCTGCCAGCAGGTCGATCAGATTGGTCAACACCGCTGCGAGCTTCTGTGGTGCCAGGAAGACCATGAAAATCGAGAGCATGAGCGCCACCGGAACAGCGATTGCCAGCCCGATCACCGCCAACAGCACAGAGCCGTAGAGCATCCCCCAAATTCCAGCTGTGGGCGGGTCGGTGTTGATGTCCCAGCCGGTGGAGAAGATGAAATCTAGGCCCTGACTCTGGAACGCCGAGACTGCTTGAACGCCAAGGAAGATGGCGATGCCAGCCAGAACAATGAGCGAAGTGAATGCCGCGCCCGTGACGATCCGGCTGAATACCCGATCTCCTCGGTGGGAGGTCGCGGCCGAGTTCAGGTCGCGTTGCTCCAGATCGGAATGTGCCATGTCCGGATGCTGTCTGAGCGAGGTTGACGTCTGGGGGCATCCGAACGGAACACCAGCCATCACGAACATGAACGGATGGTGAATTCGGTCAAGGGGGCCGACCCATTCCTCCCGCTACAGTCACGGCAATGAGCGCCAAACCCTCAGGGAAGACGGTGCGCACAGCGCTGACTGCCGTCATTGGGCTCGTGATCGTGATCGCGGTATTTGCCTTCCTTTTTCCGCAGTTGGGTGACTATCAGGCAGCACTGAGGCAGATTGCCAATTTGGACCCGATCTGGATTGCCGGTCTCGTGTTGGCAAGTCTGATCAACATCGGTGTCTATCCCTTCACCACCTGGGCGGCGATGCCAGAGGTCGGATACCGCACCAGCTTCATCAATCGCCAGGCCGGATTCTCGATCAGCAACATCTTGCCGGGCGGTGGCGCAGTCGCCGCTGCCACGCAGTACGCGATTCTGGCGCGATATGGGGTCGAAACGGCGCGCGCGGCTGCGGCTGTGACAGCGGACGCCATCTGGACCTACCTCCTAATACTGGGAGCACCAGCAGTTGCCGTCACCCTGCTGGTGGCCGACGGGCACTCCGCGACTGCATACGTCACCATCGCTGGAATCGGACTCGGTGCTGTGCTGCTTTCGATCCTTGGGATCGTCTACGTCCTTCGGTCCGCAGCCGCTGCACGAAAGGTTGGTGATGTTCTGCAAAGTCCGGCGAATTGGCTCTACGGCTTGATTCGCAGGACTCCACCAGACGTCGCCAATGCCCTGGGCACGTTCAATGAGCATGCCTCGGAGATGGTGACCACCCGCTGGCGCCAACTGACCTTCACCAATGTCGCAGCGCAGATGGCGCCCATCCTTGTGCTGCTCGTGGGCCTCGCGGCGCTGGGCGCCTTTCCAGAGCCAGTGAACTTCATCGAGGTCTTCGCGGCTTTCTCAATCGCGCTGATTCTCACCAGCATTCCGCTGACCCCGGGCGGGCTCGGCACAGTCGACGCTGCCCTGGTGGCGCTGTTGGTGACCTTTGGCTGCCCAGCCGCGGACGCAATTGCCGCTGACCTCATCTGGCGGCTGGCCTGGTTCGTTCCGCAGTTGCTGACCGGGCTTGGCGCACTGGGTGTTTACGGTTGGGACCGAAAGCGTCAACCGTTGACGAGTGAGGATTGAGCATGCAGATTGAAGTCTGGTCAGACCTGGTGTGCCCTTGGTGCTACATCGGCAAGAGGCAGCTGGAAATCGCGCTCGCGAGCTTTGAGCACAAGGATGAGGTGACGATCTGGCATCGCGCCTACCAACTCAATCCTTCGGCGAGCACGACCACGCAGCCCACCATCGAGATGCTGGCTGACAAGTACGGAGTCAGCGTGGATGATGCAAGAAGCATGCAGCGAGGAGTCACCGAGACTGCAGCGAGTGTGGGGCTGAACTATCAGTTGGATCGCACACTCAGTGGCAATACGCGCGATGGGCATCGGCTCGTGCTCTGGGCCCAAGAGCAGGACCACGCTGCTGGCGAGCGCCTGCTGACCTCACTCTTCAGTGCCTATTTCGAGCAGGGTCTTCCAATCTTTGAAGTCGATGAACTTGCTGGATTTGCTGCGGACATCGGTCTTGATGGGAATGCAGCCATATCGATGCTGACTGGTGAGGACTACGCCGACTTCGTGCTTCGCGACCAGGAGATAGCTCGAGCCCTCGGCTGCACGGGTGTTCCGTTCTTCGTTCTCGACGAGAGGTTTGGAGTCACCGGCGCGCAATCGAGCGAGCTCTTCGGCTCAGCTCTGGCTCAGGCATGGAACGCGGCAGCCCAATGACCACAGGGCAGATCTACCTCGTGCGCCACGGAGAGACCGACTGGAGCAAGTCAGGCCGTCATACCGGTCGAACCGAGATCCCATTGACACAGCAGGGCGAGAACGATGCCCGAGCGGTTGCTTCCCTTCTGCCCTTGCACCCTGACCTTGTGCTGTGCAGCCCACTCCAACGAGCTCAACGCACGGCAGCCCTTGCTGGCTTGGCAGTGACGCGAATGGAGCCTGATCTGCTCGAATGGGACTACGGAGCGTGGGAGGGCTTGACGACTGCCGAGATTCGCAAGCAACTGAACGAACCCGACTGGACCGTCTGGGCAGAGCCGATCCCCGCTGGCACGACGCCAGGTGAACAGCTGACAGACATCCATGCGCGCACCGCACGGGTGATCGAGCAGTGCCTGCCAGTGGTCTCAAGCGGTGGAACCTGTGTGCTTGTTGCCCACGGCCATGTCCTGCGCATCCTCACTGCCACCTGGCTGGGGCTTGAGCCAATCGCCGGTCGACTCCTTGCCCTGGATCCGGCGACGTTGTCAATCCTCGGCTTCGAGCACGAGCAGCAGGTAATCCGCACCTGGAACTCCCGCGCAAGTCAACTCGCTAGGTTGTGAAAGTGCAGAACGACAGCGTGACCAAAAGGCAGATCACGTTCGCGGTTTTCCTGCAGTCCATTGCTGCCCTGCTGCTCCTCACCGCTGGAGTCGTGCGGTGGTCGGCGATCGGCTTTGACGCCTGGGCGCTGGCGTTCATCCTTGCGGGCGCGGGCGCCGCAAGTGCCGTGGTCTTCCTCGTGCGTGCCTTGCGCAAATTCTGATCCAGCAGCCCCTGCTGAGCTGCAAGTCACCGCCCGTACACTTCACCCACCAAGGGGAGCTCGCAGATTCGGCGGGCTGAGAGGGTGGACGTCTCCACCGACCCAATGAACCTGATCTGGGTAATGCCAGCGCAAGGGAGAAGGTGGATATGTCTATTCATGCATCAAAATTGTTCATTGGCCTCGTCATCTGCAGTACGGCTCTGCTGAGTGCCTGCGGTGATTCGGAGTCGGCAGGGCCGACGACTGTCCGCCTCCTCACTCACGACTCCTTCGTGGTCAGTCAGCCGCTGATCGACCAGTTCAAGAAGGACACTGGCATCAGCATCGAGCTCATTACTGGCGGCGACTCTGGCGCAATGGTTGCTGGCGCAGTGCTTGCGTCCGGCTCGCCCACCGCCGATGTCCTGTTTGGCATTGACAACACCCTGCTGTCAAAGGCAATCGAGGCTGACATCTTCAGCCCATACACCGCGACAGAAGCAGACTCGATCCTGCCCACTCTTGGTGATGACACCTCAGGCGGAGTGGTCACCCCCATCGACTACGGCGACGTGTGCATCAATATCGACGACGCCTGGTTCACCGAGCAGCGAGTGGCCAAGCCGACAAACATCGATCAGTTGACCAGCGCGACCTACAAGGACCTCCTCGTAGTCCAGGATCCAGCGAGCTCCTCGCCGGGACTTGCATTCATGCTCGCCACCATCGCGAAGTACGGGGATGGCTGGACGAAGTACTGGGAGCAACTGCGAGACAACGGTGTCGCTGTTTCTGGAAGCTGGACGGACGCCTACGAAAGTGTGTTCAGTGGCGGTGCGGGAGATCGGCCCTTGGTGGTGTCATACGCCACCAGCCCACCCGCTGAAATCGTGTATGCCGAGGAACCAAAGCCCAAGAAGCCGTCAACATCGGTGCTCACTGAAGCCTGCTACCGCCAGATTGAGTTCGCGGGGATCTTGCGAGGCAGCCCAAATGAAGAAGCCGCTCAGCAGGTGATCGATTGGCTGCTCTCAGCACCGGTGCAAGCCGACGTACCACTGTCGATGTTCGTGTTTCCTGCACGGCAAGGCGTAACACTGCCCGAGGTTTTCACCAAGTTTGCTGCACAGGTGCCTGCGCCACTTCAGCTGCCAGCAGGTGACGTCAATGCTCATTTGGCTGAGTGGCTCAAGACATGGGGCCAGGTGATGGGGCGCTGAATGCCCCTGCCTGGCTGAAGTGGACGTGGGTGATTCCTGCCCTCTTCCTCTCTGTGCTGCTCGGCGCGCCGATCACCATGGTGGTGCAGCATTCACTTGATGCGGTGAGCACATTCGAATGGTCCTCGACTCTGCACATCGCAGCACTCGCTGCACTGCAGGCATTCACCAGTACGTGTGTGGCATTAGCGGTCGGGTTGCCTCTCGCTGGGGCCCTGAGCAGCTATCAGTTTCGCGGGCGAGCACTCACCCAAGCGCTGGTGACCGTTCCCTTTGTGCTGCCCACTGTGGTGATCGCCTTGGCCTTTCGTGGGCTGTTCGGCTCTCTGCTTCAACCGGGTTTTCTGCTGGTCGTCGTTGCGCACACCTACATCAATCTTGCAGTGATCGTTCGCATCGTCGGTGCCACGTGGCAACAGTTGGACAGCCGCGAGGTCATTGCCGCGCGGGCCTTGGGGGCAACACCTTTTCGTGCCTTTGTCTCTGTGACCCTGCCTCAGCTTCGCGGAGCCATCCTCTCGGCCTCCGCCGTCGTATTCGTCTTCTGCTTCACCTCGCTCGGTGTGGTGTTGGTGCTCGGTGACAGCAGTACGCGCACTCTTGAATCCACAATTCTGCGCGAGAGTTCTCTCCTGCTCGACTTCCCCGCCGCCGCCCTGACATCCGTGTTGCAGCTCTTCGTCGTCACGGCCGCATTGCTCATAGGCGCGAGAGCATCCATGCTGCGCACACGCGCAACTCCAATACTTCGAATCGCGCGAGCACCGCGCCCTCGGCTGCCGCGCCAGCGACTCTTCGTCTACGCCATTGCTATTTCTGGAGTTGCGATTGTGCTGGTGCCTCTGGCCTCTCTCGCCCTGGATTCCTTCCGAGGGCAGGGCGGATGGACCTTGCAGTGGTGGCAATCCCTGACTTCCATCGACTCAGGCACTACCCGCTTGGGCAGCCCCGCATCGGCGATTGCTGTTTCGCTGAAATACGCGCTGATCTCCGGGCTGATCGCAGGGCTGATCGGGGTACTGGCAGCGATGAGCGTGCTGACACATCGACTTGGTCGAGCAGTGGCTCTCATCGCTCTGGCGCCCCTTGGCATTTCGGCAGCCACCCTTGGATTGGGCCTCATGCTGAGCTTCGGGCGACCGCCAATAGATCTGCGAAGTTGGGATCTGCTGATCCCCCTTTCGCATTCGCTCGTCGCCGTGCCTCTCGTCATCGCAGTCGTGCTGCCGACCCTGCGCGCAACAGACTCTCGAGCTGCCACAGTTGCCAGCGCATTGGGAGCACGCCCAACGCGTGCCTTCTTCACTGCCTACGGACCGACCCTGCGCATCGTGCTGTTGGCGGCGGGCGGACTGGCGGCCTGTGTCTCCCTCGGCGAATTCGGCGCAGCATCATTTCTTGCACGCTCGGGTGACCCGACCGTGCCCTTGCAGATTGTGCGACTGATGCAAAGGCCCGGTGATGCCTCATTTGGAGTTGCCGCAGCCTTGGCCATGGTGCTGGTCATCGGTACCGTCATGCTCATCCTGGGCGTTGACGCACTAGGACGCAGGAGGACAGCGCGGTGAACTCAGGACTTGAACTGATCGGCTGTTCCGTCGGCTACACCGAACCCCTGCTGCAGGCCGAACTCACCGTGCCCCATGGCCAGATCGTGGCCATCCTTGGTCCTAGTGGCTGTGGAAAGTCAACCCTGCTCGCATCCATTCTCGGCACCGTTCCAGTTCTGGCTGGAAAAGTCGTGGTCGGAGGCATCGATGTCACATCGTTGCCGATTCACCAGCGTCGAGTGGGAATGGTCTTTCAAGATCCCCTCCTGTTCACGCATCTCACCGTCGCACACAACGTGATGTACGGGCTACGCCGTTCCGGAATGTCAAAGCCGCAGGCCGCAGCGCGAGCAAGTGAGCTGTTGGCCTGGGTCGACCTGCAGGGCTACGAGAATCGATCGCCTCTGGAACTCAGCGGAGGGCAAGCGCAGCGCGTGGCCCTGGTGCGCGCGTTGGCACCCAAGCCCGCCATCCTGCTGCTCGACGAGCCATACAGTGCATTGGACGCGGATCTTCGATCGCGGCTGGCAGCCGAGGTTTCAGCACTGCTGCGAGAGGAAGGAGTGACCGCGATTCACGTGACTCACGACGAACTGGAGGCAGGCTCTATCACCGACACGGTGGTCCGGATCAGTGAGAATCGCCTGATCAGCTAGCTGCGCAGCACTCGTCACACAAAATCTGCATACACCGGCGCGTGGTCGCTCCACCGTTCCGCATATGTCGCTGCCTTGGCTACGACCACTGACTGTGCTCGTGCGGCGAGAGTCGGCGTCGTGATGATGAGATCGATGCGCCATCCACCGTCAGTGTCAAAGCTCTTCCCGCGCATTGACCACCAGGTGTATGGACCCGGACCATCGCCGCCGAATTTGCGACCGAGATCGATCCAGGCTTTCTCAAACCAACGTTCCAGGTACGCACGCTCTTCTGGCAGGAAGCCTGCGTTCTTGAGATTGCCTTTCCAGTTCTTCAGGTCGACCTCGCGGTGGGCGATATTGAAGTCACCACAGACCACGGCGGGCTTCTTGCGTCGTGGCGACTGCAGCTTGATGAGCCTGGCCTCCATCGACTCCAAGAAGACGTACTTTGCGTCTTGCTTGGGAGAACCCACCTCACCAGAGTTCACATACACCGAGACGACCGTCAGCGGACCAACGTCGGTATCGACTTCCACTTCAACCCAGCGACCTTCACCGTCCAGCTGCGCGTCACCTGTCTTGATGCGCTTCAACGGCATCTTGCTGAGCACCGTCACCCCCGCGCGTCCCAACTGTGGAGCGGGTGAGTGCTCAACGAAATAGTCCGCGAGCGGGGACTCCTTCAAGACCTCATGCAGTTGCTCATGGGTTGCCCGCACTTCTTGCATGCAGATGACATCAGCGCCAGATTCAGCGAGCCAATCCAGACCGCCGTGTCGGTTGGCTGCGCGTATTCCATTGACATTGATCGTGAGCACTCGAAGCATGCCCGCATCGTGCCAGATGGTCAGGCGTCAACAGCGCGAGTAGGTACTGCGCCAATGCTTGGCGCCGGACTTGGTCTTTTCCCAATTGAAGATCGTGCTGAACGCGGCGTCCTGCCAATAGCGGGTCCATTTCGACACCGGGGTTGCCCGGAGTTTGGACATGGCCAGATCGGCGGAGGCGCTGCCGAGAAGTGCCCGGTGCTCCTTCAACATCATCCACGTCACACCTCGACCCAGTGCACGAGACATCTGATAGGCCCCGCGATATCCGCTGCGAGAAACGGAGGTGTAGTGACCAGTGCTTTCGCGCTTCACTATGCATTTGCGCACCCGCTCGACTGCCGGGCGAAAGAACTTGCCGCGGTACAGGCTGGGCTCGATGCCGTTGCGGTCCAGGGTCGCCGTTGAGGCGAAGGTGAATCTCCAAGTCTTGGCGGTGGCAGCAACTGCCTTGGCCTTCACGGTGCTCTGGCTGACCAGCCGCACCTGAGGTTCTTGAGCTTGGGCCGGGGAGTTCAATGGCATGAGTCCCACAGCCAGGGTTGCGGCCACGAGGGCAGCACGGTGCGCTACGCGCATGTTTCCTCTTCGATCAGCACCAGGGTGCGTGGTGGGACCACGGGTCATCGCGCGACACGGCCATCGGTACGGCCTGTCGCACTCTCCAACGCACACGGCCGCCGTCCCGAATCTCACGGAACAGACCACAAGGGCCATGCAGTTCTTGGCCATTGCCAAGGTGTTCCCGAGTTCAAGACACTCAAACTCGACTGGATGACGATACGAAGCCGATGCACGAAATCCAAGCCTGTCCAAGCCGAGATCTGGGTGGCTTTGTTCCTTATGCCCCTATAAGTCTAGTGAGGTGGGTCACATCTGCAGCCAGTCTCCCCGTGGCTCAATGTGAGATGAACCACCGCCCGATCTGCCGGAAATGGCTGTTTTGACACATGTGCTTAGATAAGTGAACGTTTGTTCACCACCACCGAAATGGCACCCATGCCCCAGCTCACCGCACGCCAGTTTTCGCCGGGCGCGATCATCGCCGTTCTGGCTGTCAGTGGGATGGGCGTCTCGCTCATGCACACCCTCTTGGTGCCGTTGCTGTCCGACCTGCCCGGGCTGCTCAACTCGTCAAGCGATGACGTGTCATGGGTGGTGACCGCGACTTTGCTGGCCGCCGCTGTGGCAACTCCCACCTTGTCGCGGCTGGCAGACATGTACGGCAAGCAAAGGATCATGCTGGTCTGTCTCGGGCTGCTGCTGGCTGGCTCGATCCTCGGTGCACTCAGCGACAGCTTGATGTTGATCATCGTGGCGCGAGCCCTGCAGGGTGCATCGTCAGCGCTCATCCCCATCGGCATCAGCATCATGCGCGATGAACTGCCAGCCGAGAAGCTGAGCGCCGCTGTCGCCTTGATGAGCGCGACTCTTGGCGTTGGCGCGGCAATGGGCATGCCCTTGGCGGGCATCATCTACGGCACTCTGGGCTGGCACGCGGTGTTCTGGGTGTCCGGGCTATTCGCGATCCTCATGGCGATCGCCATCGTGTTCGTGGTGCGTGAATCCGAGATCCGCACTGGTGGTTCCTTCGACTATGTCGGTGCAATCCTGCTGTCTGGCGCTTTGACATCACTCCTCCTTGGCATTTCCAAGGGCGGTTCCTGGGGTTGGACCAGTCAACAGACGCTCATGACCTTTGGCATCAGTGCTGTGATCTTCGCGCTCTGGGCACCTTGGGAGTTTCAGACCAAGCAACCACTCGTCGATCTGCGCATCAGTCTGAAGCGCCCCGTACTCATGACGAATATCTCCGCAGTGCTCATGGGCTTTGCCATGTACGCAAACATGCTCTCGACCTTGCAGATGCTGGAAATTCCCACGGTCACGGGCTACGGCCATGGACTCACTCCCCTTGAGGCGGGCTTGGTCATGATCCCCACATCGCTGACGATGGTGGTGCTCGCGCCGATATCTGCAAGCGTCACACGCAAATTCGGTGCCAAAGTCACACTCATCACGGGCGCATTGGTGATGGCCTTTGGCTACATTTTGCGAGTGTTCATGCATGACACCGTCACGCTCATCATGGTTGCCGCGGTCATCGTCGCTGCCGGCACCGCAGTCTCATATGCCGCCATGCCCATTCTCATCATGGGGTCAGTGCCAGAGACAGAGACGGCAGCAGCCAATGGTTTGAACACCTTGCTCCGCAGTGTCGGCGCTTCAGTCTCAAGTGCGGCGGTGGCTTCGATCCTGTCGATTACCACCCTCACCGTGGCAGGTCAGAGCCTGCCTTCGCTGGCCGCCTTCCAACAGATCTTCGTCATCGCGGCCGGAGCTTCGCTCGTGGGAGCCCTCGTGGCAATGGCGATTCCAAAGCAGATGCATCTCGAGCTTGAACCCATAGATCCAGCGCTTGTTGAAGAACTCACCCACAAACATGAGGCGATCAAGTGAAGACGAACTCCCGTGATGTCGTGCTTGATGCCGCTCGACGACTCTTTGCCGAACGCGGATACCCGTATGTCACCATCCGGCAGATCGCCGCGGAGTCTGGGCTGTCAGCGTCGATGGTGATGAAGGTCGGCGGAAGCAAGGCAAAGCTCTACGAGGATGCCGCTCCCACGATGCCACCACCCTTTGATCCGAACATCCCGCACTCACGCCTAGGCGAGGCCTGGGCGCAGCGCGTCCTTGATCGCCGTCAGTCTGGAGCAGCCGAGCCCTGGGTCCAGGCGGTCTTCCGAACCGCAGATGCGCCGGATCCGCAAGCCGAAAGAGAAGAGTTTCGGGCCTGGGCGCTGGAGCATGTCACCCCACTCATCGAGCCCGGCGATGAACTTGAATCCAGAGTCGAGTTGCTCGCGTGCCTGGTCATCGGCTTGGCGATCGGCTTACGGACTCAACGACTGCTTGCCGACACCGAGGACGAGTGGATCGTTCGCAACTACGGGCGACTGATCCAGCTGGTCAGCGAGGGGTCTGCAAAGCCTGGTTCTTCCTGAAGTCCCAGCTGCTGATCTTGCTTGGGGTCACGCGCAGCCAACCGTGTCGACCGTCCGGGAAGAACACATCGCTGTTGGCATACTTGCGAGCAAAGGCGAGTTCAATCGGCGCCAACTCGTCATTCGGCTCAGCCGTTCGTGGAACATCTCCGACCTGTTCAGCCAGTCCTTCGATCTCCACGCCATGCAGATCCGAGAATTCGACTCCACCATCGATGACGATGGCAGTGCGTGGATGATGCGCAAGATCCACCCAACGCTGACTTCGCACGATCGAGTTGAGCCACAGCGAAGCACCGTCCCAGACGAACCACAAGGGCGTGACATGCGGGGCTCCATCGCCTCCCACTGAAGCAACCCGACACACACGCTCAGATCTCAGGAATTCGTCTCGCTCATCCGAGGTCATCGCGATGCTGCGACTGCGGCGTTGCTCTTTGAATTCCGCCTGAGTCATGGCTAACGACCTTTCCATTCAGGTGAGCGTTTCTCGAAGAAGGCAGCAAGGCCCTCCTGCATGTCTTCGGATTGGAGAATTGCCTCCACGGCCACCCGAGTCGCCTCCCAGCCCAAGGCGTCCTCCGCAGCCAATTGGCTATTGATTGCCTTGAGCGTCTGCTGCACCGAGTGAGGCGAAGCACCGCAGATGCGCTCGGCCAGCAGCACAGCCATCTCGCACGCCAGCCCGGGTTCAGTGACCTGGCACACCAGTCCCAATTGGTAGGCACGATCGGCGTCCAATGACGTCCCGGCTATCAGCATCTCTCTTGCCACATTGATGGGCAGGGCTCTCATCGCACGAAAGAGCGCGCCTGATGTTGCGATGACTCCACGCTGCACCTCTGGCAGGGCAAAGCGCGCAGTGGTCGAAGCGACGATCAAGTCGCAGGCCAAGGCGATTTCAAAGCCTCCACCCAGTGCGTTGCCCTCGACCGCCGCGATCAACGGCTTCACTCGTGTGCGACGAATGAGGCCGTACTCACCGCCCCGCTCAGTCGACCTGCCGTCTTGAGTGCTCATGTCTGTGCCGGCCGAGAACATCGTGGGCGTCCCCGTGATAACACCAGCCCAGAGTTCAGGATTGTCATCGAGTTCGTTCAGTGCCTTGTCGATGGCCTCGGTGATCTCATTGTTGATCGCATTGCGCTTCTCGGGGCGATCAATGGTGATGATCAGGATGTGTCCACGCTGCTCATGTCGGGCGGTCACATTCCAAACCCTAAGGTGCATCCGCCGCCTAGAGTGCGGTTCCAGGAGATTGCCGAAAGCCGAGGAAGGACTGCATGTCAGACATCACCGACTTGCGTGCTGAGATTCGCTCCTTCGTTGCAGCTGAACTCGCTCAGCAAAACTTCGCTCCACATTGCGATTCCTGGCTGATCGGATTTGATCCGGACTTCAGCGCTCGACTTGGTGCGCGCGGACTGATCGGCCTGATGCTGCCCAAAGAATTCGGCGGGCGTGGACTGGGCGTAAACGAAAGGCTGGTGGTCAGTGAAGAGCTGCTGGCAGCTGGTGCTCCGGTTGCTGCCCACTGGTTTGCAGAACGCCAGTTTGCACCGTCAGTTCTTCGTCACGGCACCGACGCTCAACAACAGGAGTGGCTCCCCAGAGTCACGGCCGGCAATGCCTGGATCTCGATTGGCCTGAGCGAGGCCGATGCCGGCTCAGACCTGGCGGCAATTCGCACGCGGGCTGACAAGGTTGACGGCGGTTGGGCAATCACCGGCGCGAAACTCTGGTCCAGCGGCGCGCACACGGCACACGCCATCGTCGTGCTCGCTCGCACAGGCGGCGAGCGGCACGATGGTCTCACTCAATTCATCGTGCGACTTCCGAACCCCGCAGTTCACATTCGACCAATCCCGCTTATCAGCGGCGAACACCACTTCAATGAAGTTGCCTTCGATTCCTCCTTCGTGCCTGACGGCGATGTTCTAGGACCGATTGGCAATGGCTGGAATCAGGCCATGCAGGAGCTTGCATTCGAAAGGGCCGGACCCGAGCGCTACCTCTCCACTCTGCCGATGCTGCAAGCGCTCCTTCCAGGACTGGGGCACTCTTCCCCGACAGCGGCCGATCTTGGCCGTTGCATTGCAGAGATCACGAGTTTTCGGACAATCAACCAGCGGGTTGCTGAGCAACTGTCCGCTGGAGCAACCGCGTCCATTGAGATCCCGCTGCTGAAGTCTCTGGGCACAAGTTTTGAACAAGGCACAGTTCAACTCGCCTTGGATCTTGTCGCGGACGCGAGTCGCGCGTTTCCACCAAGTGATCAGGCGCTGGCGCTCCTGCGCGAAGCCCAGTTCCAGTCTCCTGGATTCACGATCCGAGGCGGCACCAATGAAGTGCTCCGAGGCATCATCAGCAAGGGTCTATCGCGATGAGCCAACTGGACTGGTCACTCACTGAAGAGCGTCTTGCTCTCGCCAAGACCGTGCTTGACATGAGCGCGGCACTCGACGATCAACTGCAACTCGCGCTCGATGAGAGTGGCATGTCGTGGATCGGTATCGAGGAATCCGAGGGCGGGTCTGGTGGAGACGATGCGGATCTTGCGATTGCCATCCGAGCCCTCGCGGGCCAAGCTCGCAATGCCAGTCTGGCCGAAACTGCCTTCGTCAGTGCCTGGGCCTTACGTCAGTGCGGCCACTCAGAAGCCAGTCGGCATATCGCACCCGCATTCTCCACAGCCAATGATCTGCAGGCTGTAGAGAGGGAGGGGCGCTGGTGGGTATCGGGAACGGCCAGACAGGTCCCTGCCACGTCCGCGGCCCAGTTGGCACTGCTCCCAATAGCTCTTGGCGACTCCTGGCACCTGGCACTGCTGCCGATAAGCAGCGCCGAGATTGAAGAGGAAGACAATCTTGCCGGCGAAATCCGGACCACCTTGCGGTTCAATTCCGCGCCGGCTGAGCTGATGCTCGAGCTGCCCGCTCATCTGAACTGGATTGATCTGCACGCCAGGCTCGGTCTGGCTCGAGCCATCCAGATTTCGGGAGCACTGCTGGCTGTGCGGGATCTGACAGTGAGTTACGCGAGGACTCGCGAGCAGTTCGGCAAGCCAATTGCCGAACAGCAGGCCGTGGCACACATGCTGGCCTCTGTTGCCGAACAGGCACTGCTCGCCGAAGCTGCGGTAGCCACGGCGATCAGCACTCCAGGCCTTTGGAACAACGCGATTGCCAAGAGTGTGACATCCCGAGCAGCTCGCAGTGCGGCAGCTACTGCGCATCAGGTTCATGGGGCCATGGGCATGAGTGAGGAATACCCACTCGGAGCTCTGACCACGCGGCTTTGGTCTTGGGCCGAAGAGGGTGGACGAGCCGAAGCCTGGGAAAACTGGATCGGAAGACGATTCATGGAGCAGGATCAACCCCAACTGTGGGAGTCAATCGTGAACCCGCCGGAGAGTAGGCATCAATGAGCCACGAAATTCGCTACTCAGTCAACAACGCCGTTGCGACCTTGACCCTGAACCGACCCGCGCGACGCAATGCCTTCACGCTGAGCATGGTGAACCTCTGGGCAGATCTGCTCATGCAGGCCGACGCCGATCCAGACGTGAGAGTCATTGTGATCACGGGTGGCGACGAGGCCTTCTGCGCCGGGATCGATCTTGACGCTCTCGCTGCCGTCGATCCGTCGGCCCTTGCTCGGCGTGAATTCCTGACCAAGGACATCCACCGCGTTGCGCTCACTCTTGATCGCATCGACAAACCTGTGATTGCGGCTGTGGCCGGTGCAGCAGTTGGAGCTGGGATGGACATGGCGCTCATGTGCGACATGCGCATTGCAGCAGAATCGGCGAGATTCAGTGCCGCATATGTGCGCCTTGGCGTGGTCCCCGGTGACGGTGGCTGTTATTACCTGCCTCGACTCATCGGGCCAGCGAAAGCCCTTGAACTGCTGCTGACCGGTGACACCGTGACAGGAGCAGAAGCTAAGGACATTGGATTTGTGAACGCGGTGGTGCCTGACGGTGAACTGCTGGACCACACCCAGGCACTGGCTGAGAAGATCGCCCGCCAATCTCCGCTGGCAGTCAGCCTGATCAAGCGCACGGTGTACCAATCTGCTGATATCGACCTACGCACGGCACTCGATCTGGTTGCATCGCACATGGGCGTGATCATGACCACGAGTGATCATCAGGAAGCGCTCGCTGCCATGCGCGAGAACCGCACGGGAGATTTCCAGGGAAGGTAGACCTCGTAGATGAGCAGAACGCTCAGCGTCATCCGACATGGACATGTCAACCAGTTCTGCAATGACTACGACGGACTCCTGGACTACTACCGCACGACATTTGACTCCCCAGTCTTCATGGAATTTGGCACCCCTGAATTCGGTGCGCGGAATGCCCTCTACATGGCCGGGGGCGCCTGCTTCGAAGTGTTCGCGCCCACCGTCCCCGATCTCGCGATCGGCTCCTGGATCAAGAGATTCGGTGAACGCTGGCACTCCCTGGAATGGACTGTGCCCTCGCTGGACGAGGCCATCGAGATTGTGCAGGAGCGCGGAATTCGCATCACTGATCATGCGCCTGATCAGTACATCTTTGTACACCCACGCGACTGCCATGGGCTGTCCTTGGAACTCACTGAGGCGCATTTCGAGCACGATCCTCGAGAGGCCGACAACTGGGATGCTGCTGTCGGTGCTGGGAGCAATCCCATTGGCATCAGCGGCGGACCCATCATCACCCTGTGCGTACACGATGCGCAGGCATCAGCGGAGTGGATGGCTGAACTCACCGGGCGGCAGCTGGCCGACTCCTACTCGGGCACTGCATCCAATGCGGCCGCAATCGATTTCGGCGATCACATCGTTGAATTCGTCGCACCCACCGGCAGCGACGTCGACACCGACTTGCGTGAAGCGCTCGCAGCGCGCGGCGCCTCAATTTACGCAGTGACTCTTCCCGTGCGCTCTCTTGGAGCGGCGGAGGCCGAACTTGCAGCCCGCGGCGCACAATCCACGCGCACGCTGGGCGGCACCGTGCCGCTCCTGCTGGCCGATACCACTCAAACAGGCGGCGCACTGCTGCGATTCCGCGAGTAGTCCTGATCGCGCACTTCATCCACAGGTGCTTGGCCGCGCCAATCCTTACCCAACTCTGACATTTGCGCGTTTGAGGCCGATCAAGTCGGGGAAACCTCCGTGGTGACGGCATCAGCCGTCCGGAGGAGGAGACATCATGAAGCGCTTCATCTTGGTCGGCTCAGCGTTCGCAGTCATCGGGCTGGCCCTGAGCGCAGCACCGGCCATCGGCGTCACCATCGCGCAGGAACCTGCACCAACTGTTGTCGCGGCAGACTCAACGCTGATGACCACGCAGGTACTCGCGGATCACATCAATGGGGTCACGGTCATCTCACCAGTTGGAGGGATCATCGCCGCCCAGGCCTCTGGGCATCAGACTCGAGCAGTGAAAGTCCGCGCGGGTCAGCGCGCCGTGTTGAATGATCTGGATCCGGGAGTGCGCTACACGATCACCCGAGACGGCAAGCGCATTGGCTTTGTCGTGCCGGTAGGGCAAATGGGACCGGCGTTTGGCTTGAGCGTGGTCACAACCGACAATCCCGGCGAAGTGACATTGAGCTGGAGCCACACCGTCAACAAGGGTGAGGGACCAGTGGTGCAGTACACGGCCACTGCAACGGCGGTAGGTGCCAGCGCCCCCGCAGCAAAGGTCATCACTTCGGACACCCATGCAACATTGAGCGGCTTGGACATTCGCCAGCGCTACACCTTCAGCGTCACCCCCGCGAACTCAGCAAGCACAGGGCGAGCCAGTACCGCCACGATGCAGCAGACCCTCGCGCAGTTCACCGGAGCATTGGTCGATCAGTCAGCGCCACTCGCGCAACCCACGCCTGCGACTCCCGCACCGGCACCGGCCCCTGCACCAGCAGCGGCACCCGCGCCGGCACCCGTGCCCTCAACTCGAACAATCTGGGTATGTCCTGATGGCTATGCCGATGCCGGTTCGCTGTGCCAGAAGACCTTGGCCTACACCTACCACTCGGTGACCAGTACCTGGCCGTACAGCTACCACCAGCAGTTCATGCAGACTGGTTCGCACATCAACTTTTCCACTTCGCCCAACGGCGGAACCTATTACGCACAGAATGCCTGGGATGCCAATGGCAGTGCAGCCGGCTACTACGAAGTCGTCCCTGATGGCTACTACGCCAGCGTGAAGGATCCAGCACCAACCGGATACACCGACAATGGCTCGGCGTACACCAAGACCGATCAGGTCAAGGACACTCCACCCGCTGGCTACTCAGACAATGGAACCGCGTGGGTGATGACCACTGCCAAGATCGCACAGCAGGTTCCTGCGTAGTACCAGCATGTCTGAGGGGTGACGCCAATCAAGCGACACCCCTCACATGCTGCTGTCGATCACACCAGCTGAATAGATGGCGCGCGCTCGATAGCGCAGGGGAGCCTCCTGGATTTCTTCCATCATTGTCGTTGCGGTGAGCTCGGGCTCTACCACTGCGAAACGAGTAGCGTGAGGTCATGCGTCCGCCCCTGCTTTCAGATGAAGAGATCGCCAGCCGCTTGTCCACCCGTCCTCAATGGTTCCTTGAGCGTGGGCAGCTCACGCGAACTGCAGAAGCGAAGGACTTTCCCACAGTGATGCAATGGGTTGATGCCATTGCCGAAGTCGCTGAGGAGATGGACCATCATCCCGACATCGATGTGCGATGGACCAAACTTCGCGTGTCAGTGAAGACTCATGACAAGGACGGACTGACCATTCTCGATTTCGCGCTCGCTGACCGAGTCGACCAGATCTGTCAGTGAACGAGCTGCCAGCAGCTGCGCTTTCAACTCTTGCGAGCGCGGAACAGCGACTCCTGCATGATGCGGGCGATCAGTTCGCCACGCTCATTGAACATCGATCCGGAGTACAAGCCTCGGCCGCCATTCAATGATTCGCCAAACAGTTCCATGAAGCACCACTCATCAGCTCGCGCTGGTCGCAGAAACCACATCGCATGGTCCAAGCTGCTGAGCGCTACATCGTTACGCCGCGGCGTGAGAGTGAAGAGTCCAGTGAACAAGTCAGATACATAGGCCGTCACACATGCGTGGAGCAGTGGATCCTCACCCAATTCCACGCTGGCCTTGGCCCACACCTGTCGAATCATCGTGTCGTCAGTGACCAGGCGCGGATCGCGATAGTCGATATCAACGGTTCGGGTCTTCATCGGCTTGGCACGCGGATCATCCGGGTACAGCACGTCAGGCATACCCGCCGGCTGAATATCGGGGCCCTGTTCATCAACATGGAAGGAGGCACTCATCGTCAGAATTTCGCGACCGTCCTGCATTGCGCTCACCGTGCGTGCGGAGTAGGCGCGACCATCGCGATCACGATTCACGAAATAGTCAACGGGCAGCTTGGGATCCCCTGCACGCAGGAAGTAGCAATGAAATGAGTGCGGCGCTCGCCCCTCGGGGACAGTCGTGCCGGCTGCACGAAGTGCTTGCGCAGCTACCTGACCGCCGTAGAGATTGATGGGGTCCTCGAAAATTGTCTTGGCGCGAAACACATCGTGATTGGTCTCGTCGAGATGAAGAAGGTCCAGCAATCGCGGCATCGTGACGTTGGCATAGAGCGAATCCATCGACGGCATGTCAGGAAATGAAGTGCTCATGGGAAGTCCTCCGTCGAGTGTTCGGAGCGACCGCTTCCGACGACGCAGAGTACCAAGATCACCAACTAGCGCTTGGACATCCGATCAACCTGAACCTGGATCTGGGCTCGGACTGCGGGTGAGGTCCAAGCATCAGCCACCTCGTCATCTCCCTCAGGTGATCCGGCTTCCATCAGGTCGCGCGCCTCGGCATGCAGGGCCTGCTTCATTAGCGCGTAGGTCACTGCCGGCACTTCGCATAGGGATTGCGCTTCAGCAACTGCACGATCGAGGAGGAGCTCTGGCTCAACGAGTTCATCCACGAATCCAATGGCCAGGGCCGCCTCCGGATCAATGACGATCCCTTGCAGAACATGACGCGCAAGATGTGCGCCGAGAACGTAGCGAGCCAGCTCCATCAACGCAGAGGGGATTGGGACGCCAACGCGCAATTCCGGAAGGCCAATGACTCCCGTGGACATCATTCGGACATCGGCGGCAAGAGCGAGCATCGCTCCCCCGGCAATTGCCGCACCGTTGACCGCCGCCACCACAGGTCGTGGGTGATCAAAGATCGTCAGGCAAGTGGTGGTTAGCTCATCCAGCAGTTGGTCGGAGTACTCCATGGGTGAATCCAGCAGCTGTCGCAGATCAAGGCCGGCAGAGAAAGCGCGATCATTGCCGGTCAGCACCAAAGCAGACTCTTTGGGCGCTTGAAGAACTGCTTCACGCACAGCTACGAGCAAGTCCACATCGAGCGCATTGACTTTGCCATGGGCCATGCGCAGCACGACAACATCGTCGATGCTGTCAACGACAACAAGGGATGTCATGGACCTAGTAGACCAATGCTTTGTACTCGAAGAACTCTTCCAGTCCGTACTTTCCCAACTCACGGCCATTGCCCGACATCTTGTAACCGCCGAACGGAGCCCGCGCATTGAAAGCACCGCCATTGATTGCCACTTGACCCGTGCGGATCTTGCGTGCAAACGCCACAGCGTGATCACGGTCAGCAGACCAGACGGCTCCTGCCAGCCCATACGCAGAGTTGTTTGCCACGGCCAGGGCCTCCACCTCTGAATCAACAGGGATCACGACGAGCACTGGACCAAAGATCTCCTCCTGGGCAATGCGCATGTCTGCTGCAACATCGGTGAAAATAGTCGGCGTCACAAAGTATCCCGATCCCTCAGGTCGAGCCGGACCTCCGACAAGCACTCGGGCGCCCTCGGCGATTCCAATGTTGATGTACTCAATGACCCGGTCACGCTGCACGGCAGACACCAGCGGACCAAGTCGCGTGGAACTGTCCAAGGGATCCCCGGGAACAAATCTCTGCGCAGCCTTGATCAGCAGTTCCTCCACGCGCGGCAGATGTGAGCGCATCACAATCAGTCGGGTCAGAGCCGAACAGACCTGTCCACTGTTCAGATAGCAGTTGCTGAGCGATGACGGCACTGCTCGATCCAATTCCGCATCCTCAAGCAGCACCGTGGCCGACTTGCCGCCAAGCTCCAAAGCAAGCTTCTTGACCCCATTGATGGCCAGCTCACCCACTCGCTTGCCTGCTGCGGTGGATCCGGTGAAGCTCACCATGTTGACCAAGGGGTGGCGGACCAGAGCCTCCCCGACGACGGGCCCAACGCCACACACGAGGTTGGCGGTGCCTGCTGGCAGCCCTGCGACATCGATGAGTTCGAAGAATGCGATGGCAGACAGCGAAGTGAGTTCGGCCGGCTTGACCACAACGGTGCATCCCGAGGCAAGCGCCGGAGCCAACTTGGCAACGATCTGGTGCAGTGGGAAGTTCCAGGGGGTAATGGCCACGACGACGCCGATCGGCTCGCGCTCTACGACGAAGTTCTCGTCCTCCTCTGACAGTGAGAGCTCATCCATCGCATCTGCAGTTGACCGCAGGACTCGCACGGCCAGGCCAACCTGGACGGCTTTGGAAATCGACAAGGTGGTCCCGACCTCACGACTCATCAGCTCGGCAAACTCATCGGTACGCGCTTCAAGTGCGTCGGCAATTTCGTGCAGCTTTGCGGTTCGCTCCGCGCGCGGCGTTGCGGACCACTCAGGGAATGCAGCGGCTGCTGCCTCCACTGCACGATCGGCCTGATCCACAGACGCAGCCTGTACTGAGCCAATCACCTGATCGTCTGTTGACGAGCGCTCGGTTAACTCATCTGCTCCCGCACCTGTACTCCACGCTCCCGCAATGAAAACTCCGTCACGCATGGTCAAGGTGTGCACTCCTCAGCAAGTGGAACTCCCACACATGGACGGCGGTGGGGTCCGCCCGACGCTAGACCCCGCCACTTGGCCGGTCAACACAGTTGAACGAATTGCCAGAGCTTTGTACCGAGTTAGCGCACCTTGAGGAGATGGATGGATTTTGCAAAGCTGTTCACCGTCGGTGATGTCGGTGCAAAGCGTGCAATCACTCGGCCCTTGCCCTTGCTCCAGTTGGCCGGCGGGGCAAAGGAGGACGAGACCACGCCATTGACCGGCTTGAGATTCGTGACCAGAACCCTCTTGGCTCCTTGTCGGTAGGTCAGATTCACCACACCGGCTGCCGTCGAAGGATTCACCGTGACGACAAAGGTTGCAGCGCTTCCACGAGCGACCGCTGCAGGGCCCGCGATCGTCAACAAGGTGGTCGTTCGCTTTGACGTTGCCGTTGGTGTCGGAGTCGGTGACGCAGTCGGCGCTGGGGTTGCGCTTCCGCCGACCTGAACGGGGACGCTGTTGACCGCCGAGACCGAACCATTGAGATTGGTTGCGGCCACGCTGGAGATCAGGTGCTTGCCTGCATCTGCAGACGTCACCACGTATGTCGCAGCAGCAGCACCAGGGATGACTGCACAGCTCGTAGTCGCGTTCGTCGTGCATCGCTGCCACTGGTAGGTGTAGCTGGTGGGCTCATAAGCCCAAGTGCCGGAGGTCGTCGTAGCAGTGGCACCTACGGCAACGCCCGATGGCGTCACCACTGGAGGCGCAACAGAACTTGGCAGTTGGCCGGACAGCACGCGGGCCACTTTGGCTATGCCGCTCTCTGCCACCCAGATATTGCCATCAGAGCCTTGAGTCAGGCCTGTGGGCTTGGCTCCGGAATCAAGGGGATAAATGGCCTGCAGGGATCCGGCCGCGGTGAACACCGCTACCGAAGACGTGCCAAAGAAGGAGACCCACATTGTTGGGCCAGGGCCCTGGGTAATCCACAGAGGCTGAGTGCCAGCAGGAAGACTGATCTCCAGCACGGTCGAACCCTGCAGCTGCGCGAGTTTGTTGATGCCGTGCTCAGCAACCCAAAGCGCCGAACCCACGGTGGCAATGCCAAACGGCCGCGCCCCAGTGGTCAGGGGGAACTCCGTGATTGCTCCCGAAGAAGTGATCTTGCCAATCTTGTCCCCAGCTGATTCGGTGAAGTACATGTCATTGCTGCCAGCCGGTCCCGCAACAATGCCGTAGGGCACGGATGCAGGAGTGGGAATCGTGAACTCAGTTACTGAGCCCGAGGTGGTGATGCGACCGATCTTGTTCGCAGCCTGCTCGGTGAACCACAGGTTTCCGTCGGGACCTGGAGCAATCGCAAATGGCTCAGCTCCTGGCGTGGTGACGGGGAACTCTGTGATCACACCTGCGGTGGTGATGCGACCGATCTTGTTTCCAGTCTGCTCGGTGAACCACAGGTTCTTGTCGGAGCCGACAGTGATGAACCGTGGAGTGGATGCAGCAGTTGGAACCGGGAAGTTGGTCACCACACCTTTGGCATCGATGCGTGCGATCGAGTTTGCGGCACCCGTCGCAATCCAAATCGCACCATCTGGACCCAACACCGTGCCGTAGGGAGTTGCTCCGGCGGCCAGGGCAAAGGAGGTGTCATCCCCCACGGCAGCAGGGCTTGGAGCAGCAATACCAAGCACTGCGACGGCTGAAACGGTCAGAAGGACAACAGGACGAACCAGGGTGCGAATAGCCATATCTGCACGTTACGAATCGCCACCAACAACCGATGGCTGCGACACTCCATTTCGAGTGCTATTTCTGTCCCAGATGCTTCTCAGCACGCGGGCTCGTTCCTGTCGAAAGCGGATCTGCTAGGAGAAATCCAGCACGAGCCGACCGCGAACGCCGCCCGCCTCGAGCATTTCATGTGCGCGAGCGGCCTCAGAGGCGGGAAGCACCTCAGCAACTCGAAGTGTCAGCAATCCTGCATCGGCCTGCTGGACCAGCCTTTCCAGCGCAGCAGTGTTCCTGGATTCAGTCGTGACCATGACTGGATGCACAGTGATGCCTCGATCCAGCTCCCCTGACCAGCCGCGCACGACTGCAAGTCCGCCTCCGTCAGCAATCGCCGGGACCACCAACTGGCCCTGCAAGGAGCCATCAGCAAGACCATCGACACCTTCAGGGACCAGCTCGCGAATGGCGATTGCGACTGCATCCCCGCGCGGCACCAGTTCGTATACCCCAAGTCCTCGCACCAGTTGCTCATCCTTCGGTGAGGCATCGGCAATCACCCGTAGACCCTCAGCAAGTGCCAGCTCCACGACATATGCGCCATAGGCGCCAGCGGCGCCCGTCACCGCAAGACTCTGTCCTTCGTGCAGACCCAGAAGATCAAGAGTGATGCGTGCAGTCAAGGCGTTCATCAACAGGGTCGAAGCGGCGGCAAAGTCAGCGTCCTTGGGCGCCTTCACCACGCTGACTGCGGGCACCACGATCTGCTCGGCGTATGCACCACCGCGGGAGCCTGTGGGCACGACTATCGCCACGACCCGATCACCCACGGCGAGACGACCGTCGTTGTCAGGCCCGAGTGCATCGATGACTCCAGCTGCGTCCATGCCAGGGATGTACGGAGGTTCAGCCTTGCGCAGATTGCCAGCCTGGGCCCCAGCGCGAAAGAGCGTGTCCGTGGGGTTGACGGTCGCCGCATGAACTCGGATCCGAACCTGACCTGCGCCCGGTTCAGGTGAAGGCACATCGAAGATTCTCAGAGCCCGCGGGCCACCGAATTCATCTACACCCACCACTCGCATGCGAATCCTTCCCTCAAGTGCACAGAAGACCAGACTTGCACACAGGGAAATTCGACGGAGTGCTTTGCACTAACGAGCGGCTTGCGATAAATCCTTGCCGTCAGGGGATCCCGACTGGATCTCGGCCAGATGCCTCTTCCGTGCACTCGGCTCGCCCACTGACCAGGCCGGAGCTTCAAAGAGATACTTGCCCGCGTTGTTTCGCGTGATTCCATAGAGCAACAAGGCGACGCCAACGAGGGCCGAAGTCATCACTATGGGGAAGAGCACTTGGACGATCGGGTTGTGCATGTACGCCGGATCCTGGTTGCGGAAATATGAGGACAGCGCCATCAAAAGTGGAAACTGCACAACGAAAATGGGCAGAGTTCTCGCACCAAAGTAGATGCCGAACTTGCGAGGCGCATTCCACTGAACGAGCAATGTTGCGGCCATCACGCCCGCAACGATCCAAATGAGCGAGATGGGAAAGTAGGTCTGCTCCCAAGTCGACGGGTACGCGCTTCGCCACAGTCCGTATGCAACCGCAGGCACCAGCAGAAGCCCGACGGCAAGCCACGACGCATGTCGAGAGATATGCGTGAACAGCTCCTTGTAGTACGCGCCAATCAAGAAGAAGACAAGATTGGTCACGATGGAAGTCATCGCCGAGCCAGCATCGATTTCGATCATGAAATCGCGATTCCACTGCGCCACTGAGCCCCGCAACAAATTCAGCACAATGGCGAACGCGACGATGATCCATGCTGGGTACCGTCGAAACAGCTTGGCGACAATGAAGTACAACAACAGTGCGTAGAGATACCAATAGCCACTGCTGCCGACGAGTAATCGGCCCGGAAACTGCGCAATGGCCGCGACGAACCCTGAGTTCACATAGAGCGCGACAACAGTGAAGAAGATCGCGCTCCACAAGACGTAGAGATACGTCATGCCAAAAGTCCGGCGCTTGGACATGCGCCACGGTCGAGCGATGGCCCCTGCCGCGAGCATTCCGGAGACCATGAAGAACAAGGGCATCCGCATGGGCTCGAGCACATCCATTGATGTGGACCACACTGAGGTGACGTTGTCCTCGCTGGAAATTGCCGCCATGTGGTTCACAGAGTGAAACAGGACGACCAGGAGAACAGCAGTGCCCTTGACCAGATCCATCCACTCAATGCGCGGGCGGGCAGTCTCCATGAGGGTCAAATCTACCCTTGGCCGGCGGGCAGGAGCAGAATCAGCCGCTCTTGCGGCGATGCTCCCGTTTGCCTCCCGCACGATTGGACGTGTCCTTCACAGCCCCGGTCGTACCAGTTGGGCCCTGCCCATTTCGCTGGCCTTTGTTTTTTTTCGCTTCGAGCGCCTGGCGAAACTTCTCGCGCTGCTCGTCTGCCTGCTCATTCGCCATGCCCTCAGTCTGGCACCTGTCGTAGAAGAGCGATTGGAGGGCTGCCGACCAAGCCAAGGGCCCGCACAGCATGGCATTTCGTTGACACTGCAGTCATGTCCAAACTACGTTCGCAAGTAGACGTCGGCGCCAGCAGGAGATGCAGATGAGAACATCACGATTCGCTGTGACAGCAGCAGCCCTTTCGATCAGTCTGTTGGGATTTGCGAGTGTGCAAGCTCACGCTGCGACACAGGCTGTGAAAACAGGAACGACAAGTGTCGGAAAAGTCCTGGTCGATTCCAAAGGCAAGACTTTGTACGTCTTCGCGGCCGATTCTGCGGGCAAGTCGACATGCACGGGTGCGTGCGCGCAGGCATGGCCTCCAGCGCTGGCAACAGCCAAGAACTTGGGTCGAGCAGCAGATGTCAAGGCCAAGCTCACGGTGATCAAGCGAAGCGATGGCAAGACTCAACTGGCGATCAACGGACTGCCGGCTTACACCTTCAGCGGCGATGCCGCATCTGGTCAGGCCAATGGGCAAGGCATGAACGCCTCGGGTGGGTTGTGGTGGGTGATGGCTCCGACCGGAACGCCACTGAAGTCGACCGCATCTTCGGGCTCAGGCACTGCACCTGACGGTGCGACCTCCCCTGGCGGAACCTACGACTACTACTGAGGCTCGAGCCGCGCAGTGAGCTTCCTGCTCGGTATTGCGCACACGGTGAGTCGCTTGTTCAGGAGCTGTCTTCTGGCCGCAAATGCGTCATACGCATGCTCGACCAGCGCGTCCGGAAGTACATCAAGAGCCTTCCCGACCAGCCTCCATCGCGGCATGAACGACAGCACCTTCTTGACTGCTGCGGCTCCTTGCAGCAACTCGGCCGCGTCGAGGTAGATCAGCGCATCCCGCATTCGCATGGGGTCATGTCCGCTGAGCAGTGACTCGGCAAGTTCGGACTCAAGTGGAATGAAGCTCATTTCCAGCTCTTCCGGCAGTCGTTCAGCCACAAAGCTGAGTGCGCGATTACACGTCACACATTCACCATCGAAGAAGATTACGCGGCTGCGTCCCGGCATCACCCCAACAGCATAAGCACGCCTACGATGAAGTGAACTCGCGAAGGAGGGTGCCGTGAAGGTCGGAGTGCCTCGAGAGATCAAGAGCCAGGAATCCCGGGTGGCCATCACACCGGCGGGGGTGCATGAGTTGGTGCGCCATGGTCACAGCGTGATCATCGAGTCCGGCGCAGGAGAAGGCTCGTCCATATCCGACCAGGAATTCATCGCGGCTGGAGCAGAGATCTGCTCGGAACACTCGCAGGTGTGGGGGCAAGCCGAGCTTGTGCTGAAGGTCAAGGAGCCGATCGCAAGCGAGTACCCCTTGATGCGTGCTGGTCAAATGCTGTTCACCTACCTGCATTTGGCTGCTTCACCAGCATGCACTCAGGCATTGATCGACTCGGGCTGCACCGCCATCGCGTACGAGACCGTTGAATTGCCGAACGGGACTCTTCCACTGTTGGCGCCAATGTCGGAGGTCGCAGGTCGCCTTGCACCCCAAGTGGGAGCTCAAGCACTCTTGAGCATCAGTGGCGGGAGAGGTGTGCTGCTTGGTGGAGTGTCAGGCACCTACGCCGCGAAGGTTGTCGTCATTGGAGCTGGAGTCGCAGGAATGAATGCGGCCGCCATTGCACTGGGCATGCAGGCCGAAGTACTTCTCTTGGATCGCAATATCGCCCGACTTCGGGAAGTGGATGCGATCTACCAAGGCCACATGCAGACCATCGCATCGAACTCCTTCGAGATTCAACGAGCCGTCCTCGACGCAGATCTCGTGATTGGAGCCGTCCTTGTGCACGGAGCCAAGGCGCCCCGCCTGGTGAGTGACGAGCTGGTTGCAAGCATGAAGCCTGGTTCCGTGCTCGTTGACATTGCCATTGATCAGGGCGGGTGCTTCGAAGGTTCACGCCCCACGACACATGCTGAGCCGACGTATCGCGTGCACAACTCTCTGTTCTACTGCGTGGCGAACATGCCCGCCGCCGTGCCGCACACTTCCACTTTTGCACTCACCAATGTGACTTTGCCATACGCAATTGACTTGGCAAACAAGGGCTGGCGCAAGGCGATGACTGAGGATCCGTCACTCGCATCCGGGCTGAACGTTCATGATGGACGCGTGACCTATGCCGCAATAGCGGAGGCTCTTGGATACGAGTTGCTGAGCGTCGACGTTCTACTTGGGCGATAGCACCGGCAAGACTCGCAGCGCAGCCTGAGGAGAATCACCGGGGACTCACAAGATCGGTACGGATGATGATCAAAGCAATTGGGTGGATCCGCGCAGCACGGACCCACCCAATTCGCGCTTCTACTTCAAGTAGTTCTCAAGATCCTCGCTGATCTCAGCCGGGGTGACACTTGGCTCATAGCGCTTGATGACTGAGCCATCCGGGCCAACGAGGAACTTGTTGAAGTTCCACTTAATCTCATCGGTGCCGATGCGCTCTGGGTAGTTCTTGGCGATGTGCTCATACATGCCTCCGTACTGAGGCCCAAAGTCACCCGGAGCCTCTGCGCGCAGATAGGTGAAGAGCGGATCTGCCTCGGGCCCATTGACGTCGATCTTGGCCAAGATCGGGAAGCTGACATTGAAGTTGACGCTGCAGAAGTCGGCGATCTCCTCTGCGGTGCCTGGCTCCTGGCCACCGAACTGGTTGCAGGGAAAGCCCACGATCTCCAAACCGAGGTCCTTCTTGCTGCGATAGAGCTCTTCCAAGCCTTCGTACTGAGGGGTGAGTCCGCACTTGCTCGCTACGTTCACGACCAGCAGTGTCTTGCCCTTGTACGAATCCAGATCAACCTTGCTGCCATCAGGGGCGTCAACGGAAAAGTCATACACGTTTGTCATGTGGTCCTCGCTGAAAGTCGAATGCGCCGAATGAGCGCCTGTGATCCCTAGCAAACCACAGTCTCAATCAGCGTTGAACAGGCTTGCACTCGACGTGGCTCTCAGGCTGAGGGAACTGTGCAGATGAGCTCACCATGCGAGATGGTGAACCAGCCGTCCGGATCAGCGGCCCAATCACGCCATGCGGCTGCGAGTCTGTCCAGATCCGCCTGGATGGCGAATCCAGCCGCCAGCGCCTGGCGTGCAAACTCCGATTGCGTCACCCGGACTGCCCAGGTCTGGCCCCATTCAGTGCGATCCTCAGCAGTGGCGTAACACCACACTGAGGCAGAGGGTGTGATGTCGTGCAGACCCGCTGCGTGGGCCCAGGCTAAAAGATGCCGGCCGCCATCTGGTTCAGCCGCGTTGGCGCGGGCCACTCGCTGGTAGAGATCCATCCACTCGCTGAGCCCGACAGAAGCGGGATACCAGGACATCGCCGAATAGTCAGCATCTCGGACCGCCACGATGCCACCTGGCCTGCACACTCGACTCATCTCGCGCAGTGCTGCAGAGGGATCACTCAAGTGCTGCAGCACTTGATGCGCGTGCACCACGTCAAAGGAGGAGTCAGCAAACTCAAGTGCATAGACATCACCCACGACAAAGGATGCCTTCGACTCGGCTGCGGCAGCAGCCTCGCGCGCAGCAGCGACTGCGGTCTGACTTTGCTCAAGCCCAATCACTTTGCCCGGTGCAACCAACTCCGCGAAGTCCAGGGTGATCGAGCCTGGCCCGCAGCCAACATCCAGCACCCGGTCGCCAGCGTGCAGATGCGGCACGAGGTACCCCGCCGAATTCTGAGCCGTTCTCGCTGAATGCGACCGAAGCACGCTGGAGTGATGGCCGTGGGTGTAGATGTCAGCGGGTCGCGAAGAACCCGAGGTGCTCATGCCAGTCCTCCCTGGCCAACGCCCACCTTGACCAGCATTGACGGATCCTCAATGGACACGCGAAAGCCACTTTCCTTGAGTCGGGTCACCAACTGCTCAAGCATCATGTTGGCCGCTTCGCCGATGGAGGTCACGTGAGTGAGGTCGAAGCGGACCTCGGCGTCTGACTTCTTCTTCGTGGCCAGTTCCTCGGCCACCTCGTGCACGATGAGCTCAAGATCCACGAAGTCCAGGTCTCCACGTATCCCAGCTGAGAGCACGTCGGCATCCCACTTCAAAAGGTGAATCGGACTCGCAGGTCGCGGCGGATGCTGCAGGAGATTGAGCCCGTACCCCTCGGAGAGCAAGGTCAACACCGCCACTCCCCGACTGCTGTTGCCGGCATCGTCCAAGCGCGGGCTGAAGACGCCAATGCCGAACTGGCCAGGCTTGACTGCCGAGATTCCGCCGCTCACACCACTCTTGGCAGGCATCCCCACGCGGACAGCCCATTGCCCTGCGTAGTCATACATGCCGCAACTGCCCATGACCGCCAAGGTGTGTCTGGCCACTGCGGAATCGACTATTTGCACACCTGTCATGGGATTGATGCCGTCATTGGCCAGGGTTGCCGACATCACGGCGATGTCGTACGTCGTCACCAACAGGGAGCATTGGCGGAAGTAGACCTCAGTCACGTCCAGTACCTCGCGAGTCAGACTGCCGGAAGCCTTCATCAAATAGGCCAGCGCGCGATTGCGATCGCCCGATTCCCTCTCTGATTCAAAGACCTTCTGATCAACGTCGAGCACTCTGCCGGCGAAACCTGAAAGTGATGCGTGGATCCGCGCAAATCTCTCCGATGAGCTCTGTCCTGAGATCAGCGAGGAAGTCAGCAGTGCACCCGCGTTCACCATGGGGTTTGCGGGACGACCCTGATCATCGAGACTGAAGGCGTTGAACGGCTCGCCGCTTGGCTCAAAGCCCACGCGCTCATGCACCGCGTCCAGCCCTAGATCACTGATGGCCAAGGCATAGACAAAGGGCTTGGAAATCGACTGCAAGGTGAACTCCTTGCGCGAATCCCCTGCTTCATAGGCGTGACCAAGCACACTGACCACTGCGATACCGAACGCATCCGGGTCAGCTTTGGCCAGTTCGGGGATGTAGTCGGCGATCCTGCCGGTCGTGACTGGGGCGGAGAGGCGAAGCAGCGCGTCGAGTATCCGATTGACCGGCTCTATCCGCTCCGTCTGCTCCATCACCGGCTCCCTGCTTATGCTCACTGGTGCACTCCACCGTCCACGACAGGAGAACGATATGACCTATTGCATTGCGGTCCGCCTTGATCATGGCTTGGTCTTCATCTCGGACACTCGCACGAACGCCGGAGTGGACAACGTCGGTACCTACCGCAAGCTTCATGTCTTTTCACCTGCACCCGATCGAATGTTCGTGCTGCAGTCGGCTGGCAATCTGGCCACGACTCAGGAGGTCCTGGACCGCATCCGCCGCGATCTGGCCGATCCCGATGCGCGGCTGAACTTGGCGACCGTGGAGCACTTGTTCGAAGCCGCGCTCTACGTCGGTGCCCTGTCGCAAGAGGTGATGAAACTCCATGCACCGTCCTTTGAGAATCCGCGACAGGCCAGCGCCACGTTCATCGTGGGCGGCCAAGTGGGCGACGAAGCCTCCGACATCTTGCTTGTGTACCCAGAAGGCAACTACATCCGAGCATCAGATGAGCGGCCATTCCTGCAGATCGGTGAAAGCAAGTACGGCAAGTACATGCTTGAAATCGGCATCCACAGTGGCGTGGACTTCGCAACGGGACTCAAAGTCGTCCTGAGCTCGATGATGAGTGCGTCACGAGCCAATGTCTCGGTTGGACCGCCCTACGACATCGGCATCTACGAATTCGGCAGCCACGAACTCCAGGAGTTTCGGGTGCCACCGGGATCTCCGGCTCTGGCCAGACTCGAACGATTCTGGGGCGACCGTCTGCGGGATCTGATGGACGAACTGCCGCCGATCTCCCCGGACGATTTCGGATCAGAGCGCGACTGAGTTTTGCGCTGGTTCGTGGATATGGTTTCGGCATGACCACACGGGTTGTTGTGCTTGGTGCCGGATTTGGCGGACTCGAACTGACCACATTGGTATCTGAGGCATGCGGCGATGACGTCAGCGTCGTGTTGATCGATCAAAGTTCGCACTTCGTCTTTGGCTTTTCGAAGTTGGATGTCATGTTTGGCAAGGCGTCAGCAGACCACGTGCGCCATCCGTACTCAGCAATCGTCAAGGATGGCGTGCAGTTCGTCTCTGCGACCATCACGGCCATCGATCCGACCAGTCGTCATGTGGAGACGACAGCGGGATCATTTGATGCCGACATCCTGGTCGTGGCTCTCGGTGCTGAATTCGATATCAGTGCAACACCCGGTCTGTCGGACATTGGTCATGAGTTCTACACGGTTGACGGAGCCTTCGCGCTACAAGAGGTTCTTGCCAATTTCAACGGCGGACGAGTGGTCATCGGCGTGACGTCTACACCCTTCAAGTGTCCACCCGCGCCGAGTGAGACAGCCTTGCTGATGGACGAGTTTCTCAAGGAGCGAGGGCTGCGTGAATTCTCTGAGATCACTTTGGTGATGCCCTTTGGCCTGCCGATTCCACCATCACCTGAGGCGTCCCAGGCCATTCTTGAAGCCTTCGCCGAGCGAGGCATCAACTGGCTTCCAGAGCGAGTCGTCAAGGCGCTGAACGTGCAGACGCAGATGGTCGAACTCAGCAATGATCAGGAGTTGCCTTTCGACCTCTTCCTCGGAGTGCCGGTGCATCGAGTTCCATCAGTCGTTGCTGAGTCAGGCATGACCGTCGACGGTTGGATCCCAGTCGATCCCCTCACACTGGAGACGGCATACCCGGATGTCTATGCCGTTGGTGATGTCACGAGCGTGGGTACGCCCAAGGCAGGGGTCTTCTCTGAAGGGCAGGGCGTGGTGGTGGCCGAGCGAATCATCGCTTCAGTGCAGGGGCGTGCAGTCACAAGCGAGTATGGAGGCCGAGGCATCTGCTACCTCGAGTTCGGCTCGCATGAGGTGGCCAAGGTCGACGTCGTCTTTCGCACGGGCGAGCGACCAGTCGGCGATCTTGTTGGCCCGACACCTGAACTGATGAACGACAAAGTGCAGTTCGGGTCTGAGCGAATTCAACGCTGGTTCGGTCGACAGTGGAGGCCGACCGTCTAGTGAATGGTCATCCACATCACAGCCTTCGTTCCAACCGCGCTCGAACTTCTGGCCAGTCCTCGGCAACGATTGAAAATAGAACCGAATCGCGAACTGACCCGTCCTGACGACGCTGGTAGCGCCGGAGGACTCCTTCAAATTGAGCACCTAGACGAGCGATTGCCTGTTGCGATCGCATATTGCGGATATCTGTCATCAACTGCACACGTCCCATGTGCATCGACTCAAAGGCATGCGTCAGGAGCAAGAGCTTGCACTCAGGGTTGACCGTGCTCGCCCATACCTGCGGGCTGTACAGAGTCCCGCCGATTTCGGTGCGAGCCGCCTCCACCACAGTTTCCAAGTACGAGCTCGTGCCGATGATGGATCCCGCTGACATCCCTCCCACTTCTCGAACCAAACGAACCGTCCACACATGCCAGTTGGGGTTCGATGCGCGAGCGCTCAGCAATTGAGACAGTTCTGCCGCAGAGCTCGGGCGCCCGGCAACATGAGTCCACACCTGATCGTGGTCAAGCGCTGCAAACATCTCCTCTGTGTCCATCGGGTCAAACGCGCGAAGCGCGACCGTCGCTCCGACTAATTCCAACCCCGCTTCAATGGGCCAAGCTCCCATTGGCCAGGGGCTGTCGGCGGGACGAGGATCAACTCTGGGCTGAAAGCGCGGGACTTCGTTCACTTCACGATCCTTGCAGCCCTATCTGCCCGTGCAGGAACTCATCGACAGCGCGAGCAGTGCGCTTGGGATTCTGGAAGAGAAATGAGTGACCCGCCCCGGGAAGCAGACTCAGCTCAGCTTGAGGGATCGTGTGAGCGATGAGCCTGCTGTTTGCAGGTGGGGTTACGACGTCGCGAGTGCCTGTCATCACCAGAGTCGGATGGGTCAGTCCTGGCAGAGCCCGATAGTTCGCATCACTTCGAATCCAGGAATCCTCAGCATTCACCATTGCTTCGTACGTTGCAGAAGGCACCTTCGAGACCGGATAGACACCTGAGCTCACTGCGGTCTCAAGTCGGTGAAGGAAGGCACGGCCTGCGAACTGTGCCGACGCAGTTGCCGGGTAGTTCGTCTTCAAGTAGTCCTGATCACTGCTGTCGGCGTCACTGTCAATTCTTTGCACCCACGGCGGTCCGAGTTCAGTGCGTGCACCACCTGGATTCGTGCCAGCGAGCACAAGCTTTCGCACTCGTGCTGGGTGTCGTATGGCCAGTTGTTGGGCGATGAATCCACCCATCGACCAGCCCAGGACGTCGACAGGGGTGTTCGGAATCACGGAGTCCAGGAACTGGGAGATCCAGTCAGCAGCTCGCGGAAAGCTCCACTTGGCGGGTGCTGGCCCAGACTGGCCCAGCCCTGGATAGTCGAACACCAACACCCGATGCGACTTCTTCAACTGCGCGAGCAGCGCTGGATCCCATTCACTCATAGGCGATCCCGTGCCGCTCAGCAGAAGCAGTGGGCTGCCACTGCCAAGTTCTGCGTATGCGAAATTCGTGCCAGCGGCCTTGACCATCTGCACGTGCATCCTGACTGATTCGTATTCTCCAGCTGCACTTACGGCGCTTGTTGACGGCATCAGCATCAAGGCCACAAGCACCGCACTCGCGACCGCCGCCGCACGTCGCGTGCCATGCTTACGCAACATCGTCTATGGCGCTTTCAAACTGGCTGGCATACAAGGCGTGATAGGCGCCACCGGCCTCCATCAGCTCTTCATGGCTGCCTTGCTCGACGATCCTCC
This sequence comes from Actinomycetota bacterium, assembly GCA_030652695.1. Classification (GTDB taxonomy): domain Bacteria; phylum Actinomycetota; class Actinomycetes; order S36-B12; family S36-B12; genus UBA11398. The sequence continues at coordinate 42,935 of JAUSQD010000098.1, forward strand.
CGCGATCCAGAACCAAGATGGTGTCAGCATCGCGAATCGTCGAGAGTCGATGGGCAATCACGAATGCTGTCTTGCCATGGCGAAGACGTGCCATCGCTTCCTGGACCAGGACCTCCGTGCGAGTATCAACTGCACTGGTCGCCTCATCAAGGATCAGGATTGCCGGGTCAGCCAAGAAGGCCCGGGCAATGGTCAGCAACTGACGCTCACCGGCCGAAACATTGGATGACTCACCATCAAGCCTGGTCTCATAACCCAAAGGCAGGGTTCGCACGAGGCGATCCACGTAGGCGGCTTTGGCCGCTTCCTCAATCTCAGCATTGGTAGCACCGAGAGAACCGTATGCAATGTTCTCGCGGATCGTGCCCGTGAAGAGCCAGGCATCTTGCAGCACCATGCCGAAAGTGCTGCGCAGTTCATCGCGGGTCAGTTCTCGGATGTCCACTCCATCCAGAAGTATTCGTCCGCTCCTGAGTTCATAGAAGCGCATGAGCAGATTGACCAGAGTCGTCTTTCCTGCACCTGTGTGTCCGACGATGGCCACTACCTCCCCGGGATCAACATGGAGGTCGAGACCTTCAATCAGCGGGATGTCATTGCTGTAGCGGAATGACACGTCCTGGAAGTCCACTCGCCCGCGCGGGACGGCAATGGTTGAGGGAGTGCTGCTGTCGGGGATCTCCTCTTCCTCATCAAGCACCTGAAATACCCGCTCGGCAGAGGCAAGCCCCGATTGCAGGAGATTGATGATGCCCGCAAGTTGAGTGATCGGCATGGTGAACTGGCGTGAGTACTGGATGAATGCCTGCACATCGCCAAGGGAGATTGCGCCAGTGGAGACACGCAGACCGCCAATGACAGCGATCAGCACGTAGTTGAGGTTGGAGATCATCAACATTGCAGGTTGTGCGATGCCCGAGAGAAATTGAGCCTTGAAGCTGGCTTCGTACATTCGCTCATTGGCATCATTGAATTCGGCAATCGCCTGCGAGCGATGTCCGTAGACCTTGACCAATTCATGGCCGCTGTACATCTCCTCGACATGACCATTGAGCTTCCCAGTCCATCGCCATTGCTGAGAGAAGTGTGGCTGCGCCTTGCGAGCTACAGCAATCGTGACGAAGAATGAAAGCGGAACGGTCAACAGCGAAATCAGCGCCAGGATTGGACTGATCCACACCATCATGGCGAGAACTCCGATGACCGTGAGCAGCGAAGTGATCGTCTGAGTCAGAGCCTGCTGCAGAGTCATGGAAACGTTGTCGATGTCGTTCGTCACTCGACTGAGCAGATCGCCTCTGGAGTGCCGGTCGTAGTAGCTGAGGGGAAGGCGTGCCAATTTGGCGTCCACCTCTTCACGAAGGCGGTACATCGTGCGTTGTGTGACGCCAGCCATCAGATAAGCCTGCATCCACATGAACGCAGAACTCAGCAGATAGACGATGGTGACGAGAGCAAGGATCCGCCCGAGCTGCGTGAAATCCACGCCGACACCCGGACTCACCGGCATCGACGAAATCAGGCCGGCCTGGCCAGTGTCACCGGCGGCATTCAGTGCAGCGACTGCCTGATCCTTGGTGAGCCCTGCAGGAATCTGATTGCCCAGGAATCCTGTGAAGACAACGTTCGTAGCCTGACCAAGCAGCATTGGTCCGAGCACAGCGAAGAACACACTGATCGAGCCGAGGACAAAAACCGTGGTGATCTGCCAGCGCTCAGGCACCAGGCGCGATGCGAGTCGCCTCAAAGCCGGCGCGAAAGCCTTCGGCTTCTCGGGTGCCATGGCCCCTGGCCCCGGAGGTCCTCCCGGACGCCGCATCATTGGGCCGCCTGGCCCACCACCGCTCATGCCGCCTCCGTCGCGGTGAGCTGCGAGAACACAATCTCGCGATAGGTCTCGCAGGTCTCAAGCAGCTCCTGATGGGAGCCAATGCCTTCGATGCGGCCACCATCGAACACAACGATCTGTTCTGCTGTCATCACCGTGCTCACTCGTTGCGCAACGATGATCACAGTGGCATTGGTCGTCTGCTCTCGCAGAGCACTGCGCAACCGAGCATCTGTGGTGAAGTCCAAAGCGGAGAAGGAGTCATCAAAGATGTAGATCAGTGGCTTTCGAATCAGCGCCCGAGCAATGGCTATTCGCTGACGCTGCCCTCCCGAGAGATTGGCGCCACCCTGATCAATCCGGGCCGCAAGCCCCTCTGGCATTTCACGCACGAAGTCCGCTGCCTGGGCAGTCGCCAGCGCAGCCCACATCTCATCCTCGGTCGCCTCTGGCTTGCCGAAGCGCAGATTGCTGGCAATGGTCCCGCGGAACAGGAAGGCCTTCTGCGGCACCGCACCGAATGCTGCCCACAGGGATTCGAACGGGAGCTCCCGGACATCCACACCATCAATGAGCACCTGCCCGCCGGATACGTCGTAGAGGCGTGACATCAGGTTGACCGCAGTCGTCTTGCCCACTCCAGTGCTGCCAACAATGGCCGTGACCTGCCCCGGACTGCACGTGAAGTTCACGCCCTGCAGCACAGGCTGCTCCGCACCCGGGTAGAGAAAATCGACATCGCGAAACTCAACCACGCCGGCTGTTGGCAGCACTTCAGACGGATGCTCTGGTTCACGGATTGCGGGCTCGGTGTCCAGTACCTCTTGAATTCGCTCAGCGGAGGCAGCCGCGCGCGGAATCATCACCACGATCATCACCGCCATCATCACCGAAGTCAGTATCTGGGTGACGTAGGCGATGAAGGCGGTGAGATTGCCAATCTGCAGGGAGCCGTCGTTGACCAGCATGCCGCCAAACCACAGCACTGCGACGATTGCGAGATTCAAGATCAGGGAGAGCGATGGCATCATCAGGGCGAACAAGCGCTGCACGCGAAGAGAGGTGGCAGTCAGTGCGTCATTGGCCTCCGCGAATCGCTCGCGCTCATAGCCATTTCGCACGAAGGCGCGGATGACGCGAATCCCAGACAGCTTTTCGCGGAGCACGAGGTTGATGCGGTCAATTCGGTCCTGCATGACCTGAAACTGCGGCACAGCGCGAAACACGATCAGTCCGATGACCAACAGCAGCAGAGGCACGACCACCAGTAGGAGCGCCGAGAGTCGCAAATCCTCATGCATGGCCATGAAGATGCCGCCGACTGCAACGATCGGTGCCGAGATCATCGTCGTCAATGCCATGACGACCAGCATCTGGATCTGCTGCACATCGTTGGTATTGCGCGTGATCAGTGAAGGCGCAGTGAACTCATTCACTTCTCGCAGTGCGAATCCCTGAACTCGCTCGAACAGCGAGAGGCGAACGTCGCGACCAAATCTCATTGCCGTGCGCGCGCTGTAGTAGACGGCAATGACTCCAGCGACAGTGAACACTGCTGTCACTATCAACATGAAAGCTCCGGTGCGGAGGATGAAGTCGGTATCACCCTTGAGTACGCCTTCATTGATGATCGAGGCGTTCAGGTTCGGCAGATACAACTGACCCAAAGCCTGGACGGTCAGCAGCAACACGATGATCACGAGAGTTTGCCGGTATGGATGAAGAAATTGGCGAAGCAGGCGAATCATCAATGGGCACATCCATCCAAGGCTCAGAATATGGATCGATGGTAATCCTCGGGCTGAAGGCCAGCCTTGCGTTACGCCAGCAACGAACAGTGCCGATACTCGACGACACGAACACCCACACGAAACAACGCATGCCTTATCAAAGGCTGACTGGAAAACCCCTTGGGAATGAAGTACGTCAGCAACTAGTGTTCGCTTCATCGGACACGGAGATCTTCGAGTTGCCTTGTCCCCTGAACAAGGAGGAACTATGGCCGTTGGCCCAGTAGATGTGTACGTCATCGGATTTCCCGGGAATCAGTTCACCGGACGGATTGCTCCGGCCATCCTGGATCTCGTTGCCAGCAACACCATTCGCATTTTGGACATGCTGTTCGTCATCAAGGATGCTAACGGCGTCGTGTCATCAATCGAGATGGCTGATCTGAATGCAGAGACCGGTCCAGCATTCATGGAGATTCAGATCGCCCAACCAGGCGCCCTGGATCAGACAGACGCCGAAGAGATCAGCGATGATCTGCCTATCAACAGTTCAGCACTGCTTGTGGCATTCGAGAACCGCTGGGCAGCGAAGCTCGTACAGGCGATGCAAGCAGCGGATGCCATCGAGATCGATCACGTCCGCATTCCTGTCCACGTAGTCGAAGCCGTCATCACCGTGTAAACAATTCAAACCTGAAAGGCACAGACAAGGGACTT